>NZ_CP083459.1:0-300000 GCF_020229735.1 Deinococcus taeanensis | reverse complement strand
TCGGTAAGGCCGGCGGCGCGGGCCAGTTCGGCGGCACTGGGCGGCCCACCTGCCTCCCGGGTGAGGCGGACGATCAGGCGCAGCAGGTTCTGGCGAAGGGGGGTGAGGCGGGGGGGCATGGTCAGGTGTCTCCAGAAACTATCAAAGAAAAGATTGATAGTTTCGTGTATGGTGACCGACACCAGGATTCCGCGTCAAGTCCGCCGTCCTGGGGGAGACCTTTATGGAGGAGACCTGCACCCGCCGCATCGAGATCCGGATGGTCCGGACCGAACAGAAACGCTACGAGAAAGGCACTGTGGTCCGCACGCCCGGCCCCGACCCCCTCAGGATCGGCGCCCTCATGCACGCCGACCTGACGCGCGCCGCGCAGGCCCGGTACGGCGAGGACACCGAAGTGACCTTCCAGATCGGCGCCGCCCCCGACATCCGTCTGCACGGAACCTTCCCGGACAAGGCGCCGGTGGTCCGCGCCTGGATGCAGGGCGTGATGACCGAAGTGCTGGAGAACCTCAGCGACGTGGAATGAGGCGTATTCCCATGCGACAGGTCAGGTGTCATGCTCGCCTGTGAGTACCTGGCTCACGAACGCACGCGTCGACATTCCTTCCGGAAGACCCGGAACAGGAAGAACAATTTCGGTCAGGTGTACCCCCTGCTCGTCTTCCACCTCAACCGTGCTCCCTGGCGCCGCGAAAAGCGTCACGTCCCGCTCCCCCCAAACGAGCTCGACCTCTCTTGCACGCACGCCACGAACTGTCACGGTCACCGTCACACCGCTCAGCAGCACGACCTCTTCCCCCCAGGGTTCCAGCACCAACGTCACGCCGTGCGGCTTGTCATTTCGAGCTTGTAAAAGAACAAAGGAAAGAGGGTCAGGAGAAGCCTGCATGCCCGTAGGGTACCTGTCAGTGCGCGACTCCTGATTCGGCCGTTTGTCATCTCGGTCCGGTGCCCAGCGCCCTGACTTTGCCTTTTATTGACGCGCAACTAGCCCAGCACCGGAGCCTTGATCCTGGTGCCCCCTGGGCTGAGTGAGGCCACCAGAAGCCGTTGGCGTGAGGGGAGGAACCAGGCCAGGCGTGCTGACCCCAGCAGACGCCCATTGTTCTCGCGTATCGCTGGCGCTTTTTCGGGCATCCAAAGAACCTGTTGAGCACTGAGCCCCGCACGGGGTGTCAGCATGCCGCCTGCCCTGGCACCGTTACGAAGTCGTTCATCGTAACGCGGTGACGCAGCCTGCACGTGGTAAGTGTGGACAATGCCCCACCTCACGCCTGCTCCCTGGTGGAAGGACGCCGTCGTCTATCAGATCTATCCCCGGTCCTTTCAGGACAGCAACGACGACGGCGTCGGTGATCTGCGCGGTATTACGGCGCGGCTCGACTACCTCGCCCGGCTGGGCGTCGACATCGTGTGGATCTCGCCGATCTTCACGTCGCCCAATGACGACAACGGCTACGACATCAGCGATTACCGCACCATCATGCCGGAGTTCGGCAGCATGGAGGACTTCGACGAACTTGTCCGGGAAGCCCGCGCGCGCGGCCTGAAAATCATGCTGGATCTGGTGGTGAATCACACCAGCGACGAGCATCCCTGGTTTGTCGAATCGCGCTCGGGCAGGCACTCACCGAAACGCGACTGGTACGTCTGGCGCACGCCGCATGACGGCAACCCGCCGAACCACTGGCAGTCGTACTTCAGCGGCAGTGTCTGGGAATTCGACGAGCCCAGCGGCGAGTACTACCTGCACCTGTTCAGCCGCAAGCAGCCGGACCTCAACTGGGAAAACCCGCTGGTGCGGCGCGAGGTCTACGACATGATGCGGTTCTGGCTTGACAAGGGCATCAGTGGCTGGCGCATGGACACCATCAACATGCTGTCCAAGCCGCAGGACTTCCCGGAGGGTCACCCTCTTCCTGGCACGGACCTCACGGACGGGCAGCCGCACTTCCTGAACGGGCCACGCATTCATGAGTTCCTGCAGGAGATGCACCGCGAGGTTCTGAGCCAGTACGACGTCGTGACCGTGGGTGAAACACCGGGCGTCACGCCGGCGGAGGGCGCGCTGTACAGCGGCGAGGACCGCCATGAGCTGAACATGGTCTTTCACTTCGAACACGTCTTTATCGGTGACGACCGCGCCGACCGCGGCAAGTGGGGCAACGAGGCCTGGACCCTGCCGGAACTCAAGCGCATCATTTCGCGCTGGCAGACGGAATTGTACGGCCGCGGCTGGAACAGCCTCTACTGGGACAACCATGATCAGCCCCGGGCCGTCTCTCGCTTTGGTCACGACCGCGAGTTCCGTGTGGAGAGCGCGAAAATGCTGTGCACGGTGCTCTTGTTTCTGCAGGGGACGCCTTACATCTACCAGGGGCAGGAGCTGGGAATGACCAACGTCAGTTTCCAGCGCCTGGACCACTACCGCGACATCGAGACGATCAACGCCAGCCGCGTGCTGCGAGACGAACACGGCTGGGACGATGAGCGCATCCTGGCGGCCGTCTGGGCGCGCGGCCGCGACAATGCACGCACGCCCATGCAGTGGGACGACTCAGTGCACGCGGGTTTCACCGCCGGAACCCCATGGATTGGCGTGAACCCCAATTTCCCGGATGTCAATGCCCGAGCGGCGCAGGCAGACCCGGCGTCGGTGTGGCATCACTACCGTGAGACCATCGCGCTGCGGAAATCCTTGACCGTCGTGCGGGACGGAACGTTCACGCTTCTGGACGAGGATCATCCGAGCGTCTTTGCCTACATCCGGGATGACAGCCTTACGCGGCTGCTGGTTGCCGCGAACTTCAGTGACCAGCCTGTTCATTACGCGATTCCGGACGAATTCATGGGCGGCGCGGTGTTGAGCAACAACTACCGCACGCTTGACGTTGTCAATGCCCTGCTGCTGCAGCCCTACCAGGCCGTGGTTCTGAAGGCCCGCTGACGAGTCAGGCCAACCAGGGACGGCCGCCGGACCCGGTGGCGGGGCATGTGCTGACGCTCAAAGGCCTGTTCCCTGGATCTGCCCGTACCACCAAGAAGATGGCTGTCGGCGTGAACTTCAATGCTGTGGTGCGTAGCTATACTTCGGGGAAATTCAGGGGCTACTGAATAATGCTGTGCAGCACGGGCAATATTGAAGATGGGCACTGAATCGCCGGAGAATATCCCCGGCGATCTCCCTTCGAATCGCGGGGACGGACTCCCCTAACAAGCCATCGGGTTGGGACAGGCGCAGCCATTGCAAGAACAGCAAGGCCACCACGCAGAGCACGATGATGCAGGCCCTGCCAGCTTCGGCCCTCGAAGTGATCCAGACCCCTCTTCTGCTTGAGTTCCCGGAGCCCCAATTCACACGCCCAGCGCTGCTTGATGACCTGAATCAGGTGCTCGAAGGCTGTCTCAGGCGGCAGATTACAGAGGTAATCCTTATTTTCATCACGAGCACATTGCTCATCAATCACCCAGGCACCTTCCAGGGGAAGGTGCTGCCCCCGGGCATTCTCGTTGCCGTCCGCCAGCCGAACGTACTTTGCCGCGAACGTGCCGCTCAGCGGTCCTTTCGTCCCTTGACGCCACATCACGCGTCGCCAGGATTCCTGACTGAGCACGGTCTCAATGGTTTCGGCCTCCTCCGATGGTGTCGGGTTCAGTACCGGACACCTTAGCCTCCGACCGCGCCAGGAGCTGGAAAACGAGTCGTGAAGAGATTGACAAAGGGAACTCGTGCTGGACGATCCCACCGGAGTGTGTGTGCGAGGCATTCCCAACCAGCGGTGACCAGGCTCAACGCCTTGCGGCCATGAGCCTTGATTGGGATGGGGCGCTCCAGCGCCCCATCCACACCCCCACGGAGGCACCAGACCCAGGCGAGGGTCACTATGCCGAACAGCCGCTCAAGGCGATCGTCCTGCGTCATCCCTGTCCGTTCCAGGTCGAAGCCACGCGATTTCATCGAAGAAAACGTGCACTCCACCGACCAGCGGAGACGATACGTCAAACAGGCGTCCTGGGCATGCAAATCGGTTGCCAGACAGACCAGGTCGCCAGCCATTGACCGGGTGACCACGATCTGCATGCGGCACCCATACGTGAGGGGCAAGTCCACAGGAACGACGGCCTGAGAGGGGCTCCGGCCATGACACCCCTCCAGGCAGACTCACCGCTGACCGGGTCAGGCCGCCGCCCGCCACGCCACGGCCGGGCCAGACAGGCTTGTTGCGGATTGACGCCCCTTCAGCTCTCTGCCTCTCCCGGCCGGGTCGAAGCTGCCTTTACCACAATGAATGAACCTGTGGACGAATCAGATCGTCGTAGACCGCCCTCACGCCCTGAAGCTGCGCCGTGTCAAGAGGCGGTAAGGCGGCCGCCGCCGTGTTGTCGGCCGCCTGCTGCGGCGTCCGGGCGCCTGGAATGGCACAGCTGACTTCCGGAAACATCAGAATCCACCGCAGCGCAAATTGCGCCAGGGTCACCCCTGCGGGCACGAGGGGACGCAACCGCTCCACCGCCTCGAGCCCGGTGGCGTAGTCCACGCCCGAGAAGGTCTCGCCCCGGTCAAACGCTTCCCCGTGGCGGTTGAAGTGACGGTGGTCGTCTTCGGCAAACGCTGTGTCGCGCTTCAACTTGCCACTGAGCAGGCCGCTGGCGAGAGGAACCCGCGCGATGATGCCCACGTCATGTTGACGCGCTGCGGCAAACAACGCTTCGGCAGGCTTGAGCCGGAAGGCGTTGAAAATGATCTGCACCGTGGCGACATGCGGATGCTCAATGGCGGTCAGGGCTTCCTGCACGGTTTCGACGCTGACGCCGTACGCCCGCAGCAGGCCGTCCTGCACCATTGCGTCGAGCGCCGCGTAGACATCATCGCGCTCGTAGACCTCGGTGGGCGGGCAGTGCAGTTGCAGCAAATCCAGCGCTTCGACCCCGAGGTTGTGCACACTCCGCTCCACAAAGGCCTGCAAATTTTGACGGGTGTAGCCGGCGGCGGTGTGAGGGTTGAGGCGGCGGCCTGCTTTGGTGGCCACCACAAACGGCTCGGACCGCTCGCGGCGCAGCTGGGCCAGGAGCCGCTCGCTGTGTCCGTCGCCGTACACGTCAGCGGTATCGAAAAAGTTAACGCCGAGATCAAGCGCGCGGTGCAGCGCGGCGAGACTGGTGTCATCGTCAACGGCCCCCCAGGTGCCGCCGATCGCCCAGGCGCCGAAACCGATGGGGGAAATCAGGTGCCCTGTTTTGCCAAGTCTTCTGGGTTCCATACGTACTCCTGTCGTCAGAGAGAAACGGAATGTCGCGGGTGGAAATCCTGTGCCGAACAGCTGAAATGACACCATAGCGCGCTCACCGGCCAACTGAAGGTGCTCGGTTCAACGTGTGGTTTGGACTTCACTATGGCAGAGCCTCCACAAAGAACCCCCGCGTGGGGCGGGGGCCTGTGAGGGTGGGGCTCAGGGCGTGTCGGCGGGAGGGCAGGGCAGGGCGAGCCGAACGTCACCGTTTCACCGGGGGTCTGGCCTGATTGAGGTCGACTGGATTTGTGGTTGTAGGCGTCGTCTCTTTTGCGTCTCAGCGCCGCCTGGTAGTCGGTCCGGGCGTTCATCATGCGCAGCGGCGGCGTCAGGTGGGGATGTTGCCGGGCCAGGCCCAGTGCCTGGGTGATCGCGCGGTAGGCGGCGTTGGACTTGGGCGCTGTGGCGACGGAGATGATCGCCTGCGTGAGGGGCAGTGTGCCTTCAGCGGAGCCGAGGCGCAGCGTGGCTGACCAGGCGGCGTCGGCCTGCCCCATGGCCTGGGTGTCCGCAGGGGCAGTTCGTGTCAGGCGTGTATTTCCAGGAACCGGCCGACTGGCGAGGCTCCGCAGCGGAGTGGGTGAATCTCACTGAAGAGGACAGACCGCGGAGGCACCGGAAGAACCCAGGGCCGACCCCTCTCCTGGAGAACAACTCTATTTCTGGCAATCGAGGCGCACCCGGAAGCTTGGTGTGGGAGTGGTGTAGGCCACCTTGCCCGCAATCAGGTACCCGGCGGTCAGGCGTTTGGGATCGAGTTGCACCACCAGCTTGGCGGGCCTGGGTACGCTAGAGGCCGTGGCACGGGAGTCCTGCACATGAAACCGCAGTTGATAGGTCACGCCGCCGGCCTGGGTGAGTTCCTTGTACAGGAATGGTTCCTCGGCGGTGCGTTCCTCAAAGACAAGGGTGTTGCCGTCCGGCTGCACGAGTTCGATGGCGGTCAGGCCGGTGTCGTGCAGCGAGGTCCTGGTCGCGGTGCCGTTGCGCAGCTCGACCGTGACGCCCCAGCCGGAGCCGAGGCCGACATCGGGGCCGATGGGCTCGACCTTTCGGGTGGTCAGGCGCCAGATGCCGTTGAACAGCGTCTCACCGACGCAGCCCTCCAGAGAGGCGCGCTGGTTGGCCCCACCCGGCGCGGTGGCCGGGGCCGGGGCGCCCAGGGTCAGGGTGCTGCCGTTCACACTGGTCTGGACGCCCAGCCGCTTCAGCGCCGACAGAGGCACGTAGGTCTGGCCATTCACGACGATGGCCTGTCCCTGAGTGACCTGACCGTTCACGATGATGGAGTAGTTGGTGGCGGCGAGGGCGGCGCCAGAGAGGGCGGCGAGGGCCAGCAGATGAAGTCTGAGTCTGGGCATGGATTCTCCTGAGCAGCTCCCCGTCTGACCCTCAGTACAGGATCAGTGTGAAGCCCTGGTAGGGGTTGGCGTAGGCGTAGCTGGCGGCGAAACGAGTCACCACGACGACTGAATCGTTCTCGTATAGGACACCTGAAATGGTAGGAAATTTGCATGGAAGATCGAAACACTGACCCTGGTTATCGGTCAGCGTGGCGGCGGCAAAGGTGGTGCGTGTATCGAAGCCGAACACGACGCGCCACTGCCCGGTGCTACTTTCGATGGAATACCCACAGGGCGCGGTGGTCATGGCGGCGCCTGTCACTTGCGAGTTGTAGCAGCGCACAATCTGCTGCCCGGCGGGTCTGGTCACGTCCACGATGACCATACCCTTGGCCCAGCCGCCCGCACCGACGCTCTGCACCGCGTTCCCCACGGCCTTCATGGCAATCGGCCCGGTGCCCTGCACGCCGATGCTGCCCGACGACTCTCCGCCCACACCCACACCGCTGGGCGAGTGGCCGTAGACACCGAAGCCGTTGCTGGCATGCGTGCCCTTGACGCCGAAGCCGCTGGCACCAGTTACGGCGCCCTCAACGCCGGTGCCGCCGCTCCCGGAGGTGCCGCGCACGCCGGTGCCGCTCGCGCTCGTGCCCTGCACACCCGTCCCGGCAGAGCTGAGACCACCCACGCCCACCGAGTTGACGGGGTCTGCGCGGCCCTGGACCCCGGCACCGGCCGAGCCAGAGGTGTTCTCGCCGTAGACGCCGGTCCCGGAGGCGCTGACCGAACCCTTCACGCCGTAGCCCTTCTCGGCGGTGCCCAGCACACCCGAGCCCGAGGTGCTGCTGCCGCGCACGCCCGAGCCCGGCACACTCTCGCCCCAGACGCCCGACGAGCCCGGACCCACCGAATTCACGCCGCGCACGCCCGCCGCGCCGCTGACCTTGGATTCGCCGTATACACCTGCAACGCCCGTATTCGTAAAGCCCACCACGCCAAAACTGGACTCCGAGTACGCACTGACCCCGTATCCCTTGACACTGATGCCGTACACGGCGTGGCCGTCGGTGCTCGAACCGCTCAGGGCGATGCCGGCGGCGTTGGTCACCGAGAAGGCGGGTGTGTTGCCGCTGGCGGTGGCGGTAAAGGGTAGAGCCAGGCTGCCGCCACCCGTGCTGGTGGCACTCAGGATAAGTTTGCCGGCCTGGGCACTGTCGATCTTGAGGCCTGTGCCCGCTTCCAGGGCCAGGCTGCCGGTCTTGCCGTTCAGGCTGGCCACGCCCGCACTGCCCGCCGCGCCGATCTGATCGACTCCGCAGCTCAGTGCGCCGGCCTCGGTCACGCCCTGCACGAATTGACCGGCCGCGCAGGGCGTGGCGGTCAGTTTGGTCTGTTTCCCTGATTCCAGAGCGGCAATTCCCGCCTTTAGGGCGCTGAAATTGGCGTTGACCTCGGCTGCCCGGATGGGCGTGCCCGGCTGGAACGTGGTGAAGGTTTCGGCGGCCAGCGCGCCCAGCGGAAAGAGCAGCGCGCCCAGGAGAAAGCTGTTGGTGCCTTTGAAGTTCATGTCAGACCTCCTGTGGAGGCAGAGGTTACTGCCAGGCTGCGGTATCCCAGGTACTGGTTTCCCAGGTGCCCTGGGCCTGAGGCGTCGGGGCGCCGCCTCCACAGGCGGCGAGCAGGAGGGCCAGGCAGAGCAGCAGGGTGAAGCGGTTGCTTCGGGTCATGGAAACTCCGGTGTGAGGGTGGAGGGGTGGGGGCGGTGGACAAAGCCGTCAGACGGTGTGCTGAGCGCTCACGCTCATGCGGTGGGGTGGTCGCCAGGGCCAGGGAGGGGAGAGGCGCTGGAGTTTGAAGTAGTGGGAGCGCCGCAGTGGCAGCAGGCTTGCCGCAGGCGGGTGCCGTCGTTCACGCAGTAGCGCCCGACGGAGGTGGTGGGGACGGCCCGCAGGCAGTGTGCACAGAGGCGGGAGCAGTCCGGTGGGGTCCTGCCCTCCTTCTTGATCTTCCTCTGTGGTCGCCACGCGGTGACCTCCTCGGGGGCTGAGCCAGGCGGATGGAGAAAGACGAGGGCCGGAGGACACGGGGCAACCGGTGCCCCCCAGCGCCCCACCACCTCGCCCAGTGTCGGGCACTGCCCCCTTGCCCGCCTGCGTGTCGCGGTGGGGTCGCTCAGGGCACACGGCTTGAGGCGATTCTCCTCAACCGATGCAGTTCCGGCCGTCAGTTGATGCGGACCGACTCGGGGATCAGTTTCCAGAGCTGGCAGGCGCCGCCGGCGTAGGTGGACCCTGGATTCAGGGAGATGGGCGTGGCGCAGGAGGCGGCGTCCAGAAACTGCCCGTTGGATTTGAGCTGAATCTTGTACCAGCCGCCGCCGGCGGGAACGAAACGCCACAACTGGCAGGCGCCGCCCGCGGAGGTCGAGCCGGGGTTGAGGGTCACGGGGCTGGCGCAGTGGTCGGCGTCCAGGAACTGCCCGTTGGATTTGAGCTGAATCTTGTACCAGCCGCCGCCCGTGTGAACGAGCGTCCAGAGTTGGCACGCTCCTCCTGCATACGACGAGCCCGGGTTCAGGCCCAGGGTGGCGGTGCAGTGGTCAGCGTCCAGGTACTGGCCATTCAGCTTGAGCTGGAGGCGGTAGTACCGCTGGGGTGAGGACTGGGCCAGGGCACTGGAGAGCAGCAGGGCGCCGGCAGCGGCGGTCAGGACTTGTGGAAGCATGGAGGATCCTTGCCCTGCTGGTCTGGGCTCCGGGCAGACAGGGCGCCTCGTCCGGAGAGATGGGGTCGGTCGGCATGACGCGAAGCGGTCCTGGTGGAAGTCCGTTGACTCCGTAGCGAAATGGCGTTCAGCACGTACAGCCCAGGAAGTCGACAAACGAGGTGAGAAGTCCCTGCAGGACATGTCCCACCGAGAAGTCAACGGACCAGCACCAACTCCGCAGGGACGCGGCTGGTGTCCCAGGGGGTCACCCCAAGGCGGTACAGCAGGTGGTATCCCGGAATGCCGTAGGGCCGGTGGCACGCCTCGCGGAGTGGTGCCGCTGCTGATGACATGACTCGTGCCTCCTCGTGGACTTCAGGGGACCGGCGCTGCGTGGGAGGGTTCAGGGGTCAGCTGTTTCATGAGCTCCGGCATGTCCCACAGGTGCCACAGGTCATGTCCCTGGCCGCCGACCACGTGAACGAAGTGCATGTGCCGCACCCGAACGCTCCGGCCGGTCGCGGGCAGGCCGCGGAACGGGCCGCTGTGTGTGCCCGTCATCACGGAATTCATGGCGACGATGTCACCGTCACTCAGCAGGTGTTGAATCTCGAAGTGAAGGTCTGGGAAAGCGGTCCTGAGCATGCTGATGACCTGTTTCAGGTGCACCCTGAAATTGGTGTCGGGGGTCTCCTGGTGGTCGACGGCACCGGGTGCGAGGAGCTCGTCCACCGCACCGAGATCCCCGGTGTTGAAGGCGCGTTCGATCATCTGGCGAACCACGTCGGTACTGTTCATACCTGACCTCCACTGAATGTAGTTGAACTACACTAAAACAAGTTATACTCTCCTGGATGACCGAACGCAACTCCACGCTGACCCACCGCCAACGTCAGGCCCTCGCCACCCGGGCGCTCATCGTCCAGGCTGCCACCGAGCTCTTCATCGAGCAGGGCTACGGCCTCACCACCATGGACGCCATCGCCGCCAGGGCGGGCGTGGCGGTCAGTACGGTGTACACGATCTACACCAACAAACTCGGCATCCTGAAGGTGATCCGAGAAGCCTGGCACCAGGACTCGGGGCAGCGCGAGGTGTACGCCCAGGCGAGCGCCGAAACGAACCCCGGACGCCGTCTGGACCTCGCTGCGCAGGCCACGCGGCAGCAATGGGAGCGCAGCGCCCAGATGGTCACGATCTACCACAGCGCCGCCGCCATGGATGCCGAGGCAGCGACCGAACTCAAGGCCGCACTCGCTGGCCGACGCACCAACATCAGTAGGATCGTTCGATCCTGGGCGGGCGACTACCGCGTGACGCCAGACCGGGCGGCGGCCATCTACCTCGCCCTGACACGGGCCGAGGTGTATCAGGAACTGGTGGTGGAATGGGGGTGGTCGCCGGACGACTACCAGGCCTGGCTCGCCGAGCTGCTCAAGGTGCAACTGCTGCGCTGATACACAGAGAGGTGCGTCTGGGACTGCTTCTACAGGTTCTGGCAACTGAACGTGAATAGGCTCACGAGCCGTGAGTGATCGGAAGCTCAACCCCCACCGTTTTCCCTTGCGCATGATCGGGTACGCCCTGCGGCTATATCACCGCTTCCCGCTCACGCAGCGGGCCCAGACGCATGTCTGCCGTTCTCAAGAATGGTAGTCCGTTGACTCTGGAAAGGAACGACGTTCAGCACGCATTCCAAGAGGAATGTTGACATCAGCCTCCACTGCGACTGGGATGCAATTGCCGGACAAATCAACGGACTACCAATAATCCTTCTGTTCCCCCTCCTTTGTCAGTCAGGATGCGCGGGGGCCGGCTATGCGCCGGTCAGGAACAGGGGGGCTGGCGCCGCTGGGTCGTCGGGGACTCCTGCGATGAAGGCGTTCCAGTCGTCGGGCAAGGTTTCACCCACCTCGCGGTCAGAAGCTTACCAGCGACCGATTCCCGCTTGAGGTCATTGGGTACGCCATTGGGCTGGACCACCGCTTCACGCTGAGTTATCGGGACGTCATGGAACTCCTGCTGGAACGAGGAATTGTCGTCACCCGCGAGTTCATCCGCACCTGGGGCATCAAGTTCAGCGACCTGTTCGCCGAGGGCCTGCGCCACCGGGAACCCCGTCAGGATTCCCGGTGGCATCTCGACGAGATGCACGTGGGCGTCGGCGGCGTCACCCAAGGGTTGTGGCAGGCCGTCGACGAACATGGCGTCGCCCTGGACGTCTTCTTGCAACGACGCCGAGACACTGAAGCGGCCAAGTCATTCTGTGCCCGGTTCCTGGGTGAACATGGTGTGCCGCTCGCGGTGCACACGGACAAGCTGTGGCGTGACGGTGCAGCCCTTCTCCGGTACTCCACGGTGTGGCGCACGTCCCGGTGGTCTCCGCGGCTCGCTGCAACACTCTGGTTGAGCAGTCCCATCGTCCCACACGACGACAAGAGCGCCAGCAACGCGGCTTGAGATCACGGCGACGAGCACAGGGAGTTCTTGACCTGCACGCTCGCATCACGACTCTGCACCATCCGGCCCGCTGCACGCTTCCCACGCATCATCGTCCTCACCACCAAAAACGGGCTTTCGTGCGTTGGCGCGACGTCGCGAGACAGGTGGCCTGAATTTCAGGCCACCTGTCTCACCGAGGCTCTTTCATCGCCTTGACGCCAACAACTTGCCACAACCCCGCCAGATTCAGGGTCGTGCGGGTGCCATTTTCATGACGAACGCGTCGAGTTCACCCTCGGAACGCTGGCCTGGAAAGACCCCTTCGGTGCTGCCAGCCACATAAACATGACCGGATGAATCAACGTGGACATCGCCGGAGAAGTCATTGGCGGGCGTGGCAATCTGCTGCTGCATGCCGGGTGCGCCGTTGGCCGCAAAGCGCTTCACGAACACGTCGATGACGCCACCGGAGGTGGACGGCAGCGAGTGCCAGGTCACGAAGGCTTGACTGTCCGGCCCGATGGCGACGGCCCTAACCTGTTCGGTGTCGGCGTCACCCCACTGCCGGGTCCAGGCGGCGGCGCCGTCTGACAGGAACTTGCTCAAGAAGGCATCCCCGGCCCCGCTGTTTGCCTGTCCTGGAAACGTGCCATAGACGTTGCCGGCAAGGTAACTGTTGCCGCTTGCATCGACAGCGAGGCCTCGGGGAAATACGGCATCGCCCGCCGCTCCAGTCCCGAATTGACGGGTCCAGCGCTCGGAACCGTCCGGCGCGTACGCCTGGAGGAAACCGTCTTCCTTCCCAGACTGCCGCTGACCGGGAAAAGGCACCCTGGTGTTCCCGGTGACGTAGAGGTTGCCGTGCGTATCCATGCCGGCGTCACTCACCGCACTTCCGGAACGCAGGCGTTGCGTGCCGTTCACCACCGTGACGCTCTCGGTCGCCGCGAACTGCCGCGTCCACAATGCGCGCCCGTCCGGGCTGTATTTGCGAATGAAGCTTGTTTCCTCGCCCACCAGCGGATTGAAGGCCGGGTCGAACGCCCCAACGGTGTTGCCTACGACGTACACGTTCCCGCTCGCGTCGATGGTCACGGCTTCAGCGTCGTCATGCCATGAGGGGTGCGAACTGAACTGCCTGGACCATGCGAGCGTACCGTCCGGGGTGTACTTCAGGACGAAGGCGTCCCCGGCGAAGTTCTCGCCATCAAAACCAGGAAGACGCCCATGCACCAGCCCGCAGACGTAGAGGTTGCCGGCGGCGTCCAGGCGAACGTCGGCGGGGTAGATCTGTGTGCTGTGGGCTGAGGTCGTAGCGCCGAGCTGCCGCGTCCAGAGTTCCCGACCGTTCACGTCGACCTTGCGGACGAAGAGCTCCGGCCCGGAAGGATGCGCCCGGGTCTGCCCGGGGAACGCGCCGTTCGTGGTGCCGACCACGTAGGTGGAGCCATGCCCGTCCGAGGTGACGGCGTTTGCATCATCCGCCTGGTCCGTCCCGAATTGCCGCAGGAAGGAGGAGGACGCCCCGACCGGCTCGATCACAAGGTAATCGACGATGGCGTTGCGGTCCCAACCCCGACCGGCGTACAAGTCGTTGAGGAAGGTTAAATGCAGCGTTTCGCCCGGACGAACATCCGCTTCGCCGAGGGGCTTCACCGCGTAGGCGGTGTTGTCCAGCGTGGCCGTCCCGATGCGCTGCCGGGTTCCATTGCTCAGCGCCACGATGGGGGCGCCCTCGTACTGCTCGCCACGGCCTCGGATCGCGATCCTGTAACGGCCAGCGGGGAGGTGGTGGGGCACCGTGAACCGGACGAGGTCGTTGGTGCCGAGCAGAATGATGGCCCGCCCGCCACTGGCGTCCGCGTCGATGATCGGCCGACCGCCAGAGCGGGGGTCCGTGACGGTTTCCGGCGTGAGTGTCGCCTCCACCTCAGCAGCTTCCGCTTCCAGCAGCAGCCCGCCCGTCAGGGTGGCACTGGGAGGGTCGGCGGGCGGGCTGCACCCGATCAGGGCGGCGCTCAGCAGCAGCGCTGCGCCCACGGAAACCTGGGGGTGGGACGTAACGGTCGGGTAGATGCCTATTGGACATTCCTTGCGCATGCTGTCTCCTGGGCTGAGGGCTCAAGTGGGCGACTGCCTCTCGCTGAGGGTCACTAAGAGAACGTTCAGCCTTGCCTCCATCTTGCGAAGTTCCCCTGGCAGCGGCGACTATAAAAACTCGTGCACATCGGTCACTCACTGCTGATCGTGACGAGCCGAGATTGGGAAGGCCACTTGCACGGTACCGTGCAAGTGGCCTACGTCACTCGGAAGGTCCGCAGCATGGTGGTTCTGCAGGCGTGATTGTCGGCAAAGGCGCGCCCGCCCTGATGTCAAGACCGTACTCCCCAGCACCTGACACTTTTGTGTGTTGAGCACAGCTGGGCCTGCCTCAGTTTCACGCGTTCTGGCAACTTACTGATCTGTGCTTAAGTCGGTAACGAAGCGGTCAAAGGCGTGGCCCGGATGAATGCCAGCGGGCGGTCTTTACGGCGAATCCGTTGCCAACCCAAGGTCAGGCGAGCTTTCAACGCACGGACCGTCGGGGCGCAGAAGTTTCCCAAGAGATTCCGTTTGATGTCCGCCCAGACCAACTCAATGGGATTGAGTTCTGGCGCGTCTCCCGGGAGAGAGACCAGCGACAGGCGTTCGTGGCCCGCCACGAACGCCTGAACGACTTTGGCGCGGTGAATCATGGCCCGGTCCAGGACCACGACGACCTCTCCCGCGATATGACGCAACAGGTGCTCGAGGAAGGCGACAACCTGAGGCGAACGAACCGCGCCGTGATGGGTGTGCTGGAAAAACTGGCCGCCCGTGGTGATCGCTCCGATCACGCAGAGGTGTTCCCGACGCAGCCGGGTGGGAACCACTGGCGGCTGCCCACAGCGGCCCCAGGTGCGCACCCTAATCGTTTTGAAGCTGAACCCGCGTTCGTCCAGGAAGGCCACGGTGTCGCCCTCAGCGATTTTTTTCCAGCGCCTCACCGTGTACTCGAACCCAGGTGGCCACTTCTTCTTCGTTACGTTCCACGGCCCGCACCGCGGGCCGCTGATACGAGAACCCCCAGTGTCTGAGTGTGCGCGAGAGATGCCCACGATTGAGCCAGACCCCGAACTTCAGACCGATCACCTCCCGAATACGCAGGGTGGTCCAGGCACTGGTTTCAAAGCCACGCTCGCGGGGATCACCTTCGATGATCGCCTGAATCACCGCTTGCTGCTCAGCATGAGGTTCCCCCCTCGGTCGGTCCAGTCCGGTTGCAATGAAATCGTACCTCAGCCCGCCTGTATCAGGCGGGCAAACGTTTGAGGTGAGTGGTTGTCGAGGGAACTGTGCGGACGGATCTGGTTGTCGTCCTGGTGCCAGGCAGACACGATCAGACGGGCCCGAGGCAGCGCCTGAAACCAATGGAGATTCAGGCACTCATCCCGGACCCGCCCATTGAAACTCTCGATATAGGCATTCTCGGTGGGCTTTCCAGGGCGGTTGAGGTGGAGGACGATCCCGCGTTCGTGGGCCCATTGATCCAGCGCTTTGCTGATGAATTCCGGGCCATTGTCAGTGACAATCATGGCTGGTTGAGCGCGCTCAGCCAGCACGCCGGTCAGCAATCGGGCGACATCTGCACCGGTGATCGAAGTGCCGACATGCATGAGCAGGCATTCCCGGGTAAAGTCGTCCACCACGTTGAACACCCGGAAGCGCTGCCCTGAGGCCAGTTGATCGGACATGACATCCATGCTCCAGCGCTGATTCGCTGCACAAACGAGCGGTTTGTGCAGCCGTTCTCCGGCGGCCAGCCTCTTGCGGGCCTTGCGACGCACAGCCAGCCCTTCAGCACGGTACATCCGGTACGCCCGTTTGTGGTTCACCCTGTGTCCTTCGCGCTCCAGCATCACATGGAGACGACGGTCACCGAACCGAGGTCGTTCGCCTGCCAACTCTCGCAGCCGGGTCTTCAAGGTTTCGTCTTTTTCCTGTCCAGGGCTGTTGTGCCTGTGTGTGGATCGCCAGAAGCCCAGCTGGCGACATGCCCGCCGTTCGGTGACCCCAAAGCCAAAGCGCGGGCGGACAAATCCCACCATCTCCCGCTTCAACGGGGTCTGGGATTGTGGGGTCGCCTCGGGCGTCACCACTTTTTTGCGACCCTCTCCTTCAGCACCAGGTTGTCCAGCGAAAGATCGGCCACCAGCTTCTTCAGACGGCGGTTTTCCTCCTCCAGGAGATGAAACCGTTTGGTTTCGTCTGTTGTCATCCCGCCGGACTTCGCCTTCCAGCGGCGGATGGTACTGACCGCGATGCCATGGAGCCGCGTGAGCTCGGCCAGCGGTTGACCAGCCTCGCCCTGCCCAAGGATCTCCAGAATCTGTTGCTCGGTCTACCGTGGCCCTTTCATTGCGCCTCCGGTTGGCTCATCTTGTCGCAATCGGAGTGGACCGAGAAACAGGGGTCACGTCATCGTACGACGAGGAATTCGAAGCCAAGAGAATGGTTGGTTCGTACCATCAGCAGGCACCCTGCTGATT
Organism: Deinococcus taeanensis; assembly: GCF_020229735.1. Classification (NCBI taxonomy): domain Bacteria; kingdom Thermotogati; phylum Deinococcota; class Deinococci; order Deinococcales; family Deinococcaceae; genus Deinococcus; species Deinococcus taeanensis. The sequence goes on along the minus strand of NZ_CP083459.1, from coordinate 283,647 downwards.
CGATCCTTGACACCCTCCCGCTCAGACCCTATCTAATATTGTGGTGCATCCCCGGCGGGACAAGGCCACCAGCCCGAGTAACGTGCGGGCCTCAGGCCGTGCGTCCACACTCCACCCGGCCGCCAGTTCTGCCTGTCGAGACTGTTGTAAGGCGTGTAGTGTTCCTCTCCAGCCACGGTTCGTTTGACGATCCGTCATCAGACCGTCGGTGCGGCTGGCCCGGCCAGGCTGAACCTGAAGAATAGTTACCCGATGTCGTCATAGGGATGATGGCTCCTCCTGCGCAGATGGCCACCGGCTCATAGCGAGTCCCTGAAAATTGGGAGGCAGAAGGTGGATGCTCAGCTGGGGTGGCCGGGGCGGGGCCGCAGATGCAGGACCTGTCGGACACGCCGGGTCCAGGTATTCATCCAGCGGCGCAGGACGGGCTCACGGGCTCCAGTGCCCTGGCGTAGCGCAGCGTCGGTGGCGGCTTCCCGGTGGAAGCGGTCGAGTTTGTCCCAGGCGCCGTTGAAGTGCGGGTCGAATTCGGGTCGCATGACAGGACTCCTTGAACGAGAACGGGAGCTCAGAAATAGGCGGCGTCATGTGGAATGGGGCTCGTCAAGCGCCCGTCGGCCACTCTCATGGATCGCCCCCTCGGACCCAGTGACGGGCAGCATCGGCACAACTGACGGAGGCGCTTCAGGCCGAGCCAATTGCAGTCTTCCGAGGAGGCGATGTCCAAAATCCCGCCACGACCAGGATGGTTTCTCGCGGATCGTTGCCAGGAGCCGGCTGGTTTCCGCCTCCTCGTACAGGCGATCCAGCTTTTCCCATCTGGGGTCCAAGCTCAGGTGTTGAAAGGTAGGGTGCTGTCTGTTCATGTCCGAACTCCTTTCAGGCGATCACACGCCGTGTGACCCCACCTCCCGGGGGAAGGGCGAGAGACGCTTGACGAGCTGACCCACGCGCGACATGCCGCCGAAGGACATCAGGCCAGCGCGTGGAACGAGCAGCCTGGGCGTCGGGGGTTCATGGCCTGCCCTTCACCGCCAAGAATGCAAGGTGACGCGTGACGCAGGCGTGATGCAGGCGTGATGCCTTGAACCCCACTTCCCCTGCCCGCCCGTCAAAAACCACCGTTGAAGGAGGAGTAAACTCAAAGCACCATGGCCTCTCATCAGCCAGGGATGCGCGTTCGGCTGCTTGGGCGCCCCAGCGCTCAAGTGGGGGCCGAGATCATCGACTTCACTCCCGACAAGCGGTACCAGTTGCTCGGATACCTGGCTTACCACCGCGAATGGATCAGTCGGGACCGTGCCGCCTGTCTGTTTTGGCCTGATACCAGCTCAGCCCTCGCCCGGCAAAACCTGAGGGGGCTCGTGCAGCGCGTGCGCTCACTCGGAGGAATAACGGGCCTGGAAACCACCACCCAGCACATCAGGTGGCGGGTAGACACGGACGTAGACACGCTGCGCCAGGCGATCGAATCAGGCCGCCCAGGTGAGGTGATCACCGCCTATTCTGGTCCGCTCCTGAGCGGGCTCGATGACACGGCGGCGCCCGAGTATGCCAGCTGGGTATCCAGCGAACGCGAGACCCTCCACACCCGTTGGCGGGAGGCTGTGTTCTTCCGCAGCGAGGAGCTCACGACACAAGGCCGTTATCAGGAGGCGGAAGACCTGTTGCGCCGTGTGATGGACGTCGATCCGCTGGACGAGGAAGTGTTACGCCGTCGGCTCATGACGTTGTCTCAGGGGGGGCAGCGAGAAACTGCACTGCGCCTGTACCGACGCGTGGCCGCCGGGCTCGCCGCCGGGTGGGGAGTGGAGCCGAGCGACGCCACCCGGCAGCTTGTTCAGGATGTGGAATCGGCCGGTGAGGTCACTGAACGGTGGGCACCCACAGCCCCAGGAGTCAAGGGGGCCTTTGAGGGTGAAGCAAGGTTCCTGTCGGAAACGGAAGGGCTGTTTGCTGGCCGGGAGGTGGACCTTGCTGAAGTTCAACATCTACTGACAACGCCCACCTGTCGCCTTCTGACACTGGTCGGCCCGGGTGGAGTCGGCAAGACACGACTGGCCTGGCAGGCCGCGTGGGAGCAGCGGCGGCGCGGGTCTCGTGACGTGTATGTCGTGCCACTCGAAGCGGTGACCTCCAGAGAGGCAATGACCGCCCATATCGCGGCGGTGCTGGGCTTGCAGCTCGAAGGGGGGGAAGATCCACTCGTTCAGATCACCCGGCATCTGCACGCTCGGAGCGTGATGTTGGTCCTGGATAACTTCGAGCACCTCTTGGCCCACGTGGACGTCGCGTCCGCCCTGCTTGCAGGCTGCCCCGGCTTGACTCTCCTGATGACCTCCCGGGAACGACTGAACGTGCGCCATGAATGGCTGTACGCGCTTGATGGTTTGCCTTGCCCCCTGAAAACGTGGAGCCAGCAAACGTGTTGAAGTACGGCGCAGCGCAACTGCTGCTGCATGAAGCAAGGCGAATCAACCCCCGATTTGAGCTGCACGACCTGGATGTTCCGCATGTGGTGCAGGTGTGCCACCTGACGCAGGGATTACCGTTAGCGCTGGAGTTGGCCGCCACCTGGCTCCGGGTGTTGAAGCTCAGCGACGTCGTGGAGGAGATCAAGTCGGCTCTGGATTTTTTAAGTGGTGGTCGGCGGGACGCTGGGGCACGGCACGCCAGCATGCGCGCGGTTTTTGAGCACTCGTGGTCCTTGCTCAGCCCGTCAGAACAAACCACGCTGCGCAACCTGGCCGTGTTTCGGGGCGGCTTTACCAGCACTGCGGCAGCAGAAGTGGCGGGAGCGTCACTTGCCGATTTGGCAGCGCTTGTGGACAAGTCGTTGCTGCGCGTGTCTTCCGGGGGACGGTACGACCGACATCCTCTTCTCTATCAGTTCACGCTCGAAAAGCTCGGAGAACATCCTGAAGAGCTGAGGGTTGCACGCGAACGACATGGCGCGTTCTACCTTCAACTGCTCACGGAATTTGGGAGCGTGTGGGACCGCCACCCGAAAGCTGCGATGGATACCCTGGCACTGGAACTGGAAAATGTTCGGGCGTTGAATTGGGCAGTTCCTGCGCGCGCTTCACATGACGAGTTACGGGTTGCCGTGGCCGCCCTGGGAATTTATTTCGACATGTGCGGGCAATATGGTGCCGGGTTGGAATTGTTCAACCGCCTGAGTCACCTGTGGGAGCCACACGGACAGGCTGGCGAACTGACCGCGCAGGTGTGGTGCGGTGGTAATGCTCCAGGTTTGACTTCAAGCGGCGTTGCGAGCATTCGCCGATAAGGTGAGTGTAGACCAAGGCGTGGCGTAGCCGAGCGCCGAATGACGGCGCTCGTGGTTGTACCAGCGGTGAAAGTCCGGCATGGCGGCCCGGACATCGGCCATGGACTGCCAGTCCTGGCGGAAGGCGAACTGGTATTTGTAGGTCCGGTTGAGGCGTTCGAGGATACCGGTTCCTCCCGGCTGAGACACTTTGCAGCGCACCCAGTTGCCGTACATCAAACAGCCCTGTTGAAAGAGGTCACTGGTGAAATCACTGCCTCCATCACTCTGGACCAGGATGCGCTTGTGGTGGCCCTGAGCACGCAGCACGGCGACCGCCTCGTCGAGCGTCAGTTTGGCGAGGTGCATCGACAGGCTCCGTACCACCCGGCTGGCCAGCACCACCCGCGAGGTAACGTCCAGCACGAAGTAAATCCAACAGACCCCGTCGGGCAGCGACAGCCGTGTCGCGTCAATCTGCACCCGTCGACCTTCCGGCCAGTCTTGTGGTGCGGAAACCTTCGGGGAAGGTTTCCGGGTCTTTCGAGGCAGCGGTGGGTGAAGGTGCAATTCGCCGAGTGCGACACGGATCTTGTGCAGGCCAATCTCTTCGCCCTGAGCTTTGAGTTCCTGATACAGCAGCCGGTATCCAGACGTTGGATGCTGCAACGCCGCCTGGCGTACCTTCTCGTACAGTGCGTCACGGTGCTGCTGCTTGGCACAGCGCGCGGGCGCGCTGTGCTGATGGTCCCGCATCCGCCAGTACGGCACGCTGGCGTACTGGGCAAAACGCCGCAGGCTGAGGTGCGGCCGGCTCTGCCAGAGAACGATCAGCTCGTCCAGCGTCAGAGCCGTCGCACTTTTCGCGCAATATCGAGCTCCAGTTCCTTTTCGGCCACGATGCGTTTGAGACGGTCATTCTCCCGTTCCAGGATGGTCACGCCCTGGTCTGGTCGGTCACCAGAGAGGCGGGCACGGCCCGCCTCCAGAAACTGTGTTTTCCAGGTGTGGATCAGGCTCTCGTTGGCTCCATGCTGACGGGCTGCCTCCGCGACTCCGAGTTCGCCCCGCAGCACGCTGAGGACGATGGCTTCTTTGACGTCGGTGCTCCAGGTTTTTCGCTGTTTCCCCATGATGATCTCCAGTGTGCTCGTCCCTCGCATCGAGAGGGTCAGGTGCTGAAAGTCATCCTTGGAGCACTACCGGTTCAGCCTGGCTGTCTGGCCGATTGGGGTTGATGAGCCAGGCGAGGCGCTTCACATTGAACGTCGGTCAGTTGCTGGAAGCGGACTGGTCTCCGTGGATCAAGATGGGGTGGCTCTTCACACTGGGTGGGCTCGATTCGTTGAAGCAGGACTCTGAGCACGCAAGAGAATGTTTCGCCGAAGCGTTGCTCTGGGCGGACACGGCCGGCGATTCCCGCTGGAGGACGTTCATTTTGAATCATCTGGCGAGGATCGAAATGACGCTGGGGTACTGGGAGCAGGCGCGACTTCACCTGGATTGCGCATTGGCAATCAATCGAAAGGAACAAAATCTCGGGCTCATCGTGTACTGCATGCTGGGGAAGGGAGCGTTGGCCGTGGGCACTGATCCTCCTGAGGAAGCACGGGGGGTGCTGCTGGAGGGACTTCAGTTGGCCCGTGAGGCCGGCTATGTCCTTCACGTGCCAGAATTTCTGCTCAATCTTGCTGACGTGTGTTTGAGGCTTGCGGACTTGGAGGATGCACTGGGTTTCGCGGATGAGGCGCGGCAGCTGGCGGTGGCAAGTGGGATGAAAATGCAGGAATGCCAGGCTTTGGTGCTTTTGGGGCGGATTGCTGCTGCGGGCAACGACCAGGAAGGGGCGTGCACGTATTGGCGTGAAGGGTGGTCACTGGCGCGTCTGGTGGGGGTTGACGCGATGGTGACGACACTGGACGAGCTGCTTGCAAGGGGCCAGTACGACGAGCGTGGGTAGAAGAGAGGGAAAAGGCGTCACGCCTCGGCACTCTGCTCCAAGTGGTGCACCGCCGATCTGCGCTCGGGCACACTCTGGTCCGCTACCAAAAAGGGCCGCATTCCCCCCGGATTCATGCGTGGGGGTGGAGTGGCCCTCGCCACGATGGGCCAACTCAGCCGAAGCCCCGCGTTCTGTATTAAGCTAAACGAGCGATGTCCGCTGCAGTCACGCCGACCGAGGAGCCACCAGTCACCAGCGATCCCACGGGGCTGCCCGGCGTCCCGGTGACCGAATCGGACACGCCCACCAGCGATTTCGACGATCTGCCCGGCACGCCGGTCCACTGACCACGCTCTGGTGCAGCGGCAAACGCGCACATCGACCTCACGCCCGCCTGCGAGAATGAAGTCCACATGAACCGCGAGCGCATGAACTCGGCGAGCACCACGTCAGACCGGCCTGCTGCGCCCGAAACCGGTCTGTTACGGCACCTGCGCCGTCCCGTCGCCCTCGATCGATTCCGGGCCTCCTGGACAGGACGCGGCGCCAGGTGGCCTGGCAGTCGGACCGGATGAAGCGGCTGCTGCTCGTCGGCCTCCTGGTCACGGCCTGCCAGCCGGTGGACACGGCGCTCAAGAAGGCCAGGGGAGAACTCATGACCAGCCAGCAGCTCAACGCGCACATCCTGGCGCGCCTGACGCAAGCCGACTTCACGGAGATCGATCCGGCCCGCCTGTACGGCCACGGTGGCCGCCTGTTCCTCACGAAGCTTCACAGAGACGAAGCCCTGGGTATCCTTGACGGGCTCATCCGGGATCAGGTGCAGTCCACCCGCTGGGCGGACGATTACGGGCAGGTGCACGGCACGTTCCGCGTGAAGGCGCAGCCGAGGATGATGCTGGGCCTCTCGGCCAGCTTCATCGAGGGCAAGGAACTCACGTACGAGGACGAGAAGGACCTGTACGAAACCTACGAGACCGAGGTGCTGTACTCCGCGCCTGAAATTTGGGACGGCCCGTGAAGGCACATACCTGGTGATCCTCCCTACTCGCGGCCGGTCGTGAAAAGTTGGCAATGCCACGCACGGGCACCTCGTCCTGAAGATGAGCGGGGAGCACGACGACCGGAAGCCCGGTCAAGCGCAGGGCGTGGCTCGTGCAGGGCGCCGCGACCCGGTAGGCGCCCCCTTATGAGTGTGACTGCGTTCGTCGAGGCCCTCTCCGCTCGTCTCCCTGCGATGGCGGCGCCCCTGCGCGGCCCGGTCCGCCCCGCCGACATCCAGGCGGTGCCGGCCGCCGTGGAGGTTCCGCTGCCCCCCGAGGTGCAGGACCTCTACGGCACGGTCGACGAAGAGGACGGCATCCTCCCGGGCGTCCTGCTGGGCATGACATGACTCCCCGCGCGCCGCGCCGCTCAGGAGCACGTCACCTGGATGGATCTCGCGCAGGACGACCCCAGTCTCATCAGCGAACCGGCCGGGGCGATCCAGGCTGTCACCTTCCACCGCCAGTGGGTGCCGCTCGCAGTGGAAGGGTCAGGCAACAGCCTCGCCATCGACCTTGCCCCCCGGCGAAATGGGCGGGGCTGGGCAGGTCATCTCGTACGGACCGGATGAGACCACGCGCCGCGTGGGGTCCCCCTCGGTGATGCCCTGTTCCACTGGGCGGCCAGGGCGGTGGAACAGGAGGGCGTACAGGTCAATGGAGATGAGGTTACCTACCGGGAAGGCGGCTCGTTCCTGGACGCCGTGCGCGAATGCCATCTGCCCCTGACGTGAGGCAGGGGCGACTTCAGGTTCCCGCTTATACGCAGCCTTTACTGATCAGCCAGTTCACGATCTGCTGCCGTGAGGTCGTGCCGTTCGGCCCGCCGTACGGGGCGTTGTCGAACGTCCGCGTTATCACCTCGCCGTTGAGTTTGGGTTCCAGTGTCCAGGTGCTCGGCGTGTTCGTGCTGAGATTCAGGTACGTGACCCGCGCGAGGTACGTCAGGCTGCTTCTGGTGAGCGGCGTGCACTTCGCGGTCTGGTTTTCAATCTGTGCGTAGTTGCCGCGGTTGAAGTTCTGCTCCTGCGGGACCATGTTCGCCCGCCGGCCCCACCCGCCGAGCTGACTGCCCACGAGGTGACCGCCGTCATAGCCGTCAGGGTTGTCCAGGTTGCCGACCTTGCCCTGGCAGGTAGCGGTACGCGCTGCGGGGGCGGCCTTCCCCGTCAATGTAGTAGTGCCCGCCATTGATGAAGTGCCAGGTGTTCAGGTCGCTGCCCGTGAAGCGCACCGGGCAGCCGTCGGCGAGTTGCGCCTGCAGTTCCGTGTATGCCTGGAAGCCCATGCCGTACCGGGCGAAGAATGCGGCAGCCTCCGTGGGCGTGAGGTCGCGGGTGACCTCGCTGAGGTCGACCTCACGCTCACGGAGCGAATCAGGGCTTTGTAGGGGTCGGCCACCGGCGTGGGGGCGGTGGAGCAGGCGGCCAGCAGGGCCGGGAGGAGCAGCAAGGCGTATTTCATGACGGTGTCTACCGAATCACCTGAATGTGATCGGTGTATCAATTTGGGCGTCAGAGGGAGGCGCCACGACACGCCTCCCTCCCCCGTGACTCTGTCGGCTGGGCATCCGGCGCGATGAGCCATGTCCCGCCACTTCGCCACGCCGGGAATCGCCCTCCTGCGGCCCACGCGACCGGCGCGAGGTTTGACCCTACAGTCCGCCCACTCCGACAGAGACGCCGCCGGGAGAGCCAGCCGCTCCTCCCGGCTGAGCCGTTTGACGATCAGAACCAGGTACACCGTGCCGTCCGGCTCGGGCTCGTCCGGTTGGATCAGCCAGCCCACACCGCTGCGCCACACCCGCAGCTCGCCCCGCTGCGCCCAGGTCAGGCTTGCACTGGACGGCACACTACACGCTGCTCTGGTGGTTAACAGGTTTGGCGGCTGGTGGTGGCCCGGAGCGGGCCATTGCCGCTGCACAGCACCAAACATGCCGCTGGTCTTGCGGGTGAGTCCCTTGTGCCGCCCGACCAGACTGCACCCACCTGTGACGCCTGCAGGAACTCGTTGGCTGGCCCCCTGCCTGAGGAGTAGCCTGACGTCAGGACCAGACGGCGGCCGGACACAGCCGGAGCGCACTGGCCCTCTCTTTGCCTCACGCTCCAGAGGAGCCTGTACCGACATGAACGTTTATCTGTCTGCCGCTGCTTTTGGACTTCTCGGGTTGCTGGCCATGGCCGGCCTTGGCCTCGCGCACGGACACTCGCCCGGCGCTCGGCCGCACGGAGGGACCCTGCCGCGTCATCCGGCCCCCCACTCGGCGCCGCAGGCGGGGCCGGTCCACAGCCCTCACTCCGCGAGTCCCGGCGGCAGTTGGCTGGGCACCGCGCTGCTGCTGACTTCCCCCCGAGTCGTGTTCAGTGTCCTGCTGGGGTTTGGCCTGGTGGGTCTGGTGCTGACGGGCCTGCCCCTGACCGCCGCCTGGTCCGCCGGAGCAGTGTGGCTGGGGGCCGGGATGGGCGGTCTGGCCTTCGAGCGCTGGGTCACGGGGCCCTACTGGAACGCCCTGATGACCTTTCAGTCCCGGCCAGCGCGCTCGCTGAGCAGCACGGTGCTGTCTGCCGCTCAGGCGGTCACGGATTTTGACCAGGACGGACATGGGCTGGTCCTGCTGGAATTTGAGGGTGAAATCCGGCAGCTGCTTGCTGTGCAGTCGGCCGCAGAACGCGCAGGTGGTCTCCGGATCAGGCTCGGCGACCGGGTGCGGGTCGAACAGGTGGATGAAGAGCGCCACCGCTGCACCGTGTCACAGCTGGGCTGAGGCGGGCGGTCCGGCCGCCCTCGCTCTGCCCCGCCCGACGTTTGCGCCTGAACGGGGGCTGCCCCCCTGTGGTGCCTGCAGGTCGCCTGCGCCGCTCAGGCTGCCTGGCCGCGGCCCACCGAATCAAGGAGCTTGACCATGAACCTCAACACGTTTATTTTTATCGCCGTTGCCCTCGCTGTGGTGCTGGTGGCCATTCCTGTCCTGGTCGGCGGGTTTTTGCGCAATGTGCAGGCCGGGACCATCCGAATGGTCAGCTGGTTGCGCGGCGCCACCGTCATCTACCGGGGCCCCGGCAAGTCGTTGGAAGTGCCGCTGCTGACCATCGGCACCACCCTGTCGAGCAAGGCGATCAATGTCGACCTCGACATCACCGATCAGACCGCCGACATTGACGCGCTGGGCGTGCCGCGCCCGATTAAGGTCCGGGTATTGGCGAGCGCCATCGTGAGCGTGGGCGACTCCGACCAGCTGATCAAGACCGCGGCCAACCGCTTTTTTTCCAAACCCGAAGACGACCAGATGGCGATTCTCAACGATCTGCTGTCGTCGGCCGGTCGCCGCGCCATCAACCTGCTCACCCATGACCAGCTGTTCAGTGCCAAAACCGCGCCGACCCAGCTGCCCTCGGCGCGCGGGCCCCGCGCCGCCGAAGACCGCGCCGCAGAGCAGCGGGCCGCAGAGCAGCGGGCCGATCCCACCCTGCCCGCCATTCAGGCGGCCGAAGAGGACGACGATCCCCTGGCCATCATCATCCGCAAAGCGTGCAGCAAGGAACTCACCGATCTGGGGCTGATTTTCAACTCGCTGAACATCAAGGTGGTGCAAAGTGAGGTGGCCGACGCCCGGCGTCGTCAATCGGCGGCCGAGGCGAGCGCCAACGCCGATATCGTGGCCACCCAGCAGGCGCGGCGCGCGCGCGAGGCGCAGCTGGACGCCGAGCGCCTGATCAGCGACAAGTCCCGTGAACTGGCCCAAACCCAGGCCAGCAACGCCGCCCTGATCGCGCAGGCCGAGGCGCTCAAGCAAGACGCCCTCGGCACCCAGCGCTCCTCCGAACTGCGCGCCACGCAGCTGGCGCAGGCCGACGCCCTGCGGGTGCGGATCGAGGCCACGGCGGCCGCCGACGCGGAGGCCATTCGGGTGGTCAAGCTGGCCGAGGCCAACGCCCAGAGCATCCGCCAGGTCAACGAGGCCATCATGGCCGGCGGAGAAGCCTATCTGCGCTACCGCCAGATAGAGATGCTGCCCCTGCTGGTGCCCGAAGTGGCGCGCGCCCTGGCCCAGGCCAAACTGGTGACAGTCTCTGGTGGCGATCCGGGAGGCGCGGCCGGGCAGGCCACCGGCCAGATCACCGATGTGGTCAAGATGCTGCTGACGCTGCAAGCCGTGCAGGGGAATACGGGGCCGGCCATTCCCGCACCAGAGGGCCTGTCCAGAGAACAATGAACCGGTTATTGGTAGTCACTCTGAAAAGGAACGACGTTCAGCACGCATTCCAAGAGGAATGTTGACATCAGCCTCCACTGCGACTGGGATGCCATTGCCGGACAAGTCAACGGACTACCATTATTGAGAACGGCACAGGTTCGCCTTGCTCCCGTCCAGACCCGTCAGCGATCAAGCTCACCCAGACACCTGAAGTCTGACGGCAACCGATATAAAGCTACGCCGTGATCAATAAGGGGCCGGAGAGTCTCCAGGCCGATCACCGTCCTCCTGAGGCGTCAGGGTGGGGCAGGCGCTGGGGCTGTGGGCCACCGTGGGAGCAGGGCTGGCCCCTCCCTCTGGCGCTGCGGCCCGGAGCGCTCTGATCACGTCGTCCACGTGCGTGCCGGGCAGCCTGCTGTGGGAGTTGGCTCGCCTTGTGGGGCACGCGGCCCCGAGCCCATGGTCGACAGCAGTTGACCATCGAAGGTGCACCTGTGGTCCCAGTGGAGCGGGTGAATTCTTGCAGGACGGAGCATGGAGCGAATTTGCCGTCTTGCCCCGACAACGCCTGGGAAAAGTATCTGCTAACGATGGATCAGGTCCCTGAGCCCTCAGTCGGTTCAAGAACAGTCCTGAATTGCTCGGGTTTCCAGCGCAGGGCATCCACGGGATGCTGAGCCCCATGTCGGACCAGACTGACCGCCTTCCGACCGTGTTTCAGGACGGGGAAGTGTTGCTCGCGCGTGAGTTCAGGGCACCCGGAGAGGAAGGGTTCGAAGTCGACCAGAAACTGCGCGCCGCGGTGGAGGACGCAGGTATGGTCGAGCCGCACCCGGCGGCGCTTCAGGGCGTGGAGAAAGGTGCGGCTTTGAACGGTGTCGACCGGTCGAGCGCCGAGCCCGGTCGCGATGTGCCGGGGGGCGTATGACGAGGCATTTCCACAAGGGTATGGCTGAACGATCCAAACGCCGAGCGTCGCCAGGACACGCGATAGCGCGGAGCTCTGCTGCGTCAGGTCCCGGAGAGCCAGTCGCTCAGAAGGATCGTTCGGGTCGTCGTCGGGAGGCTTCAGGGATTCGCGGACGAGAGGGCTCATGCCTCCCCACGGCCATGGGTATCACGACCTCATCATGCAGGAGACCCGTGCGCCCCTAGACTGCCGAAATCAGTTCGGCTTCCCCCAGGATGCCCGTGGCGGACCACCAAATTACTTGACCGTAAAAGGCACACTGAACAGGGTTGGATTGGGGCTCTGCGCTTCGGTGGAGTAGCGCAACTCATAGTCCCCAGGTTCATTCGGAAGCGTGAGTTGTCCCGGGTTGCCGGCTGAAGTGTAGAAGTAGTTCAGGTAAGCGCCCACAGGTGCGCCCTTGCGGACGATGGTGACGTAGTCCCCACCATTGTTTGGTCCGGTCCAGCGAACCTGAATCGTGGACCCTGCCTTCGCCTCCCGCGGCGCGACCAGACCATAGGTGGCAGCAGTCAGCCGGACCGGGACGCTGTGAAGCGTTGGGTTGGGGCTCTGCGCTTCGGTGGAGTACCGGACTTCGTAATCGCCCGGCGCCAACGGCGTGATTAAGCGTCCTGGATTACCGTTCCTGGTGTAGAAGTAGTTGAGGTAGGTGCCGACTGGCGCGCCTTTGGGGACGATGGTCACGTAATCTCCGGGGTTGTTTGGCCCGGTCCACCGCACCTCGATCTGGCTGCCGGCCGCTGCAGTGGGGGGTGCCTGTAAGGCATAGGACGCGGCCGACAGGGTTATCGGCACGCTGGCGAGCATGCGCCCGCTGATGTCGTTGTTGTACCGGATTTCGTAATCGCCCGGCGCCAACGGCGTGATTAAGCGTCCTGGATTACCGTTCCTGGTGTAGAAGTAGTTGAGGTAGGTGCCGACTGGCGCGCCTTTGGGGACGATGGTCACGTAATCTCCGGGGTTGTTTGGCCCGGTCCACCGCACCTCGATCTGGCTGCCAGCCGCTGCACTGCCTGGTCCTGCGAGAGACACGGAGGCCCGGCGGGCGGTAAACGGCGCACTCCGACCAACAACCCGGGTACTGCCGTCGGGATTGACCAGCACGTATCTCGCCTCGAACACGGCCTCCTCATCCTGAACTGCCAGGTCCACTTGTCCGGTGGCACCCGACACCTTCAACCAGTCCAGGTAGGCGGTGTCGGGATCGTCGCGCCGCGCCAGCGTTACCCAGTTGTTCGTGCCGCCCGGCGCACCGCTGTACGTTACCGTGACCCGGCCACCCGCGACCGGTTGGGCAGGAGCAACCTGCAACTGCACGGCCTGCACGGCAGCGATATCGAAAGCAAACCGGTTTGGTCCACCCGTCGTGACCGTCAGGCCAGCGTACGTCTGTGTTCCACTGGTCGCTTGCACCTGGACGGAGTAGGTGCCTGGCGCGAGCTCTGCACGGTACTCGCCGCCCGCGTTCTGAAGCGACTCGGCCGCCGCGCCGCCCACAGTGCGGGTCATGCGGACCACTGGACCACTCGTCACTGGCTGTCCGCCGGACGTCAGCGTGACGACCACTGGGGTTTTGATCTGTGCGGGCGGCGCAACAGCCTGGACCGCCTGCCCGAGCGCCGAGGCAAGTTCGCCAGCGCTTCGGGTATTGACGAAGGTGCCGACTCCTGCAAAGGAAGCCTGAGCGCGGGCGTCCAGATCAATGCCGATAATGCGCAGATCGACTTCCAGGCCGCGGGCCCGGAAGGCCTCCAGCGCTGCCTTCACGTCGCCCTGACACGACTCCTGCCCGTCCGTGACCAGCACGATGACCCGGCGGCCTGCTGCGGCCGGGAAGTCCTGAGCGGCCTGCTGCAGACTGTAGACGATCGGCGTCGCGCCTTTGGGCCGCGCGCCTCGGACTGCGGCGAGCAGTGCTGATCGGTCCAACCCGCGCATGGGGAGCACCAGCTTGCTGTCCTGGCAGGCACCCGGGTCCGCTGCATTTATGGCCGCGCCGTAGAGGCGCAGGCCCACATTGAGCTTCGGATCGTCCGGCAGACGCCCGATGAAATCTGTCAGAACGGCCTGTGCGGTGGCCATCCTCGTGTCGCCCCCTGGAAGGCGGGAAAACATGCTTCCCGAAGCATCCAGAATTAACTGGATCATGGTGGGACCGCTCTGGGCCTGTCCTGCTCCTGATGCAGAGAGGAAGAGGGCAAGACACAGACGCGTCAGGGAATGATGACGTGCGAAGCGGCACAATGACCACATGGCGGTCCTCCTGTGGCAGCGTTGAGCGTGCCCTCCAGGTCTCAGCCGAGGGCTGGGCGCTGCATGACTCAAGCTTAGTGGTTGGGACGGCGGAGGCAAAGGGTATGACCGAACCTGCCCCTGAGCAACCGGCGAGCAATTTGGGCGTGCCCCGCGATTGCGTAGCAGAAGTGAAGCGGCTTGTTGCCGATCTCGACGGTGCCCGAGCTGTTCAGTCCGCTGAATGAACGCAGTGTCTCCTCCGCAACGGAACGGCGCGAAGTTGCCGGCGAGCTGGGAGGTCCGGGCATCCGCCACTTGCCTGGCGGCGTGGCTTGCCTCGGACCAGCGGACCGGCGGCCTGGTGTGTGGTGCAGCGGGGCGAGACCGAACCGCTGGAGCCACTGTTGCCTGAGGTGCTCTGGGAGGATCTGCCAGGCTATGGCGCTTTCACACTCGGGGTCAGCGGCAACTGGTTGACTTCTGATCGTGAGGGCGGCACCATCGCGCTTGAACCAGAGGAAAAATCCGGGCCTATCACGCAGACGCTCAGCAGCAGGCCCTGAGCCGCCGGACGACGCCTGGGAATTCCAGCCTGGGCACGCCGAAGGCTCCCAGGTCTGACATGCAGCCGCGCGCCCGCTTCAGGTGTCCGCTCAGGGCCAGTTCCGGAGGCCCCCGGCCGCCTCCACCCACCCCCGGGACCTGCTGAAACGCGGCGTCATCACCGCTGACCGCACGTTAGGCTGAGTTATGACCGACACGCCGTCGTACGGGGATCTCTCCACCTTTGGAGGCTTTGAAGTGATGCAGTGGCAGCCCGGAGAGGCCCTGGGAGACCCGGAGCACACGATTCACCGCCTGAGTGTCGAGTACGACGGAACACAGGAATGGGCCGAGCTGCTCGCGCAGTTTCTGGCGCAGCCCGGCGTCGAGCAGATCCAAGGGCTTGTCACCGGCTACTGGAGCACCGACGTCCTGATGGACGAGGACCCCGTGGCGTCCTGGATCGAGCCGCTGCGGCAGGCGGCGCCCCAGCTGCCGAACCTGCGCGTGCTGTACGTCAATGATATTGGTCAGGAAGAGCATGAGGTCTCCTGGATCAGCAACGGCGACCTCTCCCCGTTGCTGATGGCTTTTCCGAAGCTCACCCATCTGGGCATCCGGGGCGGCAACGGCCTCGAGCTGCCGCACCTGCACCTGCCTCACCTCGACACCCTGATCATCGAGGCGGGCGGGCTCAGCGCCGAGCTGGTCCGGCAGGTGCTCACGGCCGATCTGCCTGCGCTGCGCCACCTGGAGCTCTACCTCGGGACTCAAGACTACGGCGCCACCAGCAGCGCCGACGACCTCACGCCGATCCTGGACGGACGCCGCTTTCCGCAGCTGAAGTACCTGGGGCTGAAAAACAGTGACTTTCAGGACCAGATCGCGCAGCTGCTGGTCGCGGCTCCGGTCACGCAGGGGCTCGAGGTGCTTGATCTCTCTATGGGCATCCTGACTGATGAAGGGGGCCGCGCGCTGCTGGACAGTCCGGCGCTGGGCCACCTGCAGAAACTGGATCTGCAGTTCAACTGGATGTCCGAGGCGCTGCGCGCCCAGCTGACCGCCTGGGCCGAACGTCAGGACCTGGAGCTCGACGTTTCTGACGCTCAGGACACCGATGATGACGAGTGGCGCTACGTCGCCCTGGGGGAATGACGTGGCGATTCATGAACATCTGACGGCGTTTGGCGGCCTGCAGGTTGTGGACTGGGCCCTGGGTGACCCCCTGCCGGACCCGGCGATAGCGATGGCGCGGCTGGGTGTCGAGTGGGATGACCCGGTGTCCTGGACCGAGCGCTTCCGGACCTTCCTGGAGCTACCGGGTGTCGCGGCAGTTCCCGGGCTGGTGGTCGGCTGGTGGAGCGCTGAGGACAGCGACGTGGCGCCCACCGAGGTCCTCGAGGCGCTGGTGACGGCCCGGGACCGGCTCCCACAGCTGCGCGTGATGTTCTTTGGGGACATCACGTCGGAAGAAAACGAAGTCTCCTGGATTCAGCAGGCTGACCTCTCCGCGCTTCTCGCGGCGTACGGTGACCTTACGCATTTCGGCGTGCGGGGCGGCAACAACCTGAGCCTCGGACGGCTGGACCTCCCGGAGCTGCGCCACCTGATCATTCAGGCCGGCGGCCTGCCGGGTGAGGTGATCCGTGAAGTGATGAGCGCCCGGCTCCCGCGACTCGAGCACCTGGAGTTGTATTTCGGGGCAGAGAACTACGGAGCGACCGGCCGCGCCGATGATCTGGCCCCACTGCTGGACGGCACCCTCTTTCCAGCCCTGAGGTACCTGGGCCTGAAAAACGGGGAGTTTCAGGACGAGCTGGCCCAGCTGCTGGCTGACGCACCGGTCCTGGAGGGTCTTCAGACCCTGGACCTTTCGCTGGGAACCTTCTCTGATGAAGGGGCTGCGGCGCTGCTCAGAAGCCCACGGGCGGCGCAGCTCAAGCAGCTGATCATTCGTCATCACTTCTGCACGCCCGACATGGTCGCCCGCCTCAAGCAGCTGGGCCCGGACGTCGACGCTGAGGAGGCCGAGGATCCGGATGACGAGTGGCGGTTCGTCGCCCTGGGCGAATGACGCCGGAGATTCTGCTGATCGCGCCGCCGGCCGGGCGCCGCGCCCAGGCGTTCGCCGCGTCCCTGGCCGGGCGCGGCCTGCCGCCCCCCCAGGTGGTGTCGTACCTCGACGTGCTGCGCGGCCATGTCCACCTCTGCGAACAGGTCCGGCCGGGCACCGTGGTGCGCCTCGATTCGCCGGGAGAGGACATCGCCACGGAGGAGGCCCTGATCGGACTCGGCGGTGGGACGCCGGGCGACCTCACCGCCGGTGAACTGGCGCCCATGCAGGCCTGGTACGCAGGGTTCGCCCGGTTTCTGCAGCAGGTCGACGCGCAGCTCGCCCAGGCCGCACCTCACGTCCGCATGCAGCGCAGCGACCATATTCTGACCATGTTCGACAAGGCCGCGACGCACGCGCGTCTGCTGGCCGCGGGCGTTCCTGTTCCGGAGGCACTCCCACGCGTTGAGTCTGCCGAAGCCCTCTTCGAGCAGGCGGCCGGGCGCGGCTGGTCACGGGTGTTCGTCAAGCTGGCCCACGGATCAAGCGCCTCCGGGGCCGTCGCGCTGCAGTGGAAGGGCACGCGCGTTTCGGCGGTGACCACCGTGCGGATGGTGGACGGGCGGCTCTATAACTCAAGGAGACTGGTCCGCTATGACGCCTGGTCAGAGGTGCATGCCCTCCTGAACGCCCTGGCCCCCCACCGGCTGCATGTGGAGCGCTGGCTGCCCAAAGCCAGCTTTGAAGGCCGGACGATCGACCTGCGGGTGGTGGTGATCGGCGGCCGGGCCCAGCACACCCTGGTGCGTGCGGCGCGCGGACCCATCACCAACCTGCATCTGGGCAACGAGCGCGGCGACGTAGCAGCGCTGCGGGCCGCGGCCGGGCCTGAGCGATGGGCCGAGGTGATGGGGGTCGCGCGCTCGGCCCTCGCTGCCTTTCCCGGCGCCCTCTATGGCGGCGTGGACGTCCTGCTGACCCCGGGCCTTCGCCGGGCCGCCGTGCTGGAAGTCAACGCGTTTGGCGATTATCACCGGGGCGTGCACGTGGACGGGCTGGACACCTACGGCGCGCAGCTGCGGGCCGTCCTGGAGCCGGCACCATGCTGAGTGCGCGAGGCCTGATTCCCGGCTGTGACGTGGTGCTGTTGACCCTCGACAGCCTGCGCTACGACGTGGCCACCGCCGCGCTGGATTCCGGCGAACTGCCCCACCTGGCCCCCCTGCTGCCGGAAGGGCGCTGGGAAGAGCGGCACACACCGGGCAGTTTCACTTACGCGGCGCATCAGGCGTTTCTGGCGGGCTTTCTGCCCACGCCCGCCCGGCCCGGGCGCCACGCCCGCCTGTTCGCGGCGCAGTTCGCGGGCAGCGCCAGCACGTCGCCCACGACGTTTACGTTTGAGGAAGCGACCCTGCCGGCCGCCCTGGCCAACCGGGGCTACCGGACCGTCTGTCTGGGGGGCGTGGGGTTTTTCAACGGGCAGACCGCCCTCGGGGGCGCGCTGCCGGCCCTCTTTCACGAGGCGCACTGGACCCCGGCCAGCGGCGTGAAAAACCCCGATTCCGCGCGGGTGCAGGTGGCACTGGCCGCCCGGCGCCTCACCCAAATCAAGGAGCGAGTTTTTTTGTTACTCAACATGGCGGCGACCCATACCCCCACCCATTTCTACCTGCCTGGCGCGCGGCGCGACAGCCCGCAGAGCCAGCGGGCGGCACTCCGCAGCGTCGACGCGGCGCTGCCCGTTCTGTTTGAGGCCCTGCGGGCCCGCGGCCCGGCCCTGCTGATCGTCTGTGCCGATCACGGCACCTGTTTCGGCGAAGACGGGTATCACGGCCACCGGCTGGCCCATCCCCTGGTATGGACTGTGCCCTACGCCGAATTCGTGCTTCCGGGTGCGGCATGAGGCTCCCCGACGTCCTGCGCGGCGGGCCCTACCAGGCCTACACCTACGGCTACCCGCACAAGACAGCCTACCGGCGTTTTGAGATGCCGGTGGCCCTGCGTGACGCGTGGGCGCACGAGGACCGCCGCGCGCTGTTCCTCTACCTGCACGTGCCGTTCTGCGAGATGCGCTGCGGCTTTTGCAACCTGTTCACGACGGTGGGCGCACCTCAGGCCCTGGAGACCGCGTTCCTCGACGCCGTCACCCGGCAGGCCCGGGCCGTACAGGGTGCCTTAGGAGAGGCGAGCTTCTCAAGAATGGCGCTGGGCGGCGGAACCCCCACCTACCTCTCGGCCGGTGAACTCGAACGACTCTTCGACCTGCTGGCGGGCACCTTTGAGGCCCGGCCCTCGGCGCTGCCCACCAGTGTCGAAACGTCCCCAGCCACTGCTACCGCCGACCGGATGCAGGTGCTGGCCGAGCGGGGCGTGAGCCGGGTCAGCATCGGCGTGCAGAGTTTTGTTGAAGCGGAGGTGCGGAGTGTCGGCCGGAGCCAGCGCACCGTGCAGGTCCACGAGGCCCTGGACCAGATCCGCGCCGCGGGGCTTCCCGGGCTCAACCTCGACCTGATCTACGGCCTGGCGCATCAGACGCCGCAGACCTGGCTGCACTCCCTGGAACAAGCCCTGCGCTGGTCGCCCGAGGAACTGTTCCTGTATCCCCTGTATGTTCGGCCTCTGACTGGAATCGGTCGCCTGGGGCGCACCTGGGACGACGAGCGCCTGGAGCTCTACCGTCTGGGCCGCGACTACCTGCGGTCTCACGGCTACCTGCAGACCTCCATGCGCCGCTTTCAGAAGGCCAGTCTGCCGCTGCTGTCCGAGCCGGAATACACCTGTCAACTCGACGGCATGGTGGGGCTCGGGTGCGGCGCCCGGTCGTACACGCGCACGCTGCACTACTCCAGCGAGTACGCCGTCGGTGCGCGTGGCGTGCGTGGGATTCTTCAGGACTACGCCGGGCGGACCGAGCAGGACTTCGCCTTCGCCACACACGGCATCGCCCTGTCCACGGACGAGCAGCGGCGCCGCTACCTTCTGCAGTCGCTGCTGCACTTCCAGGGGCTGTCCCCAGAGGGCTACACGGCCACCTTCGGCACTGACGTCTGGCAGGACTTTCCGCAGCTCAGAGACCTGATCGAGGGCGGTCTCGCGACCCTGGAAACGGAGGGCCTGGTCCTGACGGCCCGCGGCTTCGAGTGTTCCGACGCCCTCGGGCCGTGGCTCTATTCCCCCGAGATTCGCCGGCTCAGCGAGGCTTACGAGTGGGCGTAGCCCGGCCCCAGCACCTGAGCGTGTTGTACCGCGGCCCGCTGAGCAGCTGCAACTACGCCTGCGGGTACTGCCCGTTCGCCAAGCATGTCGAGAGTCCCGAGGAGCACCGGGCGGATGCGCAGGCCCTGGCGCGGTTTCTGGCCTGGGCGGCCGATCAGGCCTGTGCGCTGTCGGTGCTGTTCACGCCCTGGGGCGAGGCGCTGGTCCGGCCACGCTATCAGGAGGCGGTCACCCGGCTGAGTCACCTGCCGCAGCTGCGGCAGGTGGCCATTCAGACGAACCTGAGTGGCCACCTGGCCTGGCTGGAGGACGCCGGGCGCGACAAGGTGGGGCTCTGGGCCACCTATCATCCCGGCGAGGTCACGCGGGAACGGTTTCTGGGCCGCTGCGCCGAACTCGACCGCCTGGGCGTGCGCTACAGCGTCGGCGTGGTGGGTCGCCGCAGCCACCTCGGGGAGATCGAGGCCCTGCGCTCGGCCCTGCGGCCGGAGGTGTACCTCTGGGTCAATGCCTTCAAGGTCGGGCCGGGCTACTACACCCCGGAGGACCTCGCGCGGCTCAGGGCTGTCGATCCACTCTTTGAGGTCAACACCCGCCGCTACCCGTCGCGCGGACAGGCGTGCGGGGCAGGGGAGAGCGCCATCAGCGTGGACGGGGACGGCACGGTTCGCCGCTGCCATTTCATTGCCCGGCCCCTGGGGAACCTGTACGCGCAGCCGGTGGCCGAGCTGCTGCGGCCGAGGCCCTGCAGCCGGCCGACCTGCGAGTGTCATATCGGGTACGTGCACCTCCCGGCGCTGGGGGCGGAGGAGATGTACGGCCCGGGTCTCCTCGCCCGCATTCCGGAAGGGCCCGCCTGGGCCGAGCCCAGCGCGTACCTGGCGCGGGCGGCGCAGCTTATGCCTCGATAGCCGGGTGGTACAGGGCCGGGTCGTCAAAGCCGGCCAGCCAGGCCGAGGCGGCGTGGGCGGTGCGCACCGTGGGCGGCACACGCAGCACGTAGCGCCGGGCAGTGGACGGGCACGCCACACTGACGGCGACGAACGGCTCGTCACCGTCCAGCGCCACACGGACGAGGATCCGTTCGCCGCCCGCGTCGCGGTCCCGGTCAAGCACCTCGGCCCCCACCTGACTGAGGAACCGCTCGTACCCCATGCGCTCCATCATCACCCGCCGCACCTCGGTGTTCGGCTGGGCCAGCACTTCGGCGCCGGTCAGCGTCTCGGGCTCGAACGCGACGCGCGCGTCAATCCGCACGCCCCGCCAGCGCAGAGGGATCTGCTGTTCGGGGGGCAGCGCCGTGAGCCCGCTGCCGGCCACGTCCAGCCAGCCGTTGATGCGCAGCCCCCGTGGAAGGGCGGTGATGCCGCGGCAGCCCGACACGTCGAGCTGCGCGATCTGGGTCAGCCAGTGGGGCAACGCGCGCAGGCTCAGGCAGTCCCGGGCGTTCAGGTGGCCATAGCGGACGCGGCCCTGCTCCGGCCAGCGGCTCAGGGCGTCACAGCGGCTCACGTTCAGAAAACAGACGTCGAGCCCTTCAGGCAGGACTTCGAGCGACAGGCAGTCCTGCAGGTTGAGCGAACCCACTGAGAGGTCTTCTGGCAACTCACTCAGGTGCGTGCAGCCGTCCAGGGTCAGGCGGAACATGACCTGGACGCCGGGGGGCAGGCGGGTGACGGGCAGATTGCGGGCCACCAGCTCGCCCACCTGCATCGTTTCCGGCAGGGCTGTGACGCCCGTGTCACTGATATCGAGCACGTCGCCACTGAGCCCTTCGGGGAGCCTCTTCAGGCCCGTCTCGCCGCTGAGGTCGAGTTTCCCCTTGAACTGAAGTGGCCCACTGACCTGGCCCTGGAGCAGCCGGGCCCGGGCCTCGCTGGCCGGCATCCGCCCGGTCATCAGTCGGTCACCCGGCGGACCGCTTCCGGGCTGTACTCACGCTGCATCCAGACCCGGTAGTCCCCGCGAGGAAGCGTAATGGTGTGGTGCTCTTCGTGAATCAGGTCCGCCGAGTCGGCCAGCACGCGGACATAGGTGTCGAGTCCAGCCTGGTACAGCTGCACGGCGCCAGGATCCTGGAAGCGGTGGCTGTGCCCGGTGACCTCGCCACGGGCGAGCGTGGTCCCGGTGCGGGGCAGGGCGTCAGGCAGACGCACAACGTGTTGAATCAGAACGTCACCATGGCGGTAAAGCATGCTTCCTCCTAAGACTGACTCGATTTTACGTAATTAGCGTAACATATCGAAAGCAGAGGAACAATTCAGCGGGCCTTGAGGTGCGGTACAGTCGGATGCGATGCGGCGACTGCTGGCTCTGGACCTGGACGGTACGCTGCTGCGTTCAGACGGCACTCTGGGCTGCCGAACACGCGCCGCTCTGGGTCAGGCCCAGCGCCTGGACTGGGTTGTTTTTCCCGTCACTGCCCGCCCCACCCGGACCGTCCTTCCCCTGGCGCAGCAGGAGGGCTGGCCGGAGGCGGCGTGTTGCAACGGCGCTGTCGTGGTGGCCATCGACGGAACGGTGCTGACCTCCACTCCGCTGGAACGGCCCTCGGTCACGGCATTCATGGGGGCGGCCCGCGCGCAGCTGCCCGGGATCGCGTTCGCGGCCGAGTGGGGAACGCACCTGCGAGCCGAGCCCCGGTATGCTGCGCTTCGGCACGGGGCGCAGGCGCCTCGCAGCGAGGCGCCTGCGCCCTTCAGGCTGGTGCCGGATGGACCCGCCCCCCTCAAGATCATGGTCCGTCATCCCAGGTGGAGTGGTCCGGAGCTGAGTGAGCGGCTCGGACCCCTGACGCCGCCGCTGGGCCTCTCGGTGACCTGCTCGGCCACCGGGTTCGCGGAGCTGACCGATGGTCGCGCGTCCAAGGTCCGCGCGACGCAGGAGGCGTGCCGGCGGCATGGAATTGACCAGCACTCGGTGGTGGCCTTTGGCGATATGCCCGCCGACGCCGATCTCCTGCAGTGGGCCGGTCATGGGGTCGCGGTCGGCAACGCGCACCCGCACGTTCTGGGGGTCGCGGACGAGGTGACGGCGACCAACGATGAGGAAGGCGTCGCGCAGGTCATTGAGCGCCTCATGTGGTCTGAAGGGCCGCATCAGGCGGGCGGGGCCCAGCGATGAACCTGGCCGCTGCGCAGCGCCGGCCTGTGAAATGCTGAACAGAATGAGTCCCGCTGGTGGTGAAGCCTCAGGACTGAGCGTCGTATGGAACGTTTAATGTTGAAGAAAGTATATTCAGCTTGACGTGCACTGCCGCCCGGCCCTGAAGCGCGCCGTGAGTCCCTTCAGCGTCAGTGCATAAAAGTTCCTTGTGCCTCCACGCTGCATCCTTGTGCGACCTCAACGGCGCAACGGGTCTTGAGGTTGCTACTGTGCGTGTGGTTCCGCCTTCCTCCCCTTCGCCTTTTCCTGCGCTTCGATAGGGACGCCGGGAAACTGAGTAATGTTCCAGGCAGGACAACCCATCACCTGTTGGTAGAACAGCGTGACTTCCAGAGCGTCCTCCAGGGAATCCGAGGAGTACAGGTGCTGCTCCTTGTGCAATCTGGGACGGTACCAGTCGCTGGAGGTGTTCTCTGCCTCCTCGTCCCGGCGGCTCAGGTATACGTCATAACTGGGCTCGTCACTGCTGTTTTCACAGAACGGCGAATCCAGGCTCAACGTCAGCCGATCGAAGCGTTTGCGGGTCGTCCAGGACGCCGGAATCCGTCCTGTTCGTCTCGTGAATTCCAACAGCTCGCGGGTCTCGAAATCCAGCCAGATCCAGCGTTCTTCAGCGGTATAGGGGGCCTGGAGCACCTTGCCATACAGGTAATGCAGCGTCCCGGCGACGGCGATCGCGATGAGGAAGGTTAAACCCCAGGGGCGTTCGATCTCCAGATGCACGGAGGACAGAAACCCCACGATCATCAACCCGAGAAAGGCATACCCGACAAAAACCATGACCGCAGTGAGCCTCACGTCACTGTAGAAGGCTGCCCGGGTGCTGTTGTAATGCTTGAGCTTCACGGCCTGCACGCCGTTCAGACTGTCGCGGACCTGCGCTGGCGTTCCAGAGGTCCTCAGCGAAGGGAGGCCGGCCGCTGGTGAGACCAACGTGGGTGTGTCCTGCTCAGCGTCGTCTATAGTCTGTTCCCTCGGGTGGCCCGCATGCACAGCACCGCAGTTCGTGAGTAGCGCACCTGGCAGCCCTCCTTGCGGAAAGACCCCATGTTGAGGACGTCGCGCAGCTTCCTCGTGACATTCGCTGGGACGGCACCCTGCTCAAACGGAAGGTCGCTCCACAGCCAGCCGATGTTGCGAGTCTTCAACCCGAAGTCGGCGTACCGCCCGCTCTTCGCATCGGCCAAGCGGTATTCCTCCAGGTCCGGGTCGTGCATCCCGATCACTGTAGCGCGCGCACTCACCTGCTCGCTGTCCCTGCTCGCCACCATCACCATTCCCAACCGGCGGACCTGCAGGGCTTCTGCGTACTTCTTAAAGCCCACACAGTGCCACACCACAACCGTTACCCTGAGGTGAAGGACCGTAAGCGCTCCGCGTCACCATGCACGACCTCCTCCCTGACAGCTCCGGCACGTTTCGACAGCCTTGGCAGCGTCATGGCCATTGTTCGTCCTGGCCAACAGGTGATCCGGAAAATAGACGCTCAGATGGCGAGAGCTTTACTCCGTGAGCTGCGAGAGCGCTTGTGATAATTCCCCAGTAGATATGAGTTCCCGGCCCGTTGTTTGAAAGGTTTCCAGTTCAAAATCTTTAAGGACAATGAGATTGGAAGCCCAAAAGTATAGGCCGTGACCACACTCCCCTGACGCGGCATACCGATCCATCAAAGCGCTGATTGACTCAAGGGTGAATGCTGTCCCGCAATATTTTGCCGTGTCAGTGGATACATAAAAGTCGACAGGCGACAGATGGAGCGCATGCCATTCGAGATGCGGAGCCAGGATCTCAACGGTAAATGTTGCGTCCTCAGAGACCAATTGAATCATCCCCTGTCAGCATATGGACTTTTTAGGTGAGCTGGCGCAGCAGGAGGCCATTCTGCAACCAGAAGCAACAGGATGCGCTGCTCCAGCAGCGCATCCAGGAAGTGCATGCACGGAGCAAACGACGTTATGGTGCGCCACGCATTCACGCTGAGCTCCAGGCTGGCGAGCTTCGGGTGTCCCGCAAGCGGGTGGCGCGTCTGATGCGCGTCCGTGGTTTGAGAGCGAAAGGAAAGCGCGGTTGGGTGCGCACCACGGACAGCACGCACACCCTCCCGGTACGCCCGAACCTGCTGGACCGTCAGTTCGCAGTCCGGCAGCCCAACCAGGTGTGGGCTTCGGACCTGACGTACCTCCACACAAAAGAAGGCTGGCTGTATCTCGCCGTCACGCTGGACCTGCATTCGCGCGCTGTAGTGGGCTACGCGATGGCTGCGCAGATGCCGGCCACCTTGCCACTGGCGGCCCTTCAGATGGCTGACCAGCGCCGGTGCCCGCCCCCTGGGCTCATTCATCACAGCGACAGGGGCAGTCAATACGCAAGTGGGATCTTTCAGGCAAAACTGGCCCGCATGCGGGCCAGGGGCAGTATGAGTCGCAAGGGAGATTGCTGGGACAATGCCGTCGTGGAAAGCTTTTTCAGCTCCCTGAAAAGGGAGCGGCTGGAGGACACCACCTTTGAGAATCGGGACGTTGCCCGTCAAGCGGTCTTCGAATTCATCGAGGTTTTCTATAACCGTCAGCGTCGTCACTCAACGCTTGGGTACTTGACGCCCCTGGAGTTCGAACGCCAAGCTACAGCCGCTTAACTTCGGCTACGCAATATCGGGGCAAGCCCAACAGGGCGTGTTCCGCTGGTGGTGCCTCTCCACCTTGGCCTTTTCTCTCTGTCATTTCCAGGATCTGGATGCCCCTGTAACGAGACCGAAGACCGGGCCGAACTGGGGAAACCTGGCGAGAACCCTGCGGTTCTCGTACGTTCCACAGGTGCGTCGCCAGGCGCTGTTACTCGAGTGTGCTGCCATCGACGCCTTCCAGCACACACAAACCCCCGTCAAAACTTACATCGCAAGGTATCAGTTCACCTGTGTCAAGGACGTATGGTCATGGCTTTCGCGCCAGTCGAAGCCGATATCCTAAGGCAGGGGGCGGTATGAGGCAGGCAGGCAACGACGGTCGGCTCAGCATCGGGCAGTTGGCCAGCATCAGCCAGATCAGTGTCAAAACGTTACGGTATTACGACGAGGAAGACATTTTCAAACCTGCCCACATCGATGAGCAGAGCCGGTACCGGTACTACTCGCCAGCACAGGTGGAACAGGCCCGAATGTTGCAGAACCTGCGCTTTGCCCAGGTGCCTCTCGAGGATCTGCGTGAGTTTATGCGTGACCCCACGCCGGAGCATCAGACACGACTGTTCAATCGGCACATCGAACGCTTGAGGACGGAAGTACACCATCTGAACAGAGGGATTAGGTCCCTGGCCCGGCGGCGCGATTATTGATCTGTCAAGGGTTTGGTGGAGCCTCAGTTCAGGATGTAAGCCTGCTCCTCGAAGGCCGTCGGTGACTGATACCCCAACGACGAGTGACGACGGCGACGGTTATAGAACACTTCAATCCACTCGAACACCTCTGTCCGTGTCTGGGCACGGTCCCACTGCGCTTCACCAAGCCCCATCTCCGTCTTCAATGTCGCAAAAAAGCTTTCCTGGACAGCATTATCCCAACAATCCCCCGCCTCGCTCATACTCTGAACGGCCTGCAGTCTGTCCAGCGCCTGCTGGTACACATCGCTCGTATACTGGCTCCCTCGATCCGAGTGATGCAGGAGTCCGCCTGGTGGTTTCCGACGCGCTACGGCCATCTCCAACGCCGCTGTGACCAGCGGCGTCTGAAGTCGCTCATTCAGCGCCCAGCCGACAATTTTCCTCGAGTACAGGTCCATGACCGTTGCCAAGTACAACCAGCCATCACGGGTGGGTAGGTACGTCATATCCGTGACCCACTTCTGGTTCGGGGCATCCGCAGTGAATGCCCGATCAAGAATGTTTTCTGCGACTGGACGCGAAGATTTCGTTTTGGTCGTCGTACGGAACTTCCGTTTCCCACGTGCGACAAGCAGGGCTTGTCGCATGAGCCGCCTGATCCGCTGACGACTGACCTGCTCTCCCTGTGCCTTCAGGTCGGCTTGGATGCGCAGCGCCCCGTATGTTCCCCGGCTTTCCTCGAAGCTGGTCCTGATTTTCTCGATCAGCACGCGGTCTTTTGTGATCCTCTTGCTCTCCGGCCTTCCCCGCGAAGCGTAGTACCCGCTGATGCCCACCTCGAGAACCCGGCACATCAGTTCCACTGGGAACTCGTTCTGGTGCCCCTCGATGAATTTGAAGATCAGGGCTGCTTCGCGAAGAAGGCCAGTGCTTTTTTCAGAATATCCCGTTCCTGTCGTGCAATTTCCAGTTCCCGCTCCAGTTCCTTGAGTCGAGCCTCCTGTGGTGAAAGGGCGGGGATTCCCCGCCCGGTGAAGGCTGGGCGGCCAGCGGCCGTCTGGGTGTCCTGCTGCTGCTTCCACCGGACCACGTAGTGAGGGGGAACGCCAAGGTCACGGGCAATCTGGGCGCAACTCTTTCCGGTCGTGCGGACCAGCCGGACGGCTTCTTGTTTGAACTCAGCGGTGAATTTCTGCTTGGGTACGGACATTCTGTCCTCCAGTGTGGATCACACTGAACTTACCCTCCACCAAACTCTATCCAGTTCACTCGACGCCTGGCCGGCCGCAGTGTAGTACTCGTTGATGTACCAGAAGGTACAGTCGTCGGTCGGATCGACGTTCATTGAGGTGTAGTCACCCCAGCGTGAGTTGGTGGTGGTCTGGACGCCGCTGCCCACGATCATCGTGCCTTCGCCTAGCGTCATGGTGTTCGGGGGATCACTGTTCAGACGACCGGTGTACCGAATGCCCGGGTAGACATCTGTGCCGCTCACCACGCTGAAGCCCAGTCCCATGTTTCCTGAACGGTCCATGGCGATACTCCCCATCCACCGCTGAACCCCGTCATCCGGAGCGTAGGTCCCCTGCTGGTGTACCTGGTAGCCGTTGGCCGAGCGTCTCAGTTCGTACCAGCGCATGCCGGCCATCCCGGGGCGAGCCTCTACCGTCTGGGTCGTTACGAACGCTTCATAGGTGCCGAAATTCCGGTAGGCCAGACGGTAGAGGGGCCGCTGGCGGTACGACAGAACGTCCAGATACTGGTCGGGATTCGTGATGCCCGGCTGCGGGAGACAGTCACGGGAGGTGGGCCCGCAGGGAAAGACCGAATCGAACGAGGCAACGGGGAGTTGAGCGGCCAGGGTCAGGGAGGCTGCTGGCTTGGAATTCCAGGCCACCCGAAGCTCCCAGACGTTCATGGCGTCCACAGTGGCCCCGTAGGAGGCTCCATCGTCCTGAGTTCCGATGATCGGCGCGGCAGCGCGCGCTGGGGGGCGGCGGGTGCCGTCGATGTCTGGCGGCAGAAGGCCGTCCCCAATCTGGTTCAGGGGCACGACGCCCGAATCCAGGAAGAAGCGAACCGCGCGGGCTTTCGGGTCGCCAACGATCATTTTGTTCTTCTCGAGGGCGTAGACACCGATGCCGTACTCCACCGTCGGTCCGAATTCACGGGTGGTCATGATGTATGAGTCGGTCCAGACCCCATATTTGGGGTAGTCCGGGAAGAACAGGCCGCTGGTGAAGGCGTACCGGTAATAGGCACCAGTCGGGTCGCCCGTGACCGAGACTGCTACGCAGCTGTAAAACGGCAGGTTGGGATCGTCGAGGCCCCGGGTCGTGAATTGCGTAAGAATCCAGCGGTTCACCAACTGGTCATACACGACAACCGGATCACCGGAGGGATCCGCGCAGTCCGGGACCGCGAAGCCGGCCCACAGGTCCCCAATCCTCGCGGGACCGAGTAGAGGTGCCCCTTGCCTGCTGTAAACCGCGTACGCCAGGTTGGTCATGGCCACGTAGTGGTTGGGGCCGATGTCGCCAACGGGGTCGGGCGGGTTCACTCGTCCCCCATACAGGTTGAAATTGTCCTGGCTGCTGGGACCTTCGAAACTGACGACTGGATTCGAGACCGACGCAGCCTGCTGGGCGAAGAGCGAACCGGGGGAGGCCGACTGAAGGGCGCCATCACGGCCCGCCAGTCGGTCTCTCTGCTGGGGCCCACGGTCGGGCCGGAGGTCGATGATTCCGTCGCCCCCCACCGGCAACGGAAGGGCTGGACCAACGCGGGCCATAGAGGCGAGAGGCCGCGACACATCGAAGGCGACCGCGTTGCTGAAGTGTGGAGTGCCAAGTTTCTGTGCGTCCAGCAGAGTCTGGGTGACTTGGGCTTCAGGCTGCGAGGCTGGTCGGTTGCATCCGACCAGGAGCGCCAGGCTGAGCCCAATGGTGGTCAGCGTGAGGCGGACAGGCAGAGATGCGGTGACGGGGGTGCGGTGACGCATGGGGTCTCCCTCTTGCCGATGTGGGCGAGGGCGGCTGCGGCACAGGAGGCCAACCAGGACCATGACGGTCCGGGTCCCGTGCGAACGCGACGCAGCTGGGCCTGTCTCGCGTGTCGTCATGACACTGAATGCGCTCCCCAGAACCCAGTGTCATAGGGAGGATACGGGTATCGTACTGCCCATCAAATTCTTAATATGAGTTTCCTTCCAAGCCAGTCTGTTGCTCATTTCCAAGCTTCCGTGAAATCCCGGTTGCCCTGGGGCCCTCCCGACTGTGGGCCTTCATCCGCTATGTCCAGGCTTAAGTAGGGGAGGCCTTCGGCGGTCTCCGCCAACCACCGGTACTCCAAGGAAACCTGATGCTTGCCATGTTACGGGGTCATCGCGGGCGGCTTCTCTCCAGACCGGAAGGTCAGGGGCGCTGTTCGATCGGGTGACGCGGGAAGATCATCAGCGGCGCAACTGGAGCCGGATCCGCTCGACCAGGTCAGCCAGTTCTTCAGGTTGGACCAGGTGAGCAAGGCCGCCCATCTGCTGGAATGTGGTGACGTTCATTACTATGCACGTCTGACTCGGTCGAACAACGGCACCCGTCGGTTCACTTCCTGAACAAGCAGGAAGTTGTGTTCATGGCGTGCCAGGATGACGCCATGACCCGGCCAAAAGGGCCCGCGCACACAGCCGCAGCCCCGGCCCGCATTTGGGTCCTACTGGCCAGCGAAGCCCGGGACGCGAGTCTTGAATCCAAGACTCGCACGGTCGCCCGGGTCTTCCACGATGCTCAGCTCACATAGCAGGACGTCTGTGACGTCCTGCGCCCGCTGATCCCGACGGCCAACTTGCCCTGATCATGGACCGCACCACTTGGCATGACGGCCAGACGCCGCTGAACATCCTGGTGCTGGGCGCGCTCCTCGGGGGCGCGGTGATCCCACTCGTCTGGTCGGTCCTGCCCCATCAGGGAAACAGTTGCACCGCCGCCCGAATCCTGCTGGTTGCCCGATTGCTCAAGGTGCTGCCCGCTTGTCGGTGGGCCGTCGTGATCGCGGACCGGGCGTTCGTGGGGCGCGAGTGGTGCTCGTTCCTGCGCTGGAAACGCATCCGGCAGTGTCACCGCATCCGGGAGAACACCAGAATCGAGGATGACTGGTGCGAGACGTGTTTAAGACATTGCAACCGGGACATGTGCGCACCCTGTTCGAACGGGCGTGGGTGTATGGGGGATGGATGCACGCGGTCATTACCCTGTCACCCGCAGGTGACAGGGTGATCGTGGCGTCAGATGTGACCGTGCTGGACGTGTTGGTGACCTATCGTCTCTGCTGGGCCATTGAATCGGCGTTGTCCGCCTTGAAATCTCGAGGGCTGAATCTGGAGGCCCCGCACATGACAGCGCCAAAACGAATCTCTCGGCTCTTCGGACTGCTGTGTATCGCACTGGCCTGGATGACCCGGGTGGGGGCGCAGCGGGGAGCGACCCAGTCCCCTCGGCGGGACAAGCGCGGGCGAGCGGTCGTGAGTCAGGCGCGTATCGGGTGGCAGATCCTGAGTCAAGCCGTGCGGTGGGGAAGCGATACCTTCTGAGACTGTCTCCAGTTGCTCAGGACTCCATTCCCAACGCCCAGCACATCAATTTCCTAAAGTGTCAGGTGCTGAGGCCTGACACGCAAAATTGCCAGAACCGTCCAGCCAATTGTCCTGTTCATTACGCTTATACTGAATGAACGTTCAGCCAAAAGGAGCTGTAATGGCACTGACCGGACCGCCCCCTCGCGATACCCACCGCACCAGAAAAGCCATCCTCCACGCCGCCACCCACCTGTTTGCCGAGTCTGGATATGCTGCGACAGGCCTGCAGCAGATCGCTGATGCTGCAGGTGTGGCCCGGGCTACACCCAGCTACTTCTTCCGCTCCAAGGCCGGGCTATGGAAAGCAGTGCTGGAAGAACAGAATCAGCTGGCTGCCCACATCGCTCCGACCGCCTTTCAGCTGGCCGGAGCGCAGCCGGACCGCGCCGCGCTGATTGCCGCATTGGTGGATGTCACGCTGGACTTCCATATCGCACATCCAGAATTTCTGCGGCTGGTGCAATGGTCTGAACTTCAGGGCAATACGCTGATCAACGAGGTACGGGCGCATCACGTCGCTGTAGCGACGGCAGTTCACGCGGTCGATGCCGTATTGCGCGGTGGAGCGCTGGAGCAAGAAGACGTTCGGCAGATGGTGCTGTCCGTTCTCGGCGTGTGCTACGCCCACCTGATCTTCGGGCAGACGCTCGCCGCAGCCCTGAATCTCAGTGTGAACGACCCTGCATTTCAGGTTGAGCGGCGCGTCCACCTCAAGCGGCTGCTGCTCTCTGCCTCTCGCTGACCCTTCAGGAGGTTCACTGTATGTCCCGCGTCTCCGCTCCATCCTGCCTCCCCTGGATGGCCAGGCTCGCATCGCGCGTGCTGGCTTGGCGGTTCGGAAAACCTTTTCCGACCATCGCGCTGCTCAGTCACCACCCGGCCTACCCTCTGCCGTACCTGTTTATGGCAGGCATCTACACAAATGGTGCTACACAGCTGAATCCCACGACGAAAGCCCTCGCGTCCCATCTGGTGGCGCAGCTCAACGGGTGTGCATTCTGCATTGATCTCGGCCAGCGGGTCGCGCGTGACAAGGGTCTTGACGCTATCAAAATGAGATGGGTCCTGGCCTTCCGTGAGCGGCCTGAGTACAGTCCGGCCGAGCGCGCCGCGCTGCAATACGCATGGGAAGCCACGCAGGTCACCGCCCAGGTCAACGATGAAACCTACGCTACCCTCACCCGCTTTTACAGTGAGCGGGAGATCATCGAGCTGACCGTCGCTGTGGCCACGGAAAATTTCTTCAACCGTCTGACGGGTCCATTGAAGATCGAGAGCCAGGATTTCTGCGGCCTGACAGATGGGCCGCTGTGAGCTGGCAGGAGCGGTTACTGAGCGTGATGGTGGGATTGAACGGCGTCGTACTGCTCGTGACGGGCCTGAGCCTTGCGGTGGTACCCGACTGGTTCTACACACATCTGGCGCCGTTCCCGCCGTTTAACTGCCATTATGCTGGAGACGCGGGGATCTTCAGTGCTGCCCTGGGGGGCATTCTGTTGGTCGCCACTCCTCAGGTCCGGATACTCCGCCCGGTGGTGGCGATTGGTACTGCAGCTTCCCTGGGGCATGCGCTGAATCACATGTATGACCATTGGCGGGACAGCAGTTTACATCATCACCTGTTGCATCCCAGTCACGCCATGAAAGACCTGTCACTCGTGCTGCTGGCAGGACTGACGCTGCTGGCTGTGACTGTCGCCCACCTCCGGAAGCCTTAAGGAGCTGGTGGGATGAGTTCTGGCGACTTTGCGTGTTGAGCTGAGCCCTCAGCACCTGACACATCGCGAAAAATGGCGTCTTGAACGCAGTGCGGCATGACACAGGGCGATATCTGGGTCTGTGACGATCCCCGATATTGCTACTGCCCGCCTCCATGCAGACACGCTCGCGACCCACCTGCACAGCCGCGCCTCCCTCATCGCCGCCTGGATGCCCTGAAACGGCTCGCGGAAGTGCTCCTGGCGCTGATCCAGGCTGAATCCACGCTGTACCTCAAGATCGCGCTTCATCTCCCCCGGGACGCCACGCTCGACTCCAACACCCCTCTCCAGGGGTGAAAAGTTTGCAGTAGAGCTGAAAAATCGGTTCCTGTACGGTGTTATCTGCGATGAAGAACACCAGGAACCGACGGCCTCAGGATCGCCGCTGTGTACGCCTGACGACCCATTTTCCGATTGATCCCCGTCGCCTCACCGTCTTGGCGGCGCTGATCCTCGCCATCATCGAAAAACGCACCGTCTGCCGCTTCCACTTGGTGGTGTGCATTCGTCGCGTCGGCACCGACGAGACCATCTATCAGCGTCTGAAACGCTTCGTCCAGTTTGACTGGGCGGGTAATGCTCCAGGTTTGACTTCAAGCGGCGTTGCGAGCATTCGCCGATAAGGTGAGTGTAGACCAAGGCGTGGCGTAGCCGAGCGCCGAATGACGGCGCTCGTGGTTGTACCAGCGGTGAAAGTCCGGCATGGCGGCCCGGACATCGGCCATGGACTGCCAGTCCTGGCGGAAGGCGAACTGGTATTTGTAGGTCCGGTTGAGGCGTTCGAGGATACCGGTTCCTCCCGGCTGAGACACTTTGCAGCGCACCCAGTTGCCGTACATCAAACAGCCCTGTTGAAAGAGGTCACTGGTGAAATCACTGCCTCCATCACTCTGGACCAGGATGCGCTTGTGGTGGCCCTGAGCACGCAGCACGGCGACCGCCTCGTCGAGCGTCAGTTTGGCGAGGTGCATCGACAGGCTCCGTACCACCCGGCTGGCCAGCACCACCCGCGAGGTAACGTCCAGCACGAAGTAAATCCAACAGACCCCGTCGGGCAGCGACAGCCGTGTCGCGTCAATCTGCACCCGTCGACCTTCCGGCCAGTCTTGTGGTGCGGAAACCTTCGGGGAAGGTTTCCGGGTCTTTCGAGGCAGCGGTGGGTGAAGGTGCAATTCGCCGAGTGCGACACGGATCTTGTGCAGGCCAATCTCTTCGCCCTGAGCTTTGAGTTCCTGATACAGCAGCCGGTATCCAGACGTTGGATGCTGCAACGCCGCCTGGCGTACCTTCTCGTACAGTGCGTCACGGTGCTGCTGCTTGGCACAGCGCGCGGGCGCGCTGTGCTGATGGTCCCGCATCCGCCAGTACGGCACGCTGGCGTACTGGGCAAAACGCCGCAGGCTGAGGTGCGGCCGGCTCTGCCAGAGAACGATCAGCTCGTCCAGCGTCAGAGCCGTCGCACTTTTCGCGCAATATCGAGCTCCAGTTCCTTTTCGGCCACGATGCGTTTGAGACGGTCATTCTCCCGTTCCAGGATGGTCACGCCCTGGTCTGGTCGGTCACCAGAGAGGCGGGCACGGCCCGCCTCCAGAAACTGTGTTTTCCAGGTGTGGATCAGGCTCTCGTTGGCTCCATGCTGACGGGCTGCCTCCGCGACTCCGAGTTCGCCCCGCAGCACGCTGAGGACGATGGCTTCTTTGACGTCGGTGCTCCAGGTTTTTCGCTGTTTCCCCATGATGATCTCCAGTGTGCTCGTCCCTCGCATCGAGAGGGTCAGGTGCTGAAAGTCATCCTTGGAGCACTACCGCGGATCAGCAGTCGACTGCAACGCCTGGGCATCAAACCGACCATTCGACTGCACGCCACCACGCGCATCAACGGCATCGAAGTCCGGGCTTGTTTCCAGAAGCTTCGACCGGGTGAACTGCGCCGCTGGCACTGTGCGATCACGGTCTATGGCGTTCGGATGCGGGTTCTTGCAGGCAAGAACCTCCACGGTGAGATCCTCTCTCTGTCGTACCACGGGTGGAGTACCCAGGCCACCAATCGTTATGCCTGGTGCTGGAATGCAGAAAACATGCACCAGGCGCTCAAGGGACGCGGCTTCGATCTGGAAGCGACCCGCCTCACCGATGGTGACCGGCTGAGCCTCCTGTTTGGCGTGGTCGCACTCGCCGTCATCTGGTGCGGTGTCAGTGGGGCTCTCGTGGCCACGAAGTCCCCACCAAAGACCTTGAAGCACGGCGACAACGCCAAAAGCGTGTTTAGGCTGGGCCTGGATGCCCTTGGTATCGTCCTCTCAAGGCGGCCTCGACACAAACATGTGTCCAGGCCGACATTTCCCCAGCTGCTTGCCACTCTTGACCCCAAGAGAGCGCCATCTCCTACGCTCACGTCCACCGACGCCCGCTCACACCCATCGCTTCTCGCCGCAGCTCAGTCAGGCGGGGCGCTGGTCCCTGGATACCTTCTGGGCGCGCCTTGTTCTTTTGAGTACTCCTTTTTTCGCGACGGGTACAAAAAAATCTTGAAGTGTCAGCTGCTGAGGTATAAAAGGTCACGCGAGGGCTACACTGAACGTGCCGGGCGCTTCATCCGTCCTCAGCGCCGACCCTGCTCCCAGCGGGACACGTAGCGCCTGCCACGCCTCCCACAGAGCGGCTTTCGAGGACCACAGGAGTTTCTATGCCTGTCACGCGCAACCGTTGGCTTCTCGGTGCTCTTCTCTCGGTGACGGCGGCCCTGACCTCCTGCGGCACAGGACCCGCCGCGGGTGTGCCCGCAGACCAGGCCCTTCACGCCCAGGTCATCTCTGGCCAGCGCGACGGCACCGCACATCCCAACGTCGCCCTGCTCGTGTTCTACAACGCGGACAACCAGGCCATGTTCCGCTGCACCGGCACGCTCGTAGATGCCAATACCGTCCTGACCGCGGGCCACTGCACAGCGGATGAACCTGGCGCAGAAATCGCTTACGTCCGCGCCTACTTCGACCCGGAAGTCGACCGCACGCTGATCCGGACGAATACCGGTGGGTACGTGGGGGACGCGGTCGCTCATCCGTTGTACGGCACGGGTTTCCCGAACACCTACGACATAGGCGTCGTGGAGCTGGGGGCGAACGTCGTCGGGATCGAGCCGGCGACCATTGCGCCGGAAGGGACCCTCGACAGCCTGGCCACCGGGCGCGGCCAGCAGGACGTCACCTTCTTGATTGTCGGGTATGGACTGCAAGGGGTTAAACCTGTCGGCCTGGCTGAACTGGTCCGCTACTCCGGCAACGTGCAGCTGGTCAATCTCCGCAGTGCCTTGACGGGAGGTTACAACCTGCACCTCACCAGCAATGCCGGCAAAGGAACAGGCGGGAGCGGCTTGTGTTTCGGCGACTCTGGCGGGGCCGTGTTCTATGGAAAGGAGGAACTGATCGTGGCGGTGAACTCCTTTGTGCTGAACCAGCAATGTCAGGGAGCGGGCTTCTCCTACCGCACCGATACTGACGTCGCCCAGGATTTCCTGGCGGCGTACGTGGATGGCCTAACGGCCGACTGACAACTGCGCGGGCTGCCCCCTTCTGGACAGAGCGGATGGGCTTGACGGTTCTGGCATCTGAAGCGCGTCCTGGCCGGTGTGACCCACATGGCCGGCTGATTTTCAGGCGGCGCGCTGCATGGCGGCGATCCAGTGACGCCACGCTGCAGGCTGGTTGATTCGCCTGGTGGTGGGAGAGACCACCGTTCGGGTCTGGCAGTGGAGGTTTACCGTACTGCACGGCGAACCCAGCGCGAACCAGCAGGAAGGACACAACGGGCCCTATACATGGTCCTGAGGCGTCAGGCAGGCGCACAGGAAAAGTCAGGGAAGGAACAGGCGCAGTCGCAGCGCGTCGTCAAGGCGGCGCATCAGGTCTGACGGGAGCCACCCGATGGGCGCGCGGCCCAGGCGGCTGAAGCTGACTGTGCGGAGCTCACCTGCGCTTTGCCGTCCTGATCGGGCCCGGTCAGGTCCGCGGGAAGCAGAACCTGGAAGTCGTGGATCCGGGTGACAGTTGACGTGACAGGCACCACGGTCACGGCGCGGGCCCCGAGGCCGTCGATGGTGCGGTTGAGGCTGTCGGTGCTGACGATCACGACAGGTCGCCGCTGATCGGCTTCGCTGGACCAGGCGGGGGCGGGGCCGGCGAGGTACAGGTCACCGCGGCGCCTCGGGGCCGCCCATCATGAGGTCACTGGCGACCGTGTCCTAGAGGGCTGCTTCAGCGGCGTCCTGCCATTCGGTGAGGGCCCCGGCATCTGGGTTTCGAGTTCTCTTTCGCGGCGCAGGGCGAGGGCCTGGGCAACCACTGCTGAGCGGAAACGGAGTTGGTGTGCTTCTTGATCCTGTTCGATGAAGCCCAGGAGATCCAGGCTCACACTTATTTTCTGTGCTGGCATATGAGAAGCCCAGGGCCAGGAAGGAGGACAAGGAGGAAGACTTCGCGGTTGAAGGGTACACCAGTTCACACCACCGTCCTTTTTGACACCAAGTCCGATAGTGACCAAAATCTTGACTGGGTATTGGGGTCCCCAATCCAACCACACGTCGCGCCCCCGACAGGCGAGGCTCAGAAAAGGTCGCCCAGCACCGTCTCAAAAATTTCCTCACAGGAAGGCCAGGAAAGGGCCTCTGAACTTTTCTGAAGGGTAAAGGAGGGGCGTCGGATTGCCGCTGTTGCGGTCCTTGTGCCTCGCCTTCAATGCTGGCCAGGCACCG
Source organism: Deinococcus taeanensis (assembly GCF_020229735.1). NCBI lineage: Bacteria > Thermotogati > Deinococcota > Deinococci > Deinococcales > Deinococcaceae > Deinococcus > Deinococcus taeanensis. Next base: position 246,560 of record NZ_CP083459.1, on the reverse strand, counting down.
CCTTCCCGCCCTGCGCAGCTGCCTGAACAAACGCTTTTGGCAGCGGGAAAACGCGGATCGGAGTGCATCGCTGCTGCCCGGCACAATGCCGGTCCGTTCCTGGGGCCCGGACAACCCGCAGCCTCCATTGGCCGAGTCCAGAACCAACGTGCACCATTGAATGCACAAGCAATGGCCCTTTCCGGCAAGAAAAACTGTCCCTCTACACTGTCCTATGGTCTGGACGGACGCGAGCCAGACGTGATAAGGCCGTTCCCCGGGTGGAGTGAAGGCAGTAGGCCTGCCAGCCGCGGAACATCCGGGTTCAATCGCATTCGTTCCTGGCAACCGCTGTCGTGACCAGCGGCCTGAACGATGAACGGCGCTCCAGGTGCCTCTCAGCTCTGGACGCCGGCCCACTGGGTTCCAGGCGAGGTCACGGCGCCACGCTCCTGGAGCTGACCCGGCTCCGCTTTCTAAGGGGCTCGGATCAGGATCCATCCTGGCAGTTAACCCTTCAGCAGATGCCCGGTACCGGAACGGACAGGAAGGTGTGGGGAAAGTACGCGAGGGGCACCGGGCAGACCAGCCCGCGGGAAGAAAGGCGGTGAAGCCACACTCGACCCTGGCCCGGCGTGGTCCGGCCCAGGGCTGGCCGCGCACGCCAGGTGGAGCAACATGACGCTCTGTCAGGCCGGCCCGCGCGTCGCGTCAGGCCATCAGCCGGTCCCGGCCTGCATGTTTGGCCTGGTACAGCCGTTGATCCGCCAGTTCCAGCACGGCACTCATGGTCAACGCTTCGCTCAATGACGCCAGACCGCCGCTGAACGTCAGGGGACGAATATCCGTCAGGTTGACCGACCGCAGGAGGGTGAGGATCTCCTCTCCCACCCGCAGGGCCTCGGCAGGCGTTAAGCCGGAGAGGATCACCAGGAACTCCTCCCCACCCCACCGCACCACCTCGCCCGGCCGGGCCGCGTCCTGAAGCAGCTCCGCAACACGCCGTAGCACATGGTCGCCGCGGCTGTGCCCCAACGCGTCATTGATGCTCTTGAAGTGATCCAGGTCCAGCAGCAGAACGCTCAACCGGTCCGGAGCGTCTGCCCACAGATCCGCCAGCGCCATCAGACGGGCCTGGCCCGCGCGGCGGTTGTGCAGTCCGGTCAGCTCGTCCGTCGCCGCCAGTTCCTGAAGGGCGTCACTGCGGAGCCGCTCCCGGGTCACGGCGTAACCGCGGGTGGTGACCATCCAGATCAGAGGCAGCAGAAAACCCGTCAGCAACAGACCCGGAAAGTCAGGAACGCGTGAACTCACGGTGGCCAGACACACCGCGCCGTACCCCACGGCTGACACCAGGATCGCCCACCGCGCTGGCGTCCACGAAAAGGCCAGCAGACTCAGCATCGTCAGGTGGAGCAGCATGCCGGAGGTGATGGGTCGGTGCGTGACCAGAACGCTGAGGACGTTCATGAGCAGCCAGCCCAGCAGCAACCCCACACTGCTGCGCTGCACAGCCCGGACCGGAAGATGCGGCAGGGACGTCACGACGCTCAGGGCCACGGTCAGGACCAGCCCGAGCACCGCCTGCGTCGCCCGGGGGTCGTTGTGGGTCGTGGCAAGCAGGTAGCCTGCCGTGACCGCCTGCACCAGCGTCCCGAGCAGCGCCAGTCTCAACAGCCACCGGCGCTGCTCACGATCGAAATTCAGTTGCAACGCAGGCCCGGATGGCATGTGTCCAAGGTACACAGGCCCAGTCATGTCTGTCTTCAGGATGTCTCTGCCCCTCATCGGGTGGATCGTCGCGGCCCGGGCGGTCTGGCGTCGTTGAGCTCAGCAGTCCGTCGCTGACTCCCGGACCCCCAAAGATGCTGACCTATGCCGTGGACCCGCGGAAAGGCCAACGACGAAGCAGCCAGTCTGAGCACCTCAGGCGCACGGAACGGCCAGGATGACCGGGGGGCCGCGTCCTCACGCCGGGGTGAGACGTCCACATCGGTGGGTGCCCGGGCCTGCTGCGGTGACGGCCCCGGCAGGAAGCCGGAGAGGAGGCGCCCACCGCCGGTCACGGCCGGGGTAGGGTGAAGCTGAACGTCGCGCCCTGCCCGGGCTGGCCTGTCGCAGCGACGTCCCCCCCGTGCCGGTGAATGATGCGCCGCACGTTTGCCAGGCCCACGCCGACCCCTTCGAACTCCTCCTGCCGGTGCAGTCTCTGAAATACGGTGAACAGCTTGTTGCCGTACCGCGGATCGAAACCTGCGCCGTTGTCCCGCACGAATACGGCCCACTCTGCTGGCCGCTCCTCAGCCCAGATCTCGATGGTCACCTCATCCCGGTCCCGGCTGTATTTCAGGGCGTTGGACAGCAGGTTCTCCACTACCTGATGCAGCATGTCCGGGTCCCCCATCACCATGGGCAGCGACCGGACCGTCCAGCGGACCTCACGCCCCACCAGGTCCGGTTGCAGGTCCAGCTTCACCCGCTCGACGAGCCGCCCGAGATCCACGGGCGTGACGCGCAGGGGCTGACGGGACGTGCGCGACAGATCCAGCATCGCGTCGATCAGGGTGTTCATGCGTCCGGCCCCGTCCGCAATCACACTGAGGTACCGGGCGGTTTTCTCGTCCAGGCCCCCACCGAGATGTTTGCGCAGCAGGGACGCGAAGCCCATGATGTGCCGCACCGGGGTACGCAGGTCGTGCGAGACCGAATACGCGAACGCCTCGAGTTCCTCGTTGGCCGCTTCGAGCTTGCGGCGTTCCTCGGCCAGGTGCATGACGCCCTGGGACATGTCCAGCGCGAGGCCCAGACTGTGGGCAACGGTGCTCAGCACGGTCCGGTCCGCTGCACTCCAGGGACGGGCCTCGAACAGGACCACACTGAAGATGCCGTCCACCCGGCCGTCCACCACCACCGGCAGCGTTGCCACCGTCCGCACGTGCTGCACCAGGGTGACGTCCACGTCCCGCGCCGGGTCATAGCTGTCCTGGAACCACGCTTCTTTCGTTTCGCAGGGCACGTCCAGGCTGGGCGTCCGGCCCACCGGCAGCCCGGCGTTGATGACGGTCTGCAGTGGCGTGGAACCGACCGCGCCCACCCGCACCATGGAAAACCAGCGTGTGCCCTGCTGCTGGTAGTACGAGGCGTAGCCCACGGGAATGAGCTGCCGCACCAGTTCCATGGCCCGGCGCAGCAGCACGGTCCGGTCAGATTGAACCGTCAGGTCCTGGAGCAGCGCCGCAAACCCTTCCAGCGCCCGGGTGCGGGCCTCCAGTTCGGTTCGCTGGTCAATCAGCTGTTGCGCGGCGTCCGCGCGTTCCAGGGCGAGCGTCAGGCTCCGCCCGACCGCGCGGAACACCGCCTGCTCACGCTTGGTCAGCTCCTCGGCCTGCCGGGTGCCCAGCCCCAGCAGCCCGTGCGGCCGCCCATCCACGAAGCAGGGAAAGAGCGCCCCGGCGCCGTACTCACCGGTGTGGTCGACACCCTGCGCCGCCGCGTTCCACCCGGCGGCGAACACCGGCTGGGCCGTCTGAAGGGCCTGCGCGTAGCTCGGAGCGGTGACTGGAACGCCTGCCGCCAGGACTGCTGCCGTTTCAGGCGCGAGGTCCGCGGACCACACCTGCGCCTTCCACAGCTCACCCTGCAGGGTGTAGTACACGACGCTGACGTTTCCCAGCGTGCTGCGCAGCACCTCCACGGCATGCTGGGCCAGCAGCAGAACATCGGTGCCCGCGCCGGCCACCTCAGTGAACGCCACGAAGGCGTCCAGTGCCGCCAGAGCTTCCTGGGCCGCCTTCGTCGCGGTGATGTCCCGCGACACCGCGCTGAGCTGATGAATGCGGCCTTCGGCGTCATACAGCGGCGCAACGGTAATCCGCCACCACTTCGGCGTGCCCTTGAAAGTGGCGCGCGCCGCCTCGAAGGTCACCGGCTCGCCCTGACGCGCCCGGTCCAGCGCGTCCTGAACCACCGTGCGGGTGGGTCCGTCCCAGAAATCCAGCCACAGCAGGTTGCGGCACACGTCGAAATCATCAATTTCCAGGGTGGCCTGGCCACCTTCGTTCATGGACAGCAGGCGGGCTTCCAGGTCCAGCACCTTGATGCAGTTGGGGCTCGCGTCGATCATGCTCTGCAACTGGGCGCTGCGCTGACGTTCCTGCAGCAGATCGTCGATGTTCATCGCCGTCAGCACCCAGGCGGAGGCGCCGCCCGGCCCTGCGGCGGCGCGCTCCCCATTCAGCCGGAACCCGTGCGGGACACCATCGGCGCCGCGCAGGCTGAGTTCCAGCTCGAACGGCTCCTGATCCGCCAGCCGGGCGCTCAGGGCAGACTGCGCTTCAGGCGCCAGCAGCGCGGTGACGCTGACAGTGCCAGACAGCGCCCCCTCCCCGGTGTAGGCGCGCCAGGCGGCGTTCCCCTGCAGCGTCCGGCCCTGGTCGTCAGCCGCCCAGATCAGGTGCGGCACAGCGTCAGGGGAAAGAAGCGCATTCCCAGCGGATGGCTTGAGCATGAAGCAGGATAGACCGCTGCCTCGCCGCTTATTGTTCCTCCGGATTGGCCCAGGCGGCACAGTCCGGGGATCGACAGGAGCCGCCGCCGGGCTTTCACGCGTCACGTGTCGTCCTGAGCATGCCGCAGGTCCAGCCGCCACCGACTTCACGCGTGAGAGGGAGGCCGTCCGGCGTGCCTGCACCCACCGTCCCTCCTGATGAGCCACCGGTGCGCCACGCTGTGTGCTCACGGCATGCCTTGCGTTTGTGATTCCGGCCGCGGCGATCTCACCGTAGAGGGTTTTGACGCACAGTGAAGCGTCCGACCCCCGTGCGTTCCTGCCGCCCGGGCAGGTCCCGCAGGCCCACCTGAAGGCCGCCACGTTGCCGGGCGTTCCCGTCCCTCCTCGTGGAGTGCGCGCCGCGCTGCTAACCCTGCCGCCTCTCCAGTTCTACTGCCAGTCACCTGTGGCGCCCCTGCGGGGGTCAGGGTTCGGTGGGCCCAGCCATGGGGACGGCCGTGCGGCGGTCGAACAGTCCGCTGATACTGCTGCGGTTGGGACCCGTGGAGTGCCAGATGGCCACGGGAGTCTGAGGCATCGGCTGCAGGCCTTCTGCCCGCAGCTCGTTGGCGGTGTAAAGGTGGGTGGGGCGTTCGTTCCCCGTGTAATGCGGGAGGGCACTGTTCTCGTTCTGCGGGCTCATCAGTGGACCTCTGGGCGAATGGGGTGGGGCGTGCACTTCTATTGTCTGCCGGATGAGTCTGAGGAGTCTGCTGTGACCTGGACGGTGAATGGCGCGGCCACCCACGGGACGCTGCGGGCGGGGGCCTCCCCGCCTGGCCCAGCGGTCGGTCCGGAGCCCCCGGCGTGGTGACCTGAGAACGCCCGGAGGGCACGCGGCGCAGCGACTGCCGTGCCAGGATTAAAGGCGAAGTCCAACCTCATGGGCGGGTAGTGAAGCGCGCTTCGCGTGCCGGCCTGAGCTGCGTGACAGGCGCGCAGCTCAGGCACCTCTGGGGCCTGCCGTGCGGTGGATGCGGTTCAACGGGTTCCGGGCCTGGGCGGTCCGCTGCGCGCGGGCGGCTCTCCGTACACCCGCACTTCCACGTTGAGTTCGGCGGCGCCGCCGCCGTAGTACGTGCCGCGCACGGGAGAGACGTCCGGGTAGTCGCGGCCATGCCCGATCTTGATGTGCTTTTCGCCGGCCAGGACGTTGTTGGTGGGATCAAAGCCCACCCAGCCCTGACCGGGAATCAGCGCTTCGACCCAGGCGTGTGTCGCGTCGGCGCCGACCATCTCCCCTCCGGAATAGAGGTACCCGCTGACGTACCGCGCCGGAATGCCCAGCGTGCGGCAGATGCCCAGCATGGCGTGCGTGTAGTCCTGGCACACGCCGCGGGGATCCTGGGCGAACTGGGCCAGGGTGGTGCTGACGCTGGTGGCCCCCGGGTGGTAGGTGAACTGCTGGTTCAGCTGCGCGGTCAGGCGGATCAGGAAAGCGCTGAGGTCCTCATGGGGACTGGGGCCCTGAACGCCGAAGGTCTCCGGCCAGCGGCCTGAAGGCACGCGCGGGCTGGCCACCAGAAACTCAGTCACCTCGCTGCGCAGTTCATCCAGAGCGGAGAACGCCACCGCCGGCAGGGGCGCCAGGGGCCGGGTCACCACCAGCGCCTGCGCCTCGATGCGCAGCACCTGGTGCGGCTCGTGCACGTGCACGTGATGAATCAGAGAGCCGAAGTAGTCGCGGTGGGTGCTGACCGTGCTGGCCTCCGGCTGCACCACCAGGTGAAAGCTCCGGAGGTCCTGCCGGGCACTGATCTCGGGCGAAAGGCGCACCTCGTTGAACGAGTCCCAGGCGGGCTCCGCATAACGGTACTCGGTCACGTGGCGAATGTCGGCGCGCATGGCCCTCCAGAAGTGTCGTGGTCAGTTCAGACCGTGAAGTATGAGGCGGAAATCTTGGACCCGATCTGGTTGAAGTCGTTCAGCAGGGTGCCCAGGTCCTGCTGGTCCCGGTCCATCAGTTCATCGACGGTGGCGTGCTCCAGCCGGGCGAGCAGCCACCGGGCTTCCCGCAGCAGCTCAGGGTGAGCGCCCGGGTGGATCCGGTCGATGCCGGCCAGCGCGTCGTACAGGTTTTCACTGCTGTAGCGCACACTGCGGGGAAACGCCGCGTTCAGCAGGAGGAATTCCGCGATGGTCCGGGGGGTGACACTGGCGTGGTTGCATTTCCGGTAGGCCTCATAGGCGGAAGCGGTCTTCAGCACGGCCATCCAGCGGTGGTTGTTGACGGCCATCAGGGCCGGGTCGACGGCGCGGTGACGGTAACGGACCTGCAGCAGCCTCAGGACGTTGTCGCCCCGTTCCAGCATCTGTCCGGCGCGCATGAACAGCCACCCCTCGTCACGGGGCAGGGTGGCAAAAGCGATTCCGAAGAAGAACTGGCTGGTATCGCGCGCCGCGCTACAGAACTCGAACAGCCCGTCACGGGCCAGCACCTCCTCGTCCTGAAAGCACAGGTCGTGGTAGGCGCGGTTCAGGCATTCCCACATCTCCGATGGAATGCGGTCCCGCAGCCCGCGGGCGTTTTCGCGCGCGCGCGCCAGACTGGACGACACACTGGAGGGGTTCGTGCGGTCAAACGCCAGCCAGGTGGGCACGGTGGTGGCGTCCACCCGGCCGTACCGTTGAGCGAAGGTGTCCTTGCCGCCGGAAATATCCAGCAGCGGGCGCCACTCCTCACTGACCTGACCGCCGGTTTCGAGCGTCGCGTAGTAGTTCACGGTCAGCAGGCGCGCGGTGTTCTCGGCGCGCTCCATGTACCGGCCAATCCAGTACAGCGATTCGGCAAGGCGCGAGAGCATCAGCGTTCCTCCTGCGGCCCCGGCACGCCGGGGGGCCCGCTTGAAAAGTCAGGTTCGCCGGGCTCAGGCTCCTGCGCGCCCTGCCACTGGTGCTGTCCCCCGGCGGACGGGGCCGCCGCCGCGTCATGGACCGGCTGACCCTGCGTCACACCGCTGGTGGGCAGCGATTCCTGCAACTCGGTGGCGCCCTGAAACTGCTGCTGCCTGCGCGTGAGGGCGGGGCCGTCATGGGTCAGCACCCAGGTATCCTTGCTGCCGCCCCCCTGGGAGGAATTGACCACCAGGGAACCGCGCCGCAGGGCCACGCGCGTGAGGCCCCCCGGCACGATGGTCACGTCGTTGCCCACAAGAATGTAGGGCCGCAGATCAACATGCGCCGGTTCGAAAGCGCCCGTGTCGGGGTAGAACGTCGGGTGCCGCGACAGTCCGACAACGGGCTGGGCGATGTAGTTGCGCGGGTTGTCACGGACGCTTCTGAGGAACTCGTCGATCTCGCTCCGGGTGGCGGCTGGGCCGATCAGCATGCCGTAGCCGCCTGCCTCCCCGACGGCCTTGATCACCAGCTCGGCGGCGTTCTCCAGCATGTGGGCCAGGTGGTCGGCGTTCCAGCCCAGGTAGGTGGGCACATTGTCCAGCAGCGGCTTTTCATTGAGGTAGTACTCGATCATGGCGGGCACATAGGCGTAGACGGCCTTGTCGTCTGCCACCCCGGCGCCGATGGCGTTGGCAATGGCCACGCGGCCCTGGCGGTAGACCTCCACCAGCCCGGACACCCCCAGCGCCGAGTCCCGCCGGAACGTCAGCGGGTCGAGATAGTCGTCATCGATCCGGCGGTAGATCACGTCCACCTGGGTGCGGCCAGAGGTGGTGCGCATCCAGACCCGCCCGCCATCGACAAACAGGTCGCGGCCCTCGACCAGTTCCACGCCCATCTGCTGCGCGAGGTAGGCGTGCTCGAAGTAGGCACTGTTGTACATCCCCGGGGTCAGGACCACCACGGTCGCTTCCGGGGCGCGGGGGCTGAGGGACCTCAGGACGCGCAGCAGTTCGGTGGTGTAGTGGTCGACCGTGCGCACGCCCTGGCGCTCGAACATGCCGGGAAAGATCCGGGTCATGGCCTGGCGGTTGGCGAGCAGGTAGCTGACCCCGCTGGGGGAGCGCAGATTGTCCTCCAGCACCAGATAGCGCCCGTTCTCGTCACGGATCAGGTCGCTGCCGACAATGTGCGTGTAGATGCCCAGCGGCACCTTCAGGCCGTGCACCTCGCGGCGGAAATTGCTGGACGTATACACCAGCTCACTGGGAATCACGCCGTCCTTGAGAATCTGGGCGTCGCTGTAGACGTCGCGCAGAAACGCATTCAGGGCCAGGACCCGCTGGGTCAGTCCGGCTTCCAGGGCCGCCCACTCGGAGGCGGGAATGATTCTCGGGACCGGATCGAACGGAAACGTCCGTTCCACCCCGGCGCTGTCCCCGTACACCGTGAACGTGATGCCCTGGTTCCGGAACGCCAGATCCATCAGGCGCTGGCGGCGCTGGAACTCCGGGGTGCCGAGGCGGCGGAAGTAGGCCTGCACCCCCTGGTAATGAGGCCGGATCTGGCCGTGCGGGGCAAACATCTCGTCGAAAAACGTTGTCCCCTGGTCGTACTGCTCCATCATGCTACCCCCGAGTGCCGCTCAGGATACCCCACCCGGCTCCTGCGGTTTTTTATACAGAACAGAGAACAGGTCAGGCCCGTGATGGCACGTGCGATTTCTGCCCGGAGGCGGATGGAGATTAAGGCTCGGCTGCAGAGCCATTGCACATTCTGATGCAACATCATGCATTTTTATAAGACAGAGCGGTCCTGCCCCTGTGATTGTGCAGGTTCGCGCGTACCCCAAGCCGCCGGCCTGGGTGCCCTCCTGGCGGGCCTTCCTGCGCCGCATGGCCCGACGAGATAAATGATCCGCCCTACAGACGAACAGGCCAGCGTCTGAAAAAATATGCCATGTCCTCTGCAGCCACTAAGCCCATTCTCGTCCGCGTGGGCTTTCACCTGACCTTTGAACTGCCGTTCACCACGCCGCTGCTCCTGGTGGTGGAACCCGCACCCCGGCCCGGGCAACGCATCGTGCAGACCCGGGAGCTGCTCGACCAGGCCCGCGGGGTCGACCGCTGGAGCCGTTACACCGACGCCTTCGGAAACATCGTCTGGCGGGTGCTGGGTGTGGGGCAGACCCTGGAAGTGGGCCAGGACCTGCTGGTGGAAGTCCCCGCCTCCAGTGATCCGCAGTGGCCGCACCTGCCCAAAACCCCCGTGGAGGACCTCCCCGACGAGGTGCTGCAGTTTCTCCTTCCCAGCCGGTACGTGGATTCCGACCTCATCTCCAACGAAGCCTGGGAACGCTTCGGGCACATCTGGGGCGGCTGGGCACAGGTGCAGGCCATCAGCGACCATCTGCACAGCACCTGCACCTACGGCGGAGGCAGCACGTCCAGCACCACGGCGCAGCAGGCCTATGTCAGCGGACAGGCGGTTTGCCGTGACTTCGCGCACATGGGCGTGGCGTTCTGCCGGGCCCTCAATATTCCCGCCCGGTACGTGTGCGGCTACCTCGGTGAAATCGGCGTGCCAACCACCCCCAGCCCCATGGACTTTCACGCCTGGTTCGAAGCGTGGATCGACGGGGCCTGGCGGACATTCGACGCCCGGCACAATCTCCCCCGGGTCGGGCGGGTGGTGATCGCGACCGGGCGGGACGCTGCCGACGTGGCGTTCACCACCAGTTTCGGCGCGGCGCGCCTCAGCCAGATGAAGGTCTGGGCTGACCAGGTGGACCCGGACACCCGGTTGCCCGAAACCTGGGCGCCGCCGCTGGACCGGCCCGCACCAGCAGACCCGCCTCTGGGGTGATAAAAAGGCGCCGCCGTCCTCCCGTCCATTTCTCTTGTGCATAGGGGCCATCCGGCAACCTGAGGGTCGTGTCAGCAATCAACGCCAAAACATTGGGGAGAGTGCCTCAGAGACGGACTGGTCAGGGAATGACGATGGTGGACTCGGCTTTGAAGTTGGGCTGTGGCTGAACACTGCATTCGGCGGTGTTGTTCCAGCGGTATCGTTGCGTTCCTTGATGGGCAGCTGATCCTCAGGGAGTGGAGTCCAGGCCCCTCCGTGGACGGCGGCCATAGAAGCACTGGCGCGGAAGCGCAGGTGGCCCTGGACAGACATTCCAGGGGTGTGGAAGGAGCTTTCACTCCCGGAAGGCGGACATGAGCTGGTTGATTGAACCGTCCCACGCTATGGAGTCACCGATAGGAACACCTCCACGAGGGCCGGGTCAAACTGCCGGCCGGCCTGAGCGCGCAGTTCTGCCGCTGCTTCCTCTGGAGCCCATGCTTTCTTGTAAGGCCGTGCACTGGTCAGGGCGTCGTACACGTCCACCAGGCTGAACAGCCGCGCTGCCAGGGGAATCTCTTCACCCGCGAGCCGGTCCGGGTACCCCGTGCCGTCCCAGCGTTCATGGTGATGCCGGATGACGTGCCTGGCGGTGGTGGGAATGGTGGGAATCCGCGCAATCATGTCCGCGCCGACCGCCGAGTGCGTCTGCATCAACGCCCACTCTGCCGCGTCCAGCTTCCCGGGTTTGAGCAGCACCGCGTCCGGGATGGCCAGTTTGCCCACATCATGCAGGTACGCGCCCTGACGCAGGGCATCACACTCGCTGTGATTCATCCCCAGCTTGCTCGCAACTTCCGAGGCCAGCCGCACCACGCGCTCGGTGTGGCCGTGCGTCTCGAAGTCGCGCAACTCAAGCGAGAGACCCAGGGCCAGCAGTGCGCCCTCATGCGTACTTTTCAGGTCATCAATAAACGCGTTGCGTTCCACCGCGCGGCCAATCAGTTCCGCCACCCGGCCGGTGAGGGACTGCGCGCCGCTTGGCAGGGCCCGGCGTGGTTTGAACCACACGAAACCCACCAGCCCCACGGCCCGGCCCCGCTCCAGGACCGGCGCGCTCACCACTGCCTGCACGCCGGCCGCCACCAGGGACGGCAGGGCCCCAGGCGCATGAGGGTAGTTCGCCACGGCCAGACTGCCTGACTCCAGGCCGAGGTCCTGACTGAGTTGCTCCAAGCTGGGGAGCAGACGCTTCAACGCGGCGTGGAACGTGGCGGGGGCTGTCCGGTCTTCGATCAAGGTCCCACTTTCCAGGTGAAGGTAAGCCGCGTAATCCGCATTCAGGAACTCCCGGCCGTCCATCAGGCAGCGTCTGGTCACCACGTCCTCCTGGTCCAGCGGTCCCTTATGGCGCGCGACGTCGACCAGCACTTGCAGCTCCCTCACCCGCTCGGCATTCCCCTGCTCCGCCCAGACACGCTGGATGGCCGTCACGCCGGAGGACGCCACGGCATTCATCAACTGCATTTCTGAATCTGCAAAGGTCACGCCGATGGGCCGCGCAGCGACAAGCACCCCCATCTGGCGTTCACCCGCGTGCAGGGGCGTGACCAGCAGGGTGGCCTGCTTCAGGCGAAAGAGCGCGGCGTTGTCCACGTTCCCTTCGAGCTGAAGAGAACTGCGTGTGAGGAGGGCCAGCCACAGTTCTCCGTCTCCACGGGGGGCGGTGTGCGGGGTGACCTCGTACGGCCAGCCGCGGGCCGTGAGGTGCAGGGCGTCTTCTTCAGCATCGAAGCGCAGGTACACCACGTGGTCGGTGCCGAGCAGTTTCACCGCTTCCAGGCACAGGGCGCTTTCCACGTCCTCGAGGGTGTGGGCGACCCGCAGGTCCTGGCTGAGCCTCACCAGCACCTCCAGTTCCCGCTGCCGCGCCGCTTCATGGGCCCGCCGGCGACCATCCGAGATCAGCGCGGCCGCGAGGGACGCGAACTCCTCAGCCAGCATCACCGAGTGATGATCGAACGCGTCTTCGCGGTGCAGGTTATCCAGGTGGATTTCCGCGACGACTTCACCGCTGAGTTCCACTGGGACGCTGAGGTTCGCCCGCAGCTCGAGCAGTGCCGCCTGCTGCTCGTAGATGGCCCGGCTTTCCGGGTGGGGGACCACCCGGCGGGAATGCGCCAGCAGGGTGTCCTGGCCGCGCAGGATGCGCGCGCGCCCCTGGGCCCATTCGGGCCCGCTGTGCCATGCCTGCGCCTGCACGACCGTCTGCTCGACGCCCAGCAGGGCGTCGGAGTGTCCCACCTGGGCCTGATAGCGGAACGTGTCGCCCTCGCGCAGGGTCAGCGAACCGGCTTCCGCGCCGGGGACACTCGCGACCGCCGCTTCCAGCAGGCCATTCCAGGCGGCTGAGGTCAGGCCTTGCTGCTGCGTGAGGAACTTCAAAGTTGAGCGAACTGCCTGCACCGCGGCGCCGGGATGTTCCACGGCCCTGGCCGCTTCCGCAGGGGTCACGCCCAGGTTCCGCGCGGAGCGCCGGGCTGTTTTGTCGCGCAGCATGCGCTGGTCGGCGAGCCGCAGCAGGCCACCGGTGGCCTGCGCGTCGGTAGGGTACGTGGCGGTCCCCACCGACGCAGTCATCAGCTGGAACCCGGCTGCGCGGGTGAGCTGCACCGCCTGCGCCGTCAGTTCAGCGAGGGGCGCTCTGGGTTCACCCTGAATCAGCACCGTGAATTCGTCCCCGCCGAGGCGGAACACCTGGCCGTCATGAAAGACCTGACTGAGGGAGGAGGCAAAAACGTTCAGCAGTTCATCCCCCCGGGCGAAGCCGAACTGCGCGTTCATGTCCTTGAGTTCATCCAGGTCGAAGAGCAGCAGGTGAACCGGCTGGCGTGCCTCGTCCGCCCACACCAACCCAGTATCGAACGCCAGGTCAAAGGCGCGGCGGTTGCTCAGGCTCGTCAGGGGATCGCGGTACGCCAGGGTCTCCAGCGCACGGGTGCGTTCCTGCACACGCTGCTCCAGGTGCGTATTGGCGTCCCGCAGGGCCTGCTCAAGTTCATGTCGCTCGGTAACATCCCGCGCGATCACGATGACCCCGTTGACCGCTCCATCCGGCAGGATCAGCGGGAACCTGGAGGATTCGTACACCCGCTCCCGTCCCTGGATCACCGCGCGGCGTTCGTGAAGCATGTGCTGGCGGGTGCGCATCACCAGCTCGTCGGACGCACGGACGGACGCGTACAGCTCCTCGTCAAAGAATCTCCGGTCGTCTTGTCCGATCAGGTCGTCCCGGGCTTTCCCGAGGGCCGCTTCGGCAGCCCGGTTGATGTCCACGAAGCGGTGTTGCGTATCCTTGATCATGATCAGGTCCGAGGCGTGGTCCATCAGGGCGTGCAGGCGCACTTCCTGAGCGTGCTGGATCTCGAAGGCCTCACGCAGTTCACGCACGCCTCGCTGGCGTTCGAGTTCACCCATCACCAGGTCTGCGAACTGAGCAAGCATGACCTGCTGATGCTCGCTCAGGGGGTCGTGCTGCTCGGAGTCAAGCAGGCAGAGGCTGCCAATCGCGTACCCGTCGGGGGTACGCAGCGGCGCGCCAGCGTAGTAGCGCAGGTGCGGAGGTTCAGTGACGAGGGGATGCTGGGCGAAGCGCGCGTCCGCCCAGGTGTCGGGGATTTCCAGGATGTCCTGTTCGGGCAGCAGGATGGTGTGCGAGCAGAAGGAGAGTTCGCGCGGCAGGTCATCGCCTGGCCACCGGGTGTGCGCCCAGGTGTGCTGGTGGTGCTCACTGATCACGTTGATCTGCGCGCTGGGAATCCCGAGACTCTCCGTGGTTAGCCGGGTAATGCGTTCGAGAGCCTCACGGTCGGCGGCGTCAGAGAGTGAGTACCGGGACAGGGCATGCTGCCGGTCGAGCTCAGGGGAATCCATAGGGTGCTCCTCAAGGCGCAGGGTCAGACATGGCCCTGGATGCAAAGATTGAGATGGCCCTGGTGTCTATTCAATCTCCGCGACTTCGTGCGCGACGTCCTGGGTGAGGAAAATCAATTGGGGCTCAGGACTGACGTAATGCCACCATACATCCTCAGTACTGCCGCAGTACTTCATTGATTGCCCATCGAGAGGCCCGCATGTCATTCGATGGACCGACGTTAAATCATTTTTTACCTGCTGATTTAAATTTATCTGTGGCTTCTTTAGATGGTTTTCCGCGGTGGCATGCTGCCGGTCACGGGGCAAATAAGAGTTTCGCGGTCTTCTTGGGTGATCAATCGGCCAAGTCAAAGGCAAACATTCAACGCTTTGCTCACCTCTTTGCGCTGTACAGTCAGGATATGAACTCAGGCCTGAAGTGACCCTGCGTGCCAAACGTCAGCGCACCTTTAAGTTCTCAGACAGCACCGAGACTCAAATTGCTCACCTCTGTCAGGTGACCGGCAGCGGCGCGACCGCTGTGGTGGAACAGGCAGTAACGACGCGTTACCGCGAGTTGTTCGGAAAACGGGCCCTGTGGCGTCTTGTGCCGTCTGGGCAGAAGGTGAAAACCCAGGCTCAGACCGAGAGCTGAAGGGCCGTAGTAGGCGCAGGCGGGCGCCGAGAAGTGCACCCAACCTCAGGGCTGGCAGCAGCGCCTCCATGATGAGCGCGTTCGGGAACAGGACCGGTTGTGGTCAGGGTGAGCGGCAGGATAGCATTGTCCGCAGCAGCCTTCTTCAGAAAAAGCCTTTGAAAATGTTTCCCGAACCTCTGCCGGAGTGAATTCAGTGAAAAGTCCACCTGCGCTGCTCAGAATGAACCATGCTGACCGCAGGGCGGTCTGCAAGGTATCGTGTGGGTGTCGGCTCGGTCGTTTTTTCATCGCAGAAAACACGCTATACGAGCCGACTTTTCCGTTACCTCACGAGTTTTGACTGGTAGTCAGATCCGTCATTTGGCATTCGGATCGAACGGCTCCTGCTCCACCTACTTCGTGGAACGTGCGGAAGCGCGCGCTTGTAACGGTAACCGACCAAGCGTCGAGGGCACCTGACAGGAGTGGCGGCGCCAGGCGCGGATCACGCCACCTGCCGGACTCAGGCGATGCCCCCTCGCGTTGAAAGGAACGCTCAGGGCCTCGTGAGCCCGGCGCGGGGATGGAGCTGCGCGATCTCACCCCAGCGGAACTGGCGGACCTTCTGGACAGCGCGTACCGCGCCGATCGGGGTGATGGGGACGTTGACGCGCCAGGACTCGACGTACGCGTCGCCCTGGCGGACCTGTTGGGCTGCCACGCGGACCTGCGCGACGCGACCTGGGACGCCTGGCGCGACGAGCTGATGCAGGCAGAGGAACGTGTGGATGACGCGGAGTACTGGCTGGATGTGGAATTCATCCAGCCGTGTCCGGAAGACCGCCCCGCGCCGTTCTGAAGCGCGCCGGCCAGGCGAGGTTGACCGGTTCAGCTCACGGCTCGGGCCATTCCTGCGCGGCGTCCAGCGCCGGGTGAGGCGGTGGACGATTCGCCTGCTTCTGGTGCCGTTTGCGTAGCAGAACCAGGGTGCCCACAAGTCCTCTCGCTTCGTCCAGCGGCTCCAGAACCGTCCTCGCCACGCCCGTCCTGTGGGTGGCCGCCGATGATCTGCCAAATCCCTTGTGCCGTCCAGCGACGGAAGCTACTGGCAACGGTTGTCCATTTCCCAAATCGTTCAAGGACATCTCACCAAGGCGGCCAACAGTGGCCTGGAAAGGGCGCTGTTATGGCCGGCGGCAACTCCGGCGCTGGACGGTGCGGAGGGACGCGCGCAGCGGTGTGCAGCGTCCCTCTATCAGGTCAGGATCAGGGGCAGGCGATCAGGTCCGGGGCGTCGCCGCCCGCCGCGCGCAGGCAGCCGCCGTTGGGCAGCACGCTCACGGTCTGGCTGGTGGTGGCGGTCGCGCCGCTGTTGTCCGTGACGGTCAAGCGGATCTCGTACGAGCCGTCCAGGTCGTAGTAGTGCTCGACGCTGGGGGTGTCGTACGTCATGCCGTCTCCCATGTCCCACAGGTACGAGACGATGCTGCCATCCGGATCGTAACTGGTGCTGTTCGCGACGACGCGGCCGGTGGAACGCGTGACGGTCTTGGTGAAACTCGCCACCGGCAGGGCGTTCCCGCCGCTGCTGACGGTCACGGTCTGCGAGGTGGTGCTGCTCAGGCCGCCCGCGTCGGTGACGGTCAGCGTGACGGTGTACGACCCGGCGGCGCTGTAGGTCTTGCTGACGCTGCTGCCCGAGGCTGTAGTGCCGTCCCCGAAGTTCCAGCTGTAAGCGGTGATGTTGTTGTCCGGGTCGGTGCTGGTGCTCGTCAGGGTGGCAGTCAGGCCACTGACCGTCTGGGTGAAGCTGGCGCTGGGCGCGCTGTTCTGCACGGGCTGTGGGACGAACAGCAGGCGGTTGGGGCTGCCGGTGCCGACGTTTGAAACGACGCCAGTGGTGGCGTTGGAGATCAGCGTACTCGCTACCTGCGCGGGCGTGAATGTGGGGTTCGCAGAGAGGATCAGCGCGGCGGCGCCCGCCACGTGTGGGGAGGCCATGCTGGTGCCGCTGATGGTATTCGTGGCGCCGTCACTGCTGTTCCAGTCACTGGCAATACTCGTGCCGGGCGCGAAGAGATCCAGGCAACTGCCGTAATTGCTGTAGGTGGTGTCGCGGCTGTCACTGGAGGTGGTCGCCCCGACCGTGATGGCAGCGGGGGTGCGGGCCGGGCTGTAGTTGCAGGCATTGGCGTTGCTGTTGCCCGCAGCGACCACCATGGTCAGGCCGCTGTTGGCAGCACCGGTAACAGCGTCGTCAATGGCCTGATTGGCGCCGCCACCCAGGCTCATGTTGGCCACGGCGGGACCGCTGCGGTTGCTGGCAGCCCAGTTGATGCCGGCGATCACGCCCGACCAGGTGCCGCTGCCATCGCAGCTCAGGACCTTTACGGCCACCAGACGCACGCTCTTGGCCACCCCGGCCCAAGTGCCGCCCGTGGTTCCGGCGACGTGGGTACCGTGGCCGTTGCAGTCGGTGTTGTTGCCAT
Source organism: Deinococcus taeanensis (assembly GCF_020229735.1). Taxonomy (NCBI): domain Bacteria; kingdom Thermotogati; phylum Deinococcota; class Deinococci; order Deinococcales; family Deinococcaceae; genus Deinococcus; species Deinococcus taeanensis. The sequence goes on along the minus strand of NZ_CP083459.1, from coordinate 229,306 downwards.
CTCCGGTGGTGTTCGTGCCCCAGCTGGCCCGACCGCCGAAGTCGGTGTGAGTGGTGCGGATGCCCGTGTCGATGATGTACGCGGTGACCCCGGGAGCGGTGTCGCCATACACGTACTGGCCGTTCAGAGGACGGTAGCGCTGGTCGAGGCGGTCCAGGCCCCAGGGCGGGCTGGTCTGCACGGTGTTGGCCGTGGCGATACCGTCCTGCTCGACGTACTTCACTCGGGGATCGGCGCGGAGTTTCTGCAGGTTGGCGGGACTGAGGGTCGCCGCAAAGCCCTGCAGGACCTGCGTGTACACGTGCTGCACGCGCACGCCCGCGGGGTCGAGGTTGAGCTGCGAAACGACCGACTGGCTGCTCAGGCGCTCGCCCTGTTTCAGAACCACGATGTACTGCCCGGGGATGGCGCCGGCGTTGTCGGTGCCCAGCAGGGGGGCCTGCCCCGACCCGGGCGTGCTGGGCTAGCTGCACGCGGCGAGCAGGGCGGTCAGGGTGATGATCGGGAGGATGCGGGACGGATTCATGGTGGACCTCCGATGCTGGGTTGTAAGTCATCACGGCAGACGCAGGGGCGATCCGGACCGAGCAGGTCATGACCGGGTAAACAGCTGCGTTGTCGTGATGTACCTTGAGCTTATCCGACGAGATGAGAATCTGGTGTGCATCAATGTGAAATCAATGAAATTGAATCCTTTCCGGCGCTGTCGTCCATCCCTCGGGAGTGAACTGAAATCGCGCTTCGATCATGCGTTCCTTCGGCGGTCCGCCAGGGACCAGAGGAATGCGGGGCCCCGGTGGAGACCGCAAACAAGAAAGTTCAGGATATGGTGCGAAGAATCAACGAGTGGCGGCGCAACAACTGTAGTTGAGGAGATGCACCTATTGATCGCGTTTCGGTTTTGCATTGTCGAGTGCCGCATAGTGTCTGGTACTGACCTCCCATCTCCAGCGTGATGCGGTATTCCGGCTTGATCCTATGTGCTTAATCCAGAAGACTGAGTGTATGCATCCCGTCTGGGCCGCCTCCCTGCTGTTGCTGTGCTCCGCCTGTGGTCCGGTCGATGTTCTGGGCGCTGACTTCTTGGGTCGGGAGAACGCCCGCAAGTACATCGCGGCCTGCGCTCGCAGTACCACTGACGTGTATTGCAAGGCGCTGCTGCCTACCCTTCAGAGCGTCAGCGGTGAGGTGACCGTCATCCTGGTGACCCTCGGTGACGAGGACAGGACGGCCGCCATCGAACTTGAGATGCGTAGGCAGGGACTGAACATGAATGGTTTTGTCGGCTCTGCTGCCGCAGACCGGTTCGCGCGGGCGAACATCTTCCTGGCATCCCGGGTAGCAAGCGGCACCATGACGAGCCTGGATGGCAAGACCCACACTGTCACCTGCTCCAGAGACGCGAGGAACACGGACGTGTGCCTGATTGACGGCATGGTGCGTGAGCACAACGCCAATGACGGCGTTCCGGACGCTGAAGGCAACATATTTGTCACGGACCGCGTACTGCGCTTTTAGAGAGACCAAGGCAAGGCCATACTGCTTTGACCTTCTGCCTTCAACCTGAAAGATGTCTGCTATGGCACCAGCAATGCAAACCAAGCGCGTTATCAATAAATGATCAAACTGAAGCTAATCCTGTTGGTTCTTTTGTCCATCGTTGCCGCCCTCACGCTCAGCAATTTTGGCTTCACTCCGCCTGTTGCAATAGTCTACGCGCTTATAGCCACGGGGATTCTGGTCATGAGACCTATTCAGCCATAGCTCAGCATCTGACACTCCGCCTGGAGCAGTGCCAGGAGCACGTCCGCGAGCCGCCGTAGGGCATCGAGGCGGCGATGAGGCAGGTGGGATTTCAGGTGACTGGCCAGTGTGTCAGCATGCAGTCGGGTAGTATCGGGGAGCGTCACAGACCCAGATACCACCCTTTGTCATGCCGCACTGCGTCCAGAACGCCATTCCCCGCAAAGTGTCAGGTGCTGAGCGTGCGCCGGCCTCGTTCGATACAAAGTGAACTGGACAGCGGACTACCAGGACGTTGTCAATTTTGCGCAAGGCGTGCGTAGCCATGCTGAGTCGCCCTGTCCTCTGAGTCAGATGAAATCGGCGCCATCGGCGAGAGCAGCACCATAAGTTTCTAGAATGTCGATCGTTTCCGAAGAGATATCATCCACGGTGCCGTAGACGCCATCGACAGCAAGATCGAGAGAGTCATCCAGCATGTAAATGTCCTGTGCCTCAGCACCTGACACTTCGGGACACTGAGGTGCTGGCGGTCGGAAATGGCAACCCGAGAAGCCGCAGGCATTCCCAGAACACGTCGCCGCCCCACCGTGCCGCTTGACTCAGGATCTGCCACCCGATCCATGCCTGACTCACGACTGCTCGCCCGCGGTTGTCTCGCCGAGGGGCGTGAGTTTCTGTCTGCTGCGCGCCGACCCGGGTCATCCAAGCCAGGGCAATGCAGAGCAATCCGAACAATCGAGAAATTCGCTCTGGGGACGTCATGTGTGTGGACTCCAGATTCAAGCCGCGAGATTTCAACGAGCTGAACGTGGCTTCAATGCCCCAGCGGAGCCGATAGGTGTTCAGTACGTCCAGCACGGTCACATCGGATGCCACGATCACCCTGTCCCCCGCGGGGGACAGGGTGATGACCACGTGCATCCAGCCCCCATACACCCACGTCCGCTCGAACAGGGTCCGCACCTGTCCCGGTTGCAGCGTCGTGAACAGGTCTCGAACCAGTTCATCGGAGGTCCTGGTGTTCTCCCGGATGCGGAGACACTGCCGGATTCGTTTCCAGCGCAGGAACGAGCACCACTCGCGCCCCACGAACGCCCGGTCTGCGATCACGACGGCCCAGCGTTGAGCCGGAAGTACTCCCTGCAGGCGGGCAACCAGCAGGATTCGGGCAGCAGTGCAACTGTTGCCTTGATGCGGCAGGATCGACCAGACGAGGGGAATCACCGCGCCCCCAAGCAGAACGCCCAAGACGAGGATGTTCAGCGGCGTCTGGCCGTCGTGCCAGGTGGTGCGGTCCATGATCAGGGTGAGCTTGCCATTGGGCAGCAAGGGAAGCAGGACGTCGCAGACGTCCTGCGGCGTGAGCTGAGCGTCGTGAAACACGCGGGCCACCGTCCGGGTTTTTGATTCCAACGTAGCTGATCTGGGGAGATGAAGCGCGATCTTGCGGTGGAGTGTGGACTCGGCCTGGAGCACGGCCAGGAGCACTTCGGCAAGACGACGGAACGCGTCCGTACGGCGGTGTGGCCAGCGAGTGTGCAGGTCGGTGGCCAACGTGTCAGCATGGAAGCGGGCAGCACTCGGGGATCGTCACAGACCCAGATACCGCCCTTTTTCAGGACGCACTGCGTTCAGGACGCCATTTCTCGCAAAGTGTCAGGTGCTGAGGCCGCCACCCGTCCAGGCGGGTCCCTCCATCAAGGAGGCTGCGGCCGCGCTGCGTCAGAAGCGGGAGCTGGCCGAGCAGGCCCGTCTGGGGGTCGCGCCTGCTCGTCTTGAGGACCTTCGGTCCCTGTCTTTGTTCAGTGGGCATGATGTCCTCTCGGTCGTGGTCTTGGAGGAGCGCCTTCGCGCCCTGCAAGACGAACCGCGCCCGGCCTTGCGGGAGTGGGTTCAGGGCTCGCTGACGCTCGTGCGGACGATCACCAGTCGGGACGTGTGCCTCCACCTGTCGGTCCTCACGCAGGTGGAACGTGCGGCGCGTCAGGCCAGGCTGGCGGTTCCGCTGATGAGGGCGGTCACGGAGCGCGAGGCGGCCGTGCTGGTGTTCGAGGGCGTGATTGCGAGGGTGAAGGCCGCGAAGGTCGTGCGCCGGGGGCAGCGGGTCTGGAGTGTGACCCTGGACGGGGCGGCCTACCGGCTGGACGCCCGAACTGGGGAAGTGCTCGGCACGGCGTTCACGCCGGTGGGGCTGCACGTGCACCGTCACAGCATGTAGAACGCGGTGGGTCGGGTGTAGGCAAATCTTTCCAGGGCGCACCAGTCCGAAGGATCCAAAAGATGGCGTTGAGGATCGGTCGACTTGACGTCCGGGGACGACCTTTCCCATCGGTGCGGCGCGGTAGGTAGGAGGAGACGGGGGCAACGAGATCCCAGTGTTGATCCATAAACCAACCTGAGCCCCACCCGAATGCATCAAGCTCAGCATTCAGGGGGCGCTTGCGATCTCCCGCAGAAAGGCTGCATAGGTCATTCCAGCAGCGTTCGCGTTGAGGTAATCGCGATACGCCGTGAAATGGAAAGCACAGTTCTCCACCAGGCCAATGTACGTCTCCAGCTGCCCACAGCGCATGACGTTCTGCTCGAATTCCTCCAGCAAACGCAGTAAGTCGCTGCACTGTTGCGCTGAGGCGCCATTTTGGCCGTACAGCACACCCACAGGGAGTTCGTGAAGCGTGTAGCCCAGGGAGCGGGCCTGATGCTCAATCAACTGTTTCAGCGCCAGGAGATCATGTGGATCCTGTCGAACCGCTTCCTTATAGAGCCCCTCTGCGGTCATCAACGGTGCCGGCATCGTCAGTGTCAGCCTGGGCGAGCCGTGTATCCATTGGTGAAAGTGTCCCAGCCAGCGTGCACAACCGGGTTCGCCGTGGATGACGCCCTCAAACAAAACAGGAAAGAGCACGCGCTCAAAAAGCGGAAACCGAATGGGAATCTCCGCATGATCATCAGCAACGTGTGCCGCAAGGTGTTTCGCCCAGGCGCGCCATGGCGTGAATTCACTGCACAGTGCCGTGATAAAAGCATCCAGCTGCGTGAGGGCATTCTTTCGTTGGCCACGCTGTTCCAGATCCAGATAGGCCATCCAACGCCTTTGAAGATCGTGGGGTAACGGCTGCATCATCGACGTCGAGTGTAGGGGTTCGCAGGGGGTCAGGGGCGCCGGGTGAACAGGGGTTTGACGCCCGGGCAACGCCGCGTGTCCCAGCTGGTGATGTGGTTCTGGTCACGGGGCAGCCAAGCGGTCAGGCCCCGGCTCGCGGCCGGGGCCCTGCGGGTGGTGCGGTGATGGGTTGACCAGGCTGTGCCGTCGGGGAGCAGGAGCGTGACTGCCTGTCCTGGGAAGAGTTCGGCAATGTCGTGCTTCACCTGCGCTGCCCACTCGGGGGTGTTCGGGACTTGGCGGGAGTACAACGCTGTGCCGTGCTCATCGCAGGCCCGGTATTCAGCATTGCCGTTCTCAGGGTCGATGTCGCGGTACACCAGGGCGTCTGCTTCCAGGTCGCCGTGGTGCTCGGGGACGTTCAGAAAAACTTCGGCGTCGTGGTCCATGCTTCCTCCTGCACGCATGGTGCCCGAGCGAAGCGTCATTCAGTGACTCAGTGAAATGGAGGTCGTGTGCTCATTGGTGGGCCAGGGCTCCGGCCAGGGTGCACCTGCCCTGAGTTTGGCGCGGTCGCCGAAGTGGTCGCGGACGTGCTGCATCAGGGCGACAACGCTCCCGACATCCTCTTCGTCGGTGCAACCGATACGGCCGAACAGCGGGTGATCCACGGTCAGGACCCAGGGCCAGCCCGCCCAGGTGCGGTCAATCGTGGCCGGAGCGTCATAGGCCGCGTTGAATTCTTCCTGGGGCAGGTGGCCAAACGTCCGCATGGCGTCTTCCAGGTGGTCCATCAGGTCTGTCTTGATGACGCCGTCAAACTCGACCGGTCCATCCCCAAAGCCAACAGCGAAAACATACTGGGAGATAGGTGTCTCCTCTGGAGTGATGCCTGTGCAGGGGCGCGAAACGGAAGGCGTGGACAACCCCGTGAGCTTGGCGATCTTCTGCAGCGAGAGGCCGGTCTTTCGGAGACGACGGGCCTCTTCTCGCTGCTCTTGGGTGTTGCGCGGTCTCGTTTTCATCCCCAGCCGGATGAGGCGCCGGCTGATCACCTGAAGCGGGGCCCCTTCAGTAGGGCTTCAGGCGACCGTGCTTGAGGTGGCCGTCGTCGGCGGCCCAGCCGGCCAGGGCCTGCTCCGGATGCGCCGCGTACCCCTGGAGGCGCAACCGCTTGCCGTGCTCGGCGAGTGTGGCGCCCAGCACGTCGAGGGCGTCACCGAACAGGTCGGGGTCCTGTTCCTCGCTCAGGAACCGTGACGCGAGGCGGCCCAGCTCGAACGGATCGGTGGGGCACCGCGCGTCACCCTCACCCGTCACCGTGAAGGCGCTCTCGTCGAGCACGCTGGCCAGCGCCTCGTGCACCAGGCCAGCCGTGACGCCTGGCAGCCGCGAGAGTGGCAGGGTGAGGGTCACCGTCACGCCGTCATGCGCGGGGGGAGGTTCGCAGGGCGGGGTGATACCGTCGCCGTTCAGGATGGCCTCCCGCAGGGCCTGGGCCGCGCCCTGCACCGCGCGCAGGGCCGTGTGATGCGAAACACTCGCGCCGTCACCGGCAGCGGCGGCCTGCTCGTGCGCGCGCAGGCGCATCCAGGCGTCACCGAACTGTTCGAAAGCGGTCTGCTGCGCGGGGGGCAGGACCAGCTGGCGTGGGGTGGAGACCTGGGGTGTCGTGGGCTGGATCATGGTCTTCCTCGTCTGTCGGGTCGAGTGAACGGGTTCGGGTGGCTCGGGGCATCCACCCGGGGCTCCAGGTGTCTCGCGGCGTCTCGCGCCGAACCGGGCGTGCGGTGGTCAAAGGGGGGCATGGAGGCCTCTGGGGTACACGCGAAGCCCCCGACCTGGGGGGTCGGGGTCTTGCGGGTTGGTGGAGTTGTGGGCGGGTCTTACCAGTCGTCGCCGTCGGGTTTGGTGAAGGTCACGGTGTGGCCGGGGAAGAGTTCGGCGATGTCGTGGCGCACCTGCGCTTCCCAATCGGGCGTGCTGGGGGTGTCGCGCCGATGGAGCTCGGCGCTGCCACCGATCACTGTCCAGAGGACGGTCCCGGCACCATGGTTCTCTTCACGGTGCACCAGGGCGTCGGGCTCGAGGTCGCCGTGGCCTTCTTCGACATTCAGGAAGATCTCTGCGTAGTGGTCTATGGTGGCCTCCTGGCGAGAGGATGGGGGGTCAGGGCGTCACCCGGTGACGGGCCGGTATTCGCCGTACTCGCCGAAGCCGCCGCTGGCGTGGCTGATGGTGACGTACTGGTAGCCCGTGACGATGGGCGGAGTATTGGTCATGAGAGCCTCCTTGTGGGCGCCCTGTGTCCCAGGTTCGCCCCTGCCCTTCGCTTCCATCCTCAGCCGTCCGGCTGTGAGTGGGGGCTAGGGCGTGTCGGCCAAGGTACCCCTACATGACATTTTGGGGCGGTAGCGGCCAAACCATGTACCATCGCTCTCCCTATGCTGTTGGCATGAATGACCTGGAACGGCACGTTATACAGCAGATTCTGACTGTCGAAGCGGCTGATTTTTCAGAACTGACTACTCAGCTCAGTCAGCTGGCCGTGGTCTCACGGCACGCCACTGGCGTGGGCGTTTATACAAACTTCAGTCCTACTGCCGACTTGGAACCTTGCCATTCATGCCCCTCCGTCATGCGGCTTGGTCAGCATGTGGTGGCATATATCGGGGCAAAAGAAAGTCTGGGCGGATTTGTGCTGTACGTGGATGACGGCATTATCACGACCCTGGAAGGCTACATCTATGAGGGTCAATGGCCCGACGATGCATTGCAGCACTTCAGGCTCCACTGAGACTGTTGACCTTGGCCTACACGCCCTAGGACATGTTGCTGCCGTTCTCAAGCGATCCTTTGGCGTCAATCACCGCGCGGTCCAGCAGCTTGAGCCAGGTCGCCTCGGGGATGTCGGCGAGGTGCGCGTCCGGGTACTCCTCCTCCAGAATCAGGCGCAGGGCCCCGGCCTCCTCAAGGTCGGCTTCTCCCATGCGGTCGGCGAGCTCCTGGTCGCTCAGGTCGTGAACAGTGATGATGCGCTGGCCGTCGTTGTCGTCGTGCATGTGCCGCCTCCCATGACCGTGCCGGGGGACCGTCCCCCGGCCCATCCCCACGCGGGTGGGGAACGAATCCGCGCGCCGCAACCCGAGAGCCGCAGCGACACGATAAGGGTAGAAGGCCAGCGCGACAACACGCATTGGAGGTTGTCGTCACTCGGATTCAGCCAGAGGCGTAAAGCGAGCCTCGATGACAATGGCGCTGTCCGCCTGGACGCCCACGGCCTCGTAGGCAATGTCGCTGGGAGAGTGCCGCACGCCACGCTCGCGGAGCTCCGCGATGAGCATGTCGTTCAGGCCTTCAAGATTGAGTTCAAGCAGTTCATCTATTGATCACGGCACAGGTTTGCCTTGCTCCCGCCCAGACCCGTCGGCGATCAAGCTCACCCAGACACCTGAAGTCTGACGGCAACCGATACCAAGCTACGCCGTTATCAATAGGCTGAGAGTGAACTGAAATCGCGCTTCGCTCATGCGTTCCTCCGGCGGTCCGCCAGGGACCAGATGAATGCGGGGCCCCCGGACAACTTGCGCCGTCCGGCGAGAGGTCAGGGTCTACAGTGCTCAGGCCGGGTCCTCCGGCGGTGTCAGGGCCGCAGCGAGGTTCTGCTCGTGTGCGCGGACGAGGTCGGGTTGCACGCGGCGGACGGGCGCGTCCTCAGCGGAGGAGCCCCCGAACGTCGTCGCCCACATGGCCTCGTCCGGGACCACGGCGTTGAGATCCTCGCAGATCACGCGCACCGGCGCGTCCGCGCATACGACGTCCAGGCGGCCGCTGTGGGTGATTTGCACCACCACGGTCGGGCGGGCAACGGGTGCCGGGGCTGCCTGGCCCTGGGCGAGTGTCAAGAGATCGGCCAGCTGCTCGCACAGATTGCCAGCGCCGTGGGTCGGGAAGTCGCATCCCATCTCGGCGTACTCACTGGCCTGGGTCTGGAGCTCGGTGATGGCGTCCGTGAGGGGGGTCATGCCTGCGTCTGTGGGGGTCTTCGTCATGCGCGCTCCTCCGTGGGGTACACGTCGAGAATGTCGACCGCGCCGTACTCGCGCTGGAACTGCACGGTCGCGCCCGCCACGCCGGGGACAGACACGCCGCGCTGGGCACCGGTCAGGGCACGCAGGCGACTCAGGGCCTCGTCGGCCGTGTCCGCCTGAACGTCAAACGTCAGCGTGGCAGGGAAAGTAAAGCTCAGGCCTCCCCAGCGATGTCTGGCAGCAGCGCCGGGCCTTTGGGCGTCCGGGCCGCGGCGTGCTCACGGGTGCGCTGCTGCGCCGCTTCAATGGACCGGGCGTCACAGTGGCAGTCGTACGTGGACCGGCCCCGTCGGAACCGCAGGGTCAGGGCGTACCCGTCCACGGCCGTGATCTCACAGCCCGTGGCGCGCTTACCGTCCGTCCAGATCAGCGTGCCCAGCACGAGGCCTGCGCGCGGCTGGATCCGCTCGTGCGCGGCCCGAATCTCGCGCCGTTCCCGCTCCTTGCTCAGCAGGTCGCGGGCGTAATAGATCTCCATGCCGATGACGCCGCCTTCGGTGCGGATGCGCTCATTGTTGCGGGTCCGCATGTCCTCGGTGAGCAGGTCCCCGAGCAGGCCGATGATGTGCGGGCGGACTTCGGCGGTGTAGAACAGGCCCTGACCGAGGGCCTCGGCGACCAGGTACTTGAGGTACGCGCGGTGCGGGTCGAGGGGCCGATGGCCGCGGCGGATCTCTGCCCAGATGTCGCCGGATTCACCTGTGGTGGCGGGCATGGGGTACAGGCCGTCCGGGCGTGGGGGAATCCCTGCTTCTTCGGGTGCGGCGGGCGGCTCCGGGGGGCGCAGGGACATGGTGATGGCGGGTTCCAGGGGCGAAGGGGCCTCGTGCGTCCGTGGTTCAGGCATCGGCGTCCTCCTGCCAGTCGTAGGCGAGGGCTGGGGACGATTCCTGGTGTGCGAGGGCCTCCGCCCAGAACGCGTCAAAGCGCTCGCGGGGAATGGTGAGGTGGACGTCCGTCCCGAAACCCCGGAACGTCACGATCTGGTGGGGGCCGGCCCGGCCTTCGACGAGCAGGGACGGCCAGTGGCCGCCGCTGGGCTCAGTCCAGCAGTGGTGCCCGTTGCGTTCGAGCCGCGCGTACGTGTTCGCGAGCGCTTCGATGGCGGTGTCGAAGCCCTTGCGCGGGGCGGTGAGGCGCGCCGACCGGGCGTCCGCCGGGGGCGGGGTGTGCGGGGGGGTCGGGATGGTCATACGAAGCCTCCGGGGGGCAGGAGCAGTCGGTGCAAGCGGCCCACGGGCCCCTGACCACCGCTGTCCATGACCGCGGCCCTGCGGCGGTGAAAGGGGTGGTGAGGGACGTTGGTCTCGTCTGGGGCGGCGCGCGTCGGTCATGAAGGCCGCCTCAGGAGCCTGGCGCTTGACGCGGAATCCTGTCATCGGTCACGATAGACCTCACTATCTAAGCTTTCTTCGATAGCTGGAGTGACCCCTGATGCCCCCCCGCCTGACCCAGATCCGCCTGACCCTCCTGCGCCTCACTGCGCGGCTCACCCGCGCCACCGGCGGCCCCCCCAGCGCCGCCGAACTCGCCCGCGCCGCCGCCCTCACCGAAGCCACCATCAGCTTCCATCTCAAAGCCCTCACCGAACTCGGGCTGATCGAACGCACCGGTGCCCGAGGCCGGCTGATCCTCACCGACCAGGCCAGATACGCGATCCAGGACGGCATCCCCATCTACGGACAGATCGCTGCGGGCGCGCCGATCCTCGCTGAGCAGACCCCCGACCACGTGACCCCCAGCCTCGATCAGCTGCTCGGCGTGAAAGACGGCGACTTCCTGCTGCAGGTGCGCGGCGACAGCATGACCGGCATCGGCGTGATGGACGGCGACTACGTGCTGGTCCGACCGACACCAGAAGTCCTTGATGGAGAAGTGGCCGTCGTCCTGATCCCTGGGGAGAACGCCGCCACGCTCAAGCGCGTCTACCTCTTCGGGGAGGAGGTCATCCTGATCAGCGAGAACCCGGATCATCCAAGACGCAACTACCCGGCGACCGACGTGCAGGTCCAGGGCCGGATGGTCGCCCGCCTGGGGCTCGCCGGGCCCCGCCCTCTGACGCGGAGGGCCTGACCATGGCTGGACGCACGCCGAGCCTCACCGCCTGCGTCCTCCTCACCCCCTGGCCACTGGAACATGTGAGGCGTCAGCATCCCGGCGTGCCCGTTGCCGTCCTGAATGAAGCGAGGCGCGTGCTCCAGGCGTGCCCGCTCGCGCAGGCGGCTGGCGTCCAAACCGGGATGCGTGAAACCGCGGCCCTGTCCCGCTGCCCGGACCTCCACGCTGAGGTGGTCCCCGCCCCGGAAGCGCAGGCGATCTGGGCGGAACTTCTGGAGCAGCTGTACGCCCGCTTCAGTGACCGGGTGGACGGACGGACGAGCGGAACCGCCTACCTGACCCTGTCGGCCTCCGGGGCGCGGGAGCTCGCCGCCGCCCTGCACGCCCCCGTGGGTCTCGGATCGTCCCGGGAACTGGCGCACCTGGCCGCCCTGAGGGCACAGCCTGGAGAAGTCAAGACAGCCCACCCCGGTGCCAGTGCCGAGCAAGCGTTCCTGAAACTCACGCCCCTGGCGCACCTCACGGCACTGGGCCTTCCGCTCTCCGCGCTGGAGAAGCTGCACTTCCTGGGCCTGCGTGACCTGGGCGGCCTTATGGCCTGGACGGCCGCGCAGCGTGAAGCGTTCCTGGGCGTGGACGTCGGCAAGCGCCTGAACCGCTTCCTGAAAGGGGAGCGGACGACCACCGTAGACAAGTACCGCCCCGGCCAGATCCTGGAATCATCCCTTGAGTTCGACCTGCCCGTGACCGAACCCGCCCAGGTGGACGCCGCCCTGCGCGACCTGATGCCGAGTTTGATCACCGAACTCCGGGGTCGCCTGGCCGCGACCCTGACCGTTCACGCCGACACCATCGGGGGCCGGCTCAGTGCGTCCCGGCAGCTGAAATGGCCGCTTGACGAGGCCGCACTCGGACGGGTGGCTGGCCTGGCCTTGCAGGGCGCGGCGGCGCTGCCTTTGGGCATTGACCGGCTGACCGTGCAGCTCGGCGGACTGGCGCACCCGGGGCGGATGGTGGGCCTGTGGGCGGGCCTCGCGGAGCTGGAGGTCACGAAAACCGTCCTGGACCGGTTCCCGGACGCCCTGGTGCGGGTGGAGTGGCTGGACCCCTGGGCGTACGCCACCGACGCGCAGTACGCCTGGGTGGATTGGCTCACCGGGCAGGTGCGCGCCAGCGAAATGACCCCCCGGCAGGCCTGGACCCCGAAACCGGCCGTGCGCCGCGATCAGGCCGTGCAGCGCGTCCTGGCGTTTTTCGAAGGACATGACCCATGAAGGCGTACCAGCCGGAGGTGCACGTGGACCTCCAGGGCGCCCGACCTGCCCGTCTGATCTGGCAGGGTCAGGCGTACGCGGTCCAGGCCGTGCTGGACCGCTGGCGGTTCGGTGGCCGCTGGTGGCTGGGGGAACGCCCCCGCACCTGCTTCCTCGTGCAGGCCGGACTGCTCACCGCTGAACTGCACCACGAGGATGGCGAAGGCGGCCGGTGGTGGCTGGCCCGGATGGTGGACTGAATGCTCACGTCGCTCCTGGCGTGCCACTCGTACTTTTCGGAGGGCCGCAGCACTGTCAGTCCGAGGCGCCTCGTGCAGGTGGCGAAAGCCGCCGGATTCACGGCGGTCGGCCTGGCCGACTGGTGCAGCGTGGCCGGTGCCGTGGACCTGTGCGACGAAGCCCAGCTGCAGGGCCTGCAGGCCGTGATCGGCGTGACCCTCCCTGTTCTGTTCCCCAGTCCGCCCCGCTCGTCCACCCCCACCCAGATGTTCCCCGTGGTCCTCCTGGCCCGCAGCCGGGCGGGCTACACGACCCTGTGCGAGCTGATCACGGCCGTGAACCTGACGCACCCGGACGGTCTGCCGCTGGACGTCCTCCGGCAGGCCGGTGGTGGGGTCCAGGAGCATCTCGTCTGCCTGACTGGGGGGCGAGGGGGCTTTCCGACGGTCCTGGGAGAGCAGCGAGACCTCGCGCGGGCAGCCATGTACCTGCGGTTGCTGCGGGGAATCTTCCCGTCGGCGCTGTACGTGCAGCTGTTTCACGGGGAAGCGCCCAGCGAGCAGCGGCGCCTGTCCTATCTGCGCGGCCTGGCACGGGACCTGGAACTCCCCGTGGTCGCTGCCCCGGACGTCTGCATGGCCACCCCGGACGAGTACCCGCTCCTTGACGCGCTCACCTGCGCGCGATTGGGCATCGACGTGCAGACGCCTCATTCGGAACGGCCCCGCAATGACGCCCGTCAGGTGGGCACGCCCGAAAGATGGGCGGAGCTGCTTCCCTACGGCGACGCCCTCCTGAACGCCCAGACCCTGGCGCAGGGGTGCGCCCTGCACCTCCTCCCGGAGCGGCTGAGCGTCCCCGAGCCCAGCCTGAAGCCCTTCCAGACCGCCCAGGAGGCCCTGGAGGAAAGGGTGTTCGCGGCCGTGCCGGAGCGGTACCTGCCGGATCAGCGCCCCGCTGCACTCGACCGCCTGAAGGCCGAACTGAACACCGTGGCCGAACTCGACATGGCCGGGTTCTTCCTGACTGCCGCGGAGGTGACCGACTACTGCCGCGCGCACGGCATCCTCGCGGCGGGCCGGGGCAGTGCCACAGGAAGTGTGCTGTGCTACGTCCTGGGCATCACCCTGAGTGACCCATTGGCGCACAACCTGCTGTTTGAGCGCTTCCTGCATACCGGGAGAACGTCCATGCCGGACGTGGACATCGATATCGCCAGTTCCCGGCGCGATCAGGTGCTGAGCTGGGTGGAGGGACGCTGGGGCCTGACCGGTACAGGTGAGGCGATGGTGGCCAACCGCATCACGTACCGACTGAAGAGTGCCATCCAGGACCTGGGGCGGGCGCTGGGGCTCCCCCCGGAGCTGCGTGACCGGTTGAGCCGCTCGTTAGGACGGGACTTCGGGCACCTGCGGCCGCACCGCGCCCGGGAAGCCGAAGCGGTCTTCACCGAGGTGCTGGGCGACGCTCCGGTGAAGGACGCCCTGCTGTCACTGCTGGACCGCCTGGAGCCCCGGTTCACCCGCCATCTCGCCCCGCACTCGGGCGGCGTGGTGCTCAGCAGTGAATCCCTGACCCACTACAGCCCCCTGATGCGCAGCTCCGGGGGTATCCGCATGCTGACCTTCGACAAGGACGACGTCGAGCGCCTGGGGTTGATCAAACTCGACCTGTTGGGGCTGCGGATGCTCGCGGCCCTGGAACGCGCCCGGGAAGAAGTGCTGCGCTTGACGGGCGAATGGGTGGCGTACGGCCAGCTCCCGGATGATCCCAGTGTCTGGCGGGAGATCAGCACCGGCGACACCATGGCGCTCTTCCAGATCGAGTCCCCAGCACAGGTGCAGATGACGGCCCGGTTGCAGCCGAAGAACATGACGCAGCTCGCGCACCAGATCGCCCTGATCCGCCCCGGACCGATTCAGAGCGGCACCGTGCACCCGTATGTCCGTCGCGCCAGGGGAGAGGAACCCGTCCCGGAACTGCCTGAGCCGCTGAACTCCATTCTTGCCCCCACCCACAGCACGTTGATGTTCCAGGAGCAGATCCTGCGCATCGCCGTGCAGTACGCCGGGATGGACTGGCCGGACGCGGACCGCTTCCGGAGTCGCCTGAGCAAGGTGGAGGATCCGGACGAGCTGGCCGCCCTACGCGTGACCTTCCTGGAGGGCGCAGCCGCGACGGTCGGGGCCTTTCCCTGGGAAGCAGAAGCGGTGTTCGAGCAGTGCGCGGCGTTCCGCGGGTACGGGTTCGCCGAGAGTCACGCGCATGCGTTCGCCCAGCACAGTTACGCGAGTGCGTACATGCGAAGGCATCACCCAGCGGCGTACTTCGCGGCGTTCCTCACCGAAGCGCCCGGGATGTGGCCGGCGAGTACCATCGCCGCAGAAGCGGCCCGGCGAGGGGTCCGGCTGACCGGCGCGTGCGTGAATCGCTCCGGTGTGTCGTACCGCGCGGAGTCTGCACACACCGTCCGCGTGCCCCTGACGGCCATAGAAGGCCTCAGCCTGGACACCGCCCGGCAGATCGTGCAGGACCGCCTGACTGGCGGCAAGTTCCAGGGTGTGGAGGACTTCTACGACCGCGTGCAGATCAAGCGGGACGCCCTGGACACCCTGGTGAAAGCGGGTGCCTTCGACGCGATCGACCGTCACAAGAACCGCCGCGAGGCGTACTTCGTGCTGCAGACGGTCGCGCACGCCCGGCCGCCCGGAACGCGGGCGCTCCTGGCACCAGCGGCTGCCCTTCCCGACCTCCCCGAACTGCCCATCGACGTGCAGGCCGCCCTGGACATGGAGTTGACCGGCACAACCCCGACGGGGCGGCACCCACTGGACGCGCACCGCGCACGCCTCCGGGATCTGGGCTGCGAGGCCCTGGCCCGCCTGCGGCACGGGTCCACCTGTTGGGCCGCCGGGGTGATCGTGGCGAAGCAACGGCCCCCCACCGCGAAAGGCTTTGCGTTCTACGTCCTCGAGGACCACTCTGGTCGGATGCAGGCGATCATCAGCCCAGACCTGTGGGAAGCCCACCGCGCCCTGCTGCGCGACGCCCGGGCGCTCATCGTCCGGGGGCAGGTGACGCGGCAGGGCCGCGCGGTGACCGTGCGGGTCGAGGGCCTCGCGGAACTCCCGCTCCGGCCCGGTGGCCCGGCCCAGGCGGCCGACTGACCAGCGACCCGCCCGGAGCCGCTTGACGAAGCCCTGCAGCTGCGACCTGAATCTCTCGGTCAGAGGTTTCGTTCGAGATAGGCCGTTCCTGACGAGGCGTCGGTTGGCGTGTAAGGGATGAACCCTGCGCGGTCCAGGAGGGCTCTAGACCGAAGGTTCTCTGCCTCCGGGCAGGCCCAAAGACGTTGAAAGCCCGCCACACGCGCCGCCTCGATCATGGCGAGCAGGGCAGCGGTCATGATGCCGCGGTGCCACGCCGGCCCGAGCAGCACTCGTGCGTTCCGACAGCCTGGGGAGTTTCTCCGGCGGGAGCCAGCCCTGTACGTTCATCCTGGCGTGTCTCCATCCCGCTCCTGGTCAGAGCTCAATGTCGCTCAGCGGCGCTGCTGGGCTTCGGCAATAAAGTCGTGCGGGTACGGGGCCGGGTTCGCGCTCGCCGCATTCAACCGTGCCAGCTGATCGGCGCTCAGCGTCCAGCCGCTGGCCCCCAGGTTGTCTTCCAACTGTTCCATCGTCCGCACGCCCAGGATCGGAGCCGTCACGCCCGGCTGACACAGCACCCAGCTCAGCGCCACCTGTGACGGGGTCTTGCCGCTCTCTTCGGCGACCGAGAAGAGGCTGTCCAACACCCCCCAGGTATGTTCGTTGTTGTAGTTGCTCCAGGACTCGCCCCAGCCTTCCTGCTCGGCCTTCTCAATCCGTGAACCGGTTATGGGGTGCTGCATGCCGCGCCGGAACTTGCCGCTCAGCCACCCGCCGCGCAGCGGGCTCCAGGGAATCACGCCCAGGCCCTCGTTCAGACAGACCGGGAGCAAATCCCACTCGGTGCTGCGGCACAGCAGGTTGTACTGCGGTTGCAGGCAACTGAACACCTCGAGGCCGTGCTGGCGGCTGAGATCGATGGCCTTCTGAAGTTGCCAGCCCGTGAAGTTGCTGACCCCGATGTAGCGCACCAGGCCGCGCTTGACCAGGCCGTCGAGGGTGGAAAGCGTCTCTTCCAGCGGCGTGCGGGCGTCCCAGCAGTGAACCTGGTACAGATCGAGATAGTCGGTCTGGAGCCGTTTCAGGCTGGCCTCGACCCCCGCCAGAATGTGCTTTCGCGACAACCCGACCTCGTTCATGCCGTCCCCCATGGGAAAGCGAACCTTGGTGGCGATCACCAGGTCGTCCCGCCGCTGGCGGTTCAGCCAGGTGCCGATGGTGGTCTCGGAGGCTCCGGTGCTGTAGACGTCGGCAGTGTCAATGAAATTTCCGCCCGCTGCGACGAAACGGTCAAGCAGACCATGGCTGGTCTGCTCATCGGCCTCGCGGGCGAAGGTCATGGTGCCCAGGCAGAGTTCGCTGACCTTCAGTCCAGTCTTTCCAAGAAAACGCTGCTGCATGCTCCGATTCTTGCAGAAGCAGGGGTGACCTCCGTCTCACGCGGGTGAGCGCCTCTTTACACTGATCGGTACGCAGTCCTCCGATCACCCAGCGGTTGAACGATCTTGAACCGTTGGAAAGTGCCGCAAGTTGACGCGAGTGGTTCATGATCTGGAAGGCAGTGAGCCTGAGAGGGTGCGGCCCTCGACGAGCAGGAACTGCACGCGCGCCTCGGTGCCCACGGCAGCTGTCATGGCGCACTCCAGCGGCCCAGGGACACCCGGGCACGCGTGCGGCGCCTGGGGGGCTTCTCCTGGCCACGGAGCAGCAGGATGAAGAGTCCTGCGCCCAGCACGACCCCGGAGAACGCGGGGGAGATCAAGTATCGAGCGTGTGCGGTGACGAGAGTCAACGCTACGTTGGGCAGCAGGACGGCCGCGAAGATGGGATACAAGGACCGCTGGCGGACCTCGTAGACCTGCCACAGGCGGTCACTCACCCACCGGGCAGAGCGGCGCTTCAGCGTGAAGTGCACGGGCAGCAGCAGCGTCAGGAACAGGGCGCTGCTCAGCAGCGCGGTGAGCAGCAGCGGGTCGCGCTGCAGGGCGGTCACGGCCGTCGACCCCAGCAGCAGCGCTCCGGAGCCGAGGGCGAGGCGCAGGAAAAACCACCCGGCCTGCTGCTTGCCGGGGGGGAGGCGGCGGAGCTGATCACCAAGGGCCGACATACGGGGCCACTGGACGGGGATGCGGACGGGGGGCGGGACGAACATGCATGCGACTCCTGGAGGCGGGTCGGTGAGGCGATGGGCGGACACCGCATGCCTCACCCCGCCAGGGGTGATGGGTCGTCCGGGGCCGGGGGGGCACCGGTCAGTGGCAGGCGGGGTGGAGTTGGGCGATCATTTCGAGCAGTTGCCGGAACAGGTACAGGGCCTCACTGGTGTCCGACCGCCTGGCCTGCCATAACCAGTGCGCGAGGTCGCGGGCGTGGCGGTCGTGGGCGTCGAGGAGCGCTTGACGTTCCTCTGGGCTGGCGGCTTCAGCGCGCAGGAACATCACGGTGAAGTCGTCGTGCAGCCAGGTGCATGCGAGCTGGGCGACCGGCTGGAGCGGCTCGGGCAGTTCGGAGGGATCAATGCTCAACGTGGTCTGTGGGGTCATCCGGTCCTCCTGGCGCCTCGGCCCGCGTCACCGCTGCTCGTCGATGAACTTACGGACCTGCTTGAAGAGGCTGGGTGCTTTGGGGGTGAGGACCGCGTGGGTGAAGTCGACCGGGTGACAGGTGCCGCCGGTGACCTGTTTGGAGAGCGCGGCGCGGCGGGCTTCGAGCTTGCCGGGGTAATGGACGTTCAGGTGCAGCTGCCCTTTGCCGTCGGCCGGGCCGATCAGGACGGCGAAGTGCTCGGTGTGTGTTTCGGGATCGATGTAGTGCAGGCGTTCGCCGAGGGTCATGCCGGTCGGGTACATGGGGGCTCCTGGAGTAGCGATACCTTTGCGGGATTGGGGTGAGGGCGGGGGGACTGGTGGCGGGAGGTGCGTGCGTTGAACAGGGCGCGGCTGTGGTTCATCACGGTGCACGGGACGCTTCTGGCGGCACCGCGACACCTTTGCGGGATTCAAGCGAGGGCAGGTGTGGCGACTGAAGTGAGGCGGTGATGCTCGTCGAATATGAGCCGGACGGTCTCGCTGCCCACCTGCACCATCCACGTGGCGCCCTGGATGCTGATCGGGCAGTTCTGGGCGGTGAACAGCGCGCGGATGGTGTTCGGGTGGTTGAGTTCGAAGCGCCGGACCAGGGTGGTGATCAGGTGGACGCTGTGCTGGGCGGTCAGGGGCGGGGCTTCAGGGACGTCGTGCAGGAGGAAGTAGGCGGCTCCCCCGGGGAAGTCGCCCTTGAAGTACGCGCCGGCGCCAGTGATGCCACGGGCGATCATGGCCAGTTCAATGCCGCTGGTCTTGCGGGTATTGAGGGTGGGGGTGGTCAGGACGGAGACGCCGTGCTCGATCCCGTACGCGAGAACCTGGCGGCTGTCTTTGAGGACCTCGTCACTCAGGCCGCTGCCGGTGTTGGCCCAGCCCCAGCGCCAGGAGGCGTCCCGCTCCAGCTCCGTCCCGAGCAGTTGCGCCGCGTACGGTCGGTGACTGGTGCTGATGTGCAGGAGGCCGCGGTTCAGGTCGGCGTCCCAGGTGTGCTCGCCGAGGAGGCTGGCCAGGTGGTCCTGACGCAGGAGGGAGGGTCCGGCGTGCTCGCTGAGCAGGTCGTGGTAGACGCACATACAAAAATCGTATCGACGGGCGAGTGGTTTTCCGGGGATGACCGGCCATCTTGAGACGCTCTTTATCTTCGAGTTCAGTTCTGTGGTGTGCCGGCTGCGCTGCCTGTGCGGCTGGCGCCCTCGTTCCGTCACGGACTTGTCTAGACCGGAGGCCTGGAATCGCGCGGGCGAACTTGCGTTCAGGCGTCCAGCACGGCAATCCTAGGGCAGGAGCCCCCCGTGTCCCAGCTGCTGCGCGATCTGATCACCGATCCCCTTCTGCTTCTGACCCCTCTCGAGGTGCGGCCGACCGTGGAATGGGAGGAGCAGGAATGGTGCCCATCGTGCGAGCAGTACGTGCCGCTCCTGCTGCTCGATTGCTGCCTGGCCTGTCTCGAAGGGAACCTGGCTGAGGAGAGCGGTGCCCAACACAGCGCCGCGTGGTTGTAGTCCAACAGAACCCTGCGGGTGGGCTGCCTGCCGAAGTTCTTGCAGACCTGTCTCTCAATCGTCATTCCTGAGCGGATCCTGGGGCCCACACGCGTCAAGGCAGCCCTCGTCCTCGCCCTGGCGACGTGCGGGCGCTGGAGGTGGTAGCGAGGCGTATGTCCAGTACTCCAGGAGAAGCGGCGCTCCAGTCCTCTCACATCACCATCGACGGCGCTGCCAGGATGCCCCGGACGACCGCGCCTTGGGGCAGCTTCAGTGCCACGGACCAGCCACCCGGCTCGCGCGGGGGCCACAGATCGAAGCGGGCAGCAGCCCTTCAGGCCAGGGTATTCCTGAAGCCTCCCACCACAGGATGACCATCAGCCTCCATACCCGGGCGTGACTCAAGCAGGTCAGTCGCATAAGTCGCCCAGGTGCGGCACGGTCCGGGGGCACCGTCTGGCATGGTGAAGTGGTATGAGCTCACTCTCCGTCTACCCCGGGGCCCCCCGGACGCCCACCACCCGTGAGGTGCACACGCGCACCAGCTCGAAACTGTGGGCGCACTTGGACAGCCTCGGCATCCACGCGCGCCCGGACCTGCGGGTGCAGATGCTCTCGATCCCGGACCGTCAACCGTGGGCGGCGGACCTGGACGCCCTGTTCGAGTGGGACGAGTACCACTACCAATGGTGGGACGCCGAGGCGGACGAGAGCAGGATCATCGCGTCCTGCGGCACCATGAACCCCGAGTGGGGTGAGGATCCCGCGACGCATGGCCTGCCGTTCACGCTGGCGCGCATCGACGACCCCGCCGTGGTTGAACAGGCCCGGGTCCGTGGCCGGTACTGGCGCATCCAGTACGTCGCGCCGCAACCCCCCCTCGCCCGGCTGGTGTACGGCTGCCTGGCGTCGGCCCTCGCGGAACTCACGTCCGGGGTACTGTTCACGACCGACCACGTCTGGGACCACGAGCGCTTCCCCGCGCGACCCGCCGCGTTCGACCAGTGGTACCTGCGCCCGGACCAGACGCAACAGGCGTTCCTCCGAACGAGGGCCCTGGAAACGCAGCGCGACCTGCGCGCGGCCTTCCAGGGCCAGGACTGACCCTGACGCGTGACCGGACACCCGTGACAGCCGTGCCTGTGCCGCCGTCGCGGCGCTCCCTATCCTGCGGGCGATGACCATCTGGGCATGGGGCAGTGGCCGGGCGCTCGCCAGTTCGGCGCAGCTGCGCTGCATTGAGGACACCACCGGTCAGCGGTTTCCGACCGATGACCTGACCGTACTTGAGTCGGATCTGGCAACTGAACTTCGGTGAGACCGGGGTCTCGCAGGAGGGTTACGGACAGATGACGTTGTCTAAGGGCGGCAGGAATGGTGGTCCGCGCGTGACGGTGGACGTTCGAGATTCGGGCGTGCAGGGCCAGGAATTCTTGAGTTCATTTCCGTCATTTGACGTCTTCAGGTGGGGTTGGACGGCGCCGGATCGCCTGAGCCAGTCTGCAAAAACACCTTCAACACGCCTTATGAAAAATTTCGACGTTCTGCCGACCCTAGAAGCGGACGCCCGCCTGAACCTGATTCCTCCGGTGTTTCAAGCGTGACCCGTTTTTGAGGACCGGACTCCTTCCGAGCCTGCCGTTTTCAGACCGCCCAACACGCAAACGTTCATGCACTCTTCATAGGAGCCGATGTGCGCACACATCGCGACCATTTAGCCGGTACGCTGCCCCCGTCGGCCCAACTTCTCTTCATCCTGCACTCGGGGGTTCACCCCAGGGGGTCCCATGACGCTGCCCCGACTTCTTCCCATGTCCCTCTCCCTCAGCCTCCTGCTCGCCGCCTGCAGTCAGACCCCCACCCAGCCGACCCCAGCGCTCAGCGCCACCCAGCCCGCGCTGTCACCCGCTCAGAGCCGGACCAACGAGGCGCTGCGCACGTTCGCTCAGCAGCTCGCGCGTTCCATGACGGACCCGGGCGTCCGCACCCTCATCGCACAGCAAACCGCCCGGCAGTTCGACGGCGACACGGAAGCCCTCTACAGCACCCTGGCCCCCATGGCGGCCGGCACCCAGTCCTTCGCGCAGGCCCTGAGTGGCGGCATCGGCGCCCAGAGTCTGCATGACCTCACGGCCCGCGTCCCCAACCTTCAGGTCGCGGTCCGGGGCGCCGCCTGGGACCCCGCCCGCACGGTGCCCTGGGTGGCCGTCGCTCAGGAAGGCGGAGACGAGTTCGCTGCAGTGACCGCCTACGACGCTCAGGGGAACGCCCATGTGCTCGACGGCCGGACCGCTCCAGACCGGCCGGTCGTGGTGGTGGGTGTCAATGAGCGCGTGGATGCCAGCGGCCAGGTCGTGCAGTCCGCGCCTGTCCCGGCGGCCACGCTGGCCGCGCAGGGCTGCTACCAGGTCAAGCTTGTGCGCGTCGACCTATACAACGACATGGAACCCTGGACGAAAGGCAAAGCGGAAATCTGGGTGGCGGTCAAGGGCTCCGGCATCGGCTGGCACGGCCAGCTCACCATGATCACCGAGCCCGGCGATTACCTGGACGCCATCCAGGTGTTCGGCTGCACTGATAGTGACGTCCGCTTCTACTGGTACGAGAAAGATGGCACCAACCTCGACTTCGAAATCTCAGTCGACGGGTACGGCTTCGGCATCAAGATCGACGACAGCAACGACTTCCTGGGCAGCACCACCATGCGCAAGGCCCTGTTTGAAGGGACCACAGTGAACAAGGTGAACCTCGGGAACCTCTCCCAGTACACCCACTGACCTGGACAAGGCAGGGGCGGGTACCAGACGCCCCTGCCCCTGCCTGGACGGCCCCTCGAACAAGGCCTGAGGGTGCACCCGGCCGGGCCAGCGGGATCAGCGGGATCCGCATCTTCTTCGGCGATTGAGCCGGGCAGGCGTGGAGACGTGCGGCCGCCGCAGGCGGTACCGTGAGGGATGCCCAGTGCTCCAGGAGAAGCGGCGCCCCAGTTCACTCACGTCACCATCGACGGTATCGAGGGGGCCTTCGCGCGGGTGGAACTCGCGGACGGCACCCTGGCGGACTGGCGACTCGAAGAGCTGCCCGTCGGGGTGAAAGAAGGCGACGTGCTTGAAGTCCGCCTGCGGGGCGGTGAGCGGCACGTGCGCGTGGATCGCGGGGAAACGCGGCGCCGCAAGGCGAGTGCCCGGCAGGCTCTCACCGCCCTGAATGAGGGCGCTCCGACCGGGGAGATCGACCTGTGAGGCGTCTGCTGGTGGTCCTGGTGTTGAGCGCGGGTCTGGCGGGGGCGCAGGCGGCCCCCTTGGGTGTCCTGACCATCCGCTTCCTCGATGTGGGTCAGGGCGACGCGGTGCTGATCACCAGTCCGGAAGGCAAGAGCGTCCTGTATGACGGTGGGCGCAGTGAAGCCCGGGTGCGCGAGCTGCTGGGCCAGTACAACGTGAAGAGCCTTGATCTGGTCGCGGCCAGTCATGGGGACGCGGATCACATCACGGGTTTGGTGCCCGCGGTGCAGCTGTTCAAGCCGAAGTTCTTCCTGAACAACGGGCTCGCGCCCACCACGCAGATCTGGAAGAAACTCGTGGCGGCGGCCAGTGCGGCTGGCACGCAGGGTCTCCTGGCCAAAGCGCAGGTGATCAACCTGGGCAGCGTGAAACTCACCGTGATCCCGCCGCCCCCTGGGATGAAAGACCAGAACACGAACAGCATCGGCCTGCTCGTGTAGTACGGGTCCTTCCGCGCGCTGATGACGGGGGACAGCGAGACGCCTGAAACCACAGCCTGGCTCAAGACCCTGCCCGCGTCCCTCCTGGGCCCTACCGATGTCTACAAGAGCATTCATCACGGGGCGAAGAACGGGGACTCCGCCCGCTGGCTGGCGGCGGTGCGGCCGAAGAACGTCGTGATCGGGGTGGGACCGAACAATTATGGCCATCCGACCGCGGAGGCGCTCGCGCTGTACAAGAAGGTGGGGGCGGCCATCTACCGCACGGACCTGAACGGCACGGTGACGGTGACGGTGCAGAAGTCCGGGCAGTTCGCCATCACCACCCAGAACGGCACCGGCGTTAAGGGGACGGCGACTGCGCCTCGCACCGCCCCGCCGCGCCCGGCACCCGTGCCGGTGCCGGCGGCGCCCGCCCCTGTCTCTTATGCGAACTGCGCGGCGGTGCGCGCGGCCGGGAAGGCGCCGCTCCTGCGCGGTCAGCCCGGCTACGCGCCGAAACTCGACCGGGATGGCGACGGGGTGGCCTGCGAGTGAGGCACGTCCTTACGTCTCGCTGACCTGGTGAACGGCGTCGCGTCCTCAGGTGCGGAGCGGACCGCCCCCCTGGGCCAAATGACCTGTCGCGCCGGACCGGATGACGGATGCGGGGCGGGCCCGGCCTACGGAGACTGAGGCATGTCCCGATCGACCTATCACCGAACCTCCGTGTGTGTGGCGCACCGCCTGGTCAGCCGTGCCGACGGCGCGCACTGCCCGGCGTGCGGGCGACCGATGGTGGTTCTCGGCACCCGGTGGCGCGTGCCAAAAAAATCAGATGACCGGGGGTGGGCTCAGTTAAACCGCCTGCTTCAGCGTCCGTCGCCCATCTTCGCGGCGCATCGCCTAACCGGCCGGGTCCCCGTGCCGCCTGGTCAGGAAAGCGAGTACCGGCCAACCTACCGGCTGCGCCGGATCGTGCGTCGGCCCGGCGCGTAGGTCAGGCTGTGCGGTTATCCCGGATGTTCGGGAGGTGATGATGCTCAAGGACACTCAGAAGATGACCAGGGACCTGCTGCAGGGCGTGGATAGACGCGGGTCTCCACCACGGTGCGCTCTTGCCTCATCCATGGCAGGGTGAGGTGATGGCCACGACCTTCGACGTTTACCCGGCACATGTGGAACCGCCGACCACGCGGGAGGTCCTGACGCTGGGCGCCGTGAAGCTCTGGCGGTACCTCGCCAGCATCGATCTTGATGCGGCGCCCCGGGTTCGCGTGGAGTTGTGGCCACGCGGTCGCGACGCACCACAGCCGCTCGTGCTGGATGCGCCGTTCGCCTGGCCGGTTGACCATGCCATGTGCTTCACGGTGGAGGGCATTGAGGGCGGCACGAGTGCCCATTGCAAGGTGCTGGAGACAGAGTGGGAGGTTGAACCGGGGACGCACGGCCTCCCGTTCAACCGGACGCAATTCAATGACCCAGCTGTATTTGAGGCCGCCAGGTTAAGTGGGCGCTGGTGGTATTTCCGGCGGTCTGCGGGGCAGCCAGCCGTGGTGAACGTGCTGTATGGCTGCCTGGCGTCGGCGCTTGCGGAGCTGACGGACGGCGTGGTGTATTCGGAGGACCACGCCTGGGATTACGAACGTTTCCCGGCGCGCTCAGCGGACTTCGACACCTGGTTCATGCGGCCGGAGTACGCGATGAGCGAGGAATTCCGCACGTGGGCCAGCCAGATTCAGGCCGGAGTCATCAGAGAGCTGCGGCGGTAGGTCTGGATGGTCTCACCTGCTGTGGGCCATCAACTCCCGGGCCATCGCCTGCACGGCCTGATGGACCTGTCCCTGCGGCACGCCGGTGAGTGTTACGTCTATGAGCGCACTCAGGAAGGCGTGATGCGCCGGTTCCTGCTCGGCCTGTGGGCTCCAGGTGCGGAACGGCGTCACCTGCCCCCCAGTGGTGATGGACCCCAGGATCGTGGTGCCGTCTAAGCCGTAGCCCAGCTGCTCGGCTCGGATGGCCGGCACGAGGGCGGCGGCCGTCTCCTGCAAGATCAGGAGGGCCTCCTCTGCCAGATTCGCCCGGACGGACCAGGACATCAATTCCGTGTCGACGCGAACGGGGACGGGCCAGCGGGGCACCTGAACCCGGCCCTGCGCATCCGGACCGGAAAAGGGCTCCGTGGCCACGGCAGTGAGCAGCGGTGTGGCCGACCGCTCCACTGTGATCATGAGGGGCAGGTCCCAACTGGGCAGGAAGCACGCCTGATAGACCGCCAAGGGTTGGTCCTGCCATCGTCCCAACAGTGGACCTTGCGCCAGCGTGGCCAGCACGCCTGCTTCGCGGTCCGGCCAGCTGGGCCCCTGTGGCCGGTTCAGTTCCAGGGGTGGGATGCCCTGGCGCGCCACGGCGTCCCTCACGGCCTGCCGAGCGTCTGTGAGTGTCAGGTTGAAGACGTTGGCCACGGCGCGGATGAGCAGCACCTGCCCCACCTGGGCCTGAGCGAGTGTCCAGATGGCCTCATCCGCACACCCACACTGCTGCGTGGCGGCCTGGAGTTGCTGTTCGAGATCAGGCACGGGCGGTGACCAAATGACAGATCATTAGGGCTCGTCCTTGCGGTGCTTGTCGACGACTTTGCCGGCGAGTCGGAGGGCGCGCCTATACGCCTGATCGTTGGAGAAGCCGCTCCCTGTCATGCGGGCGGGGTGGTCGCGCAGGCTGGCGCGGCGCAGGGCGCTGAGGGGGATGTGGGGGATCTCGGCGACCTTGCAGGCTTTCCAGAGTTGCGTGCGGAGGTCCTCGGGGGTGATGGGGAAGATGGGGAGAGCATTTTCGGTGGCGTAGAGGGGCCCGCCGGCTTCTTTGAGGAGGGGTTCGAGGGCGCGCTGGGCAGGTTCGGAGAGGATTGTCACGGTGCGGGCGCGGAGGAGCTCTCCGGTACTGGGTTCGTACCGGGACCATTTCAACCCAAGGAGTTCCCTGACTTGGAAGGCGTGTTCGTGGATGAGGGTGAGGGCGGCGAAGAGTTCAGGAGTGCTGGCTTTCGCGGTCTTGAGGAGCTGCTCGATGTCTTCGCGTTCTGGGACGGGGTCGCTGGCGTGTTCGGTGCCGGGGTTGGGGTAGCCGGTCATGGGGTTGGTGGTCAGCACCCCTTCGGTGATCAGTGCCTCGTAGAGGACGCGGAGGGTGACGACGCGGGCGGTGAGGGTGTTGATTTTGAGGGGACCGGGGCCGCGGTTGGGGGTGGCGAGTGGGCGTTGGAGCCAGGTGTGGAAGTGCGCTGGGGGCTGGAGCAGGTCGATGTCGTCGGCTTGGGCGTGGATGAAGACCTGTCTGAGGTTGCTGTGGACTTGGATGAGGGGGCGGCTGAGGGCGTGGACGCCGAGGGTGGCGGCGATGGTGTCGAGGTCGTAGTCGCGGAAGGCTTGGGTGAGTTTGAGGGCGCGTTCGTCGGCGGGGTGGAGGTGAGGTGACATGTATCACTAACTATATTGGACTGTATGAAGAGAAGCATTCAATCCCCGCCCCGCTCGAGCTTGCTTCTCCACGTGATGGAGCGCGTGGGCAGTCTGATCCCTTCCGTTTGGGTGCCCGTAGAGACGAGTACCGGTGCTGCAGCAGTGGCCTGAGCGTTATGTCTTTCCAATTTCACGAAGCAGAGAAGTCAGGCGGGGGCAGTTCATTAAGCAAAAGCACATGCGCAAGCACAGGGGGAAGGGTGGGACGCGGGATGCAGTGGTGAAAGGAGGGGGATTGAGAGGCGTCTTCCCCGACGCTGCTTGAACTGGCAGGAACCCAGGTCGACCTCAACGACCAGCTGGAGACACCTGACGGAGCTGAAGCAACGGGCTGAGCGGTGCCCGCCGGTGCTTGATCCAGGAGGTGCGGCACAAGAGGGCGCACCAGGCAAGAGCAGGCGCAGGGGAAAGATGGTGGGGAGGGAAGGAGAAAGGGAGTGGGGGGAGATAGGAAGGTGGGAGGGTGATGACGCTTCCCCTATATAATCCCATATATAAATGGTGGACTGGAGAAAACCCCACCCACCTCGTCACCGCCGACGCCGCTCCGCCCGCGACAACCTCGGCACAGGCTGATCCTCCTCCCCAAACAGCACCTCGAAGAGGACCTCCCCGGACAATTCCTCCAGATCCGGACCCGCCGGTGGCCGCACCTCGACCCCCTGCCCCGCCAACCACGACACGTCCAACCGCCAATGCTGACCGCTGCGCCGCTCAAATGTCGCAAACGCCGCCTGCACATGACCATGCGCCTCCCGCCGCGACCAATTGTTCACCCGCATCAGGTGCCGCCCCGCCTCCTCCTGCCGCCCCACCGTCCGCGCATACCCAAAATGCACCACCAGGTGACACAGGGGACAGAGAGCGATCAACCCGCTCAGCGTCTGCGTCCCCGCCACCTCGTCATAGACCCAGCGTTCATGACACTCCACCGGGTGCGCCTCGCCCCGCCCGCCGCACACCTCACAGCGGTACCGCGCCGCCCGGTACGTCTGCCGCCGCAAACGGTCCCAGTCCGCAGGCGCCAGCAGCGACCGCAGGTTCTCAAACCACGACGTTGCCGGCACCAACTCCACCACCAGCCGAGGCGCGGTCATGCGCGGCACCCGAGGACACCAACAGAACATGGGAGCGAACGAGTCATCCCCCCAGTGTCCCCCGCGCCCGGGTGGCCGAACGTGCAGCGGGGGGGAATGTCCACAACAAAAACATGTGCCCCAAGAGGGGCACATGCATCAACTTGGTCGGTCAAGTCGCGCCCACCACGGGCTGGAGCTGATCGCCCAGCACGCGAACACGATCATGGGGTTCCCGGCTCGTGATGAGGACACCGCACAGACCAGGACGCTCAAGCACGCCCGCGCCGGCCAGCTGATGGACCGGTTGATGGACGGCCGTCCGCTCACAGCGCTCCGGCGCGGGTTGCCACGATCCAACCGGGCGGTGTAGCGTGCACCTCAAGGCTGCCGCTCCGGCCCCTCGCGCCCACACGGGCATGGTGAACGCGGCGCAGGAACCCCCCCGCCCCGACTCTCGAGACTGGCAACGCGGCTCGGGAACGCGAGGATCCTGGCAGGTGGTCGGCGTCCGGAACTGGCCGGTCGCCAGGGCTGAACGAATCACCGCGTTGGCGCTAGCCGCGACAAAGCAGGCTTTGGTCCACGCTATGGCCTGCTGCTCTGCTGGATCACCGGGTGTGAGCAGGGCGGGCACCGTGATGTCGCTGCCCAGCGTGTTCTGGCGGTCCAGGTGGGGAGCTTCAGTGTTGTGCGGACAATGCGCAGGATCTTGGCCTGCGTGGCGGCGCCGAGTTCGGGCGTCTCCACGAACGTGCGGAAGTCGTACAGGGGCACCAAGACTGGGCGCGTGCTGAACCGAGACGCTATCTCCGATTCCCCTCCCAGTATCCGGAATACGTGTAGCAGTCCACTAGGGCGTGCCAGGACGAAGGCGAGGGGTGGAGCAACAGATCCAGCGGATGAACACCGGCCTCGGCCGTATTGCATCGTTGGGCGATGTCGCGCGCATCTCAGGTCCACTACACTCCACACACGCCCAGAATGACTCTGGGGTCATGCGCACACGAGCCTTGAGCCTGGAGAGGTCTGGAAGATATGAAGGACGAGAAATTCAATGGCATGCAAGCGTTGTGGAATGATCGCATCCTGAACATCATCGGCGTTGACCAAAGCATGGACGCGCTTGAATTCCGCGGTGGCCGTTGCCAATTCTTTCGTACACCGGACGTTGCTGAGTTTGCGTATAAACATACCTTGTTCGCGCCTCTTGAGCAGGATGTGCTGGAGGCTATCTCCCAAGATCGGAGGGCGCTCATCCCCCAGGATGTCTGGGCGCTATATGCAGTCGTAAACGGCTTCCATATGTACAATGCTTCGCTTCATTTCTACGGCATCTCCAATCCGAAGTACACCCATCAGCCATTCACGTTGGATTCTCCGAATGGCCACGATGCGCCACGGGGCTTGCGGGACGACCAGTTCGCCTTCATGACCGTGCACACGTCCAGCAACAGCAGTGGGACCTTCTACACTCAGAGTGGCGAGCGGAGGGTCTACCTGTGTTTCGATGGGCACTCGACTGAGCCGATCGCCTCATGGGAGAACCTGGAACAGGCATTGCTTTCGGTGATCACCCACGCGGAGGTCTACCTCAGTCCCCTCGCGCAGGACAGAGGCGTCGATTACAGTGCGTTCATCCGCGCCCTTTCGTCTTAACCCCGAACCCCCGACCGATGCCGGATCCATGGCGCAGGACGCACCGCCCACCCCCACCCGGTCGCCTGTTGCGATGACGTTGTACATCCCTGGCCGCTCGCTGCCTGCTGACTCCACCGCGACGCAGGAGCGTACGCTGTACCACGGAGCTTCGACGCGCAGGTCACCGCCTGGAAGGAGCAACTGAACACAAAAACGGACATGCTGGTGCGCCACCTGGACAGCCTCGGGTACACCAGGGTCCTCACCTGGCCGCTCCCCGAGTACCACTGCGTCCTGGCCAAAGTGTCGATTGGCGACGTGCCCCCCATCACCCTGTTCGTGTTCACCGAAGGCGTGACGTACCGGCCTGCGTCCGAAGAGGCGGCCAGGATCCTGCACGCCGACCTTCAGGACGCTGCCCAGCACGTCCGGCGAACCGTACCGCAGATGGACGGCCTGCCGTTCGATGTCCTGCAGTCCCTTGCGGGCGCGCCCCTGCAACCGTACGAACAGGTCGTCCCCCCGTACGCGACGGACGAGCTCGCCGCCGCTGCCGTCCGCGACATCCGGGGACTCATTGAGCAAAGTCAGAACGGTGATCCAGCCGACTGAGGCGCCCCCCGCCGGCTGGGGCGGCGTTCGTGGCCGCGTGCCGCGCCGCGCGGGTCGAGCCCCTCCAGGTCTGACGGGACGGAGACCGGGCGTCAGTTGCCGTACTGGCAGCGGCTGCGCCCCGCGGGCCACGCCAGCATGACCCCGGCGCTGGGTTTGGTCGTCTCGGGGGTCGGGCCCACTTCGTAGGAGCGCCCGTCCGCGTAGCCGATCTTGACCTTCTGCGTGACCTGCGAGTGCCAGGTGTCCTCCTGCCAGCGGTTCAGGCCGCTCAGCGCCGCGAAGTGCACGGGGGCCACGTCGAGGTAGCACGCGCGCAGGTACGCTTGCGCCACCCGGATCAGGGCCTGCTGGTTCGCGGGCGTGGCGTCGGGGCTGTCCACCCACAGGGTCAGCTGATCGATGTTCGTGTTCGCCGGGGGCTCGCTGCCCGCCAACGCGATGACGTACACCGTGATCCGCTCGCTGCCCACGCGCAGGGTCACGGTGTGGGTGTGGATGGTCTGCGCGGCGGGGTCGTTGGTCGTGACACTCAGCACACCCGGCACCCAGTGCAGCGGCTGCGCGCTGCTGATGGGCTCCAGTCCCCCGGCGGCCGCGGTGCTCAGGGCGAGGAGGGACAGGAGGGCGGGCCGGGGGCGGGTCATGGGTGGAGTCTAGAGGCGCGAGCGCCCGGAAGCGTGCTCATGTGCCGTGGACGGGAGGGGCATGACGCACCCGGCACCCTCGCCTCCGCCTGCTGCGTCACCCGGCGAGGAGCGCCGCGTCGAGCCAGGTCAGGTTCACGAACCCAGCGGCGAGGCGGGCATGGACGTCCCGCTGCGCGGCCCGGTACCGGGCGGGCGTCCAGTCGCCCGTGAACACCGGCAGGGGGGCGGGCAGGGAGGTCATGATCTGCACCGCGGCCAGATCGGTGCCGTACGCGTCCGTGAGGCACCGGCAGAGGTCCGTCAGGCCTTGCGGCACAGCGTCTCAGCCCGGTGGAACGATGACCAGCAGCGCCGTCGGGCGGGTAGGACGTGCTCCTGGGGGCCAGGAGGCTTCGCGAGGGCTGCGAAGGGAACGGTGCACAACCCAGAGAATGCGGGTGAGGTGCCCCTCAAAGTGCTGACGATGATCTCTCCGGCGAATGTCGAGGTGGAACTCGGTCGAGTTGGCGCCAGTGAAGGGTAAGTTGGCTCTGTTCACCCTGGAAAAGGTCCGCCGCCGCCTGCTCGGCTCACCGCGTCTGAACCGTGTCGTCGCCCGCCATGAGACCGGAATGGTGCCCCGGCGGCCTCCGGCAGAAACCGGGCGTCAGGAATGCATGGGGCGGCCGGGTCAGTGCACGAGGCGCTCGCTGCGGACGGCCACGCGCCGCAGCGCGACGGCGACCGCCCCCAGCAGGGACGCCGTGGTCAGGCCGCCGCCCAGGCCCAGGAAGGCCGCGGATTTCAGCGCGTGATACGCCGCCTGCACCGGCTCGTCCCGCACCGCGCAGAGCTGTTCGTACACATTGGCACTCAGCCCGGCGACGTCCGCATCGGCTTGACCGGCCATCAGGGCAATGTCCTGCGCGTGCCGGTCGAGCTGACCGGCGAACGCCAGGATCAGGTCCGGGTCCGTGGTGTCCCCGGTCGTCGGCGCGAACTCGATGCTCGCGATCATCTGCAGGGTCAGGGCGACGCACGTCTCGAACGTCTGCTGGTTGTGCGGGCTTGGGGTCCCGGACTGGGAGACAGCGGTCATACCTTCAGAGTATGGACGGCGCACCGGTGGTCGTGGGTCCGGCACGCCGGGTGTACGCCCGATTGTTGCGTCTGGCCCACGCCCTCAGCACCAGCCACGACGGCCCGGGCCCCTGGTCAACAACCAGCAGAACCCTCACACTGGGGACCATGAGTCCCCGCCGACGTCTGCCACCCGTACCGCAGTACCGCGGCGACGCCCGCCCCGCACACCTCCTCACCACCGAGGAACTCGCCGCGCTGCACCTCAAACCCGCGCGCGCCACCCCGGACGCCGTCTGGCTGTACGAACGCGGCCAGGTCAGCGGCATGAGCGCCCTGTTCGACCGGACCGCCGCAGTGCCGGCCGACCAGCCACCCACCTGACGCCAGGGCCTCCAGGGCTGTGACCGTCACGGCGGCCAGCAGCGCTCGGGACGTATGGTGTTCGACGGTCCACTGCACCGGATCATGGCCGACCAAAAAGAGGCCCAGAGGCGTACCTCTGGGCCTCGCGCGTCCGGTGGGGTTAGAGGCTGCCCTTGAGGGTCGTGGCGACCTTGAAGGCGACCTTCTTCCCGGCGGGAATCTGGATCTTCTCGCTGGTGCCGGGCCGCACGCCGGTCCGCGCCGCCGTGGCTTTCACGCTCAGGGTGCCCAGGCCGGGCAGGCCCACGCTCTGACCGCCCTTGATGGCTTCGACCATGACGTCCAACACCGCGCTGACGGCTTCTTCGCTCTGCTTCTTGCTCAGGCCGGTCTTGTCAGCGATCACGTCGACGAGCTGGGTCTTGCCGACCTTGTTGCTCTCGGCCTTGGGCGCGGCTTTCGCGGCCGGAGCAGCCTTGGCGGCGGGCTTCTTGGCGGGGGCTTTCGCAGACTTTTTCGTCATGCCGGGAGTTTGACGGCACGCCCGCACAATTGCAAGGCGCGCGAAGCCTCAGCAACGCGGCCCCGCCCACGCGCTCTGTCCTTTCCAGGTAGGCTGAGTCGCATGGGCGTCCCCGAGTTCGTGCAGGCCCTGACTTCACATGCGCCTCCCCTGGCGGCGCCACTCCGTGGCCCTGCCCCTCCAGCAGATGTGGAGACACTGCAGCGCCAGCTGAACGTCCCACTGCCCCCCGCGGTACGTGACATGTACGCCACCGCCGACGGCCAGGACGGCATCGTCCCCGGCGTGCTGTTCGGGCTCACCTGGCTTCCTGCGCGGCGCGCCGCGCAGGAACACGCCACCTGGATGGATCTCGCCCAGGCGGACGCCAGCCTCAGCAGTGACCCCACCGGGGCGATCGAGGCCGTCACCTTCCACCGGGGGTGGCTGCCGCTCGCCACGGACGGCGGCGGGAACGGCCTCGCCGTTGACCTCGCGCCGGGCGAAACAGGCACGTCCGGGCAGGTGATCACCTACGGCCCGGACGAGACCACACGGCTCGTGGTTGCCCCCAGCGTGAGTGCGCTGTTCCACTGGGCCGCGCAGGCCGTCAAGGGGGGGGAGATGCAGGTCCGAGGTGACGACGTGACGTACCGGGGTGAGGGGTCGTTCCTGGACGCCCTGCGGGACATGCCGCGGCCCCTCGAGTAACGGGGGCGCCCTGCGATGCGGGTTGCTTACACGCAGCCTTTACTGATCAGCCAGTTCACGATCTGCTGCCGTGAGGTCGTGCCGTTCGGCCCGCCGTACGGCACGTTGTCGAACGTCCGCGTTATCACCTCGCCGTTGAGTTTGAGTTCCAGTGTCCAGGTGCTCGGCGTGTTCGTGCTGAGGTTCAGGTACGTGACCCGCGCAAGGTACGTCAGGCTGCTTCTGGTGAGCGGCGTGCACTTCGCGGTCTGGTTTTCAATCTGTGCGTAGTTGCCGCGGTTGAAGTTCTGCTCCTGCGGGACCATGTTCGCCCGCCGGCCCCACCCGCCGAGCTGACTGTCCACGAGGTGACCGCCGTCATAGCCGTCAGGGTTGTCCAGGTTGCCGGGCGGGGCAGGGGGCGTCTTGGGCATGGGGGCCACCTGAAACCCGGACCTCCGGGTGAACGCGGTGGAAAGCAGCGGACGGCGCCCTGAATTGTCCGGCACGCGCGGCGCTCCGCACGGTGGTGGAGCTTCCACTGCGCCTGAACCGTCAGGCCCCCGGCCATGACGCCAGTCAGCCGGCCGCGTTCCCTGAGTCCGTCGTGGGTGGGCTGACATCGGCCAAGGACTGGGGCAGCGGCGCGGCGGGGATGGCCGGAGGTGGGTGAGGGCTAACTACCAGTCAAAACTCGGCATGAGGGCCTGTCGTGCGCGCCAGGACGAAGGCGACGGGTGGAGCAGGAGATCCTGCAAATGATCGAAGCCCAGTCGGAACACGGACACCGCACGGTGTCCGTGTTTCTTGCGTTTCACAGGCTGCTTGGCGGCCAAGATCTGGCCTGTGACGCCGGCCCAGATGAAAGCAGCCGACACACAGATGAGCAAGGTCGAGACACGTTCTGCCTGAGTCAGACCCGTATCGTCCAGGTTAAATCCTCTGGTTTTATTGGTACTCCGTTGACTGGCAGGAATCTGATGGATGTGGATGAAGCCCGTGTTTCTGGGGTCAGCGCGAGACGTCAAGAGTGGAAATCTGCTGTGTTCTTCGCAAGCACTTCCAGACTCAACGGAGTACCAATAAGCCCGCAAGCGCTGAAGGCTTCGCAGGTTGGTGGTCGGCTGAACCTGGGCTGCCCTGTCTACAGCGGACGACTGCGCGGACCGCAGGTGACCAGCCAGGCGCCCTGCTCCGGGATGTAGAACGTGGCGTCGAACGGACGCAGGCCAAGTGCTCCGCTGTAGGCGACGAGGTGCTCGAAGGTGAAGCGGCGCTTGAGCCGCCGGGAGCGGTACGCCGCGAGGTCCTCGAAGGGCAGGGGCGTTCCCGTCCGCCAGAACCGCCACCAGCCCCGGGTGTTGCGCAGCCCGACCGAGCGGCCTGTGCTGGGCCCGGTCTCTTCCTCTGGCTCAAAGGTCCGGAACTGCAGGAGGTCCTCTTCCCCATCCGGCAGGGGACCGGCACTCACCTGGGCTGCACGGACACCGAGGACCCTGGCCAGCGGCGGCGCGATCGAATCGACGTTCGCGCCCAGGGGGTAGTTGTTGAAGTACGCCGTCCAGCGACCCGTCGTGGGCACAAACAGGTGGCGGCGGGCGTCGAACCGCACAGGAGGCAGATGACCGAGTGCCCGCTCGAGAGGCGCCGCGAGACGTGCGCTGTTGCAGGTCTGTCCGGTCTCGGCGCGCCAGGTGATGAAGCCCTCGGCCGCGACCTGGGCTGGACACTCGAGGAACAAGAGGTGGGTGGTCAGGGGCGACAGACTCCCATCAAACAACAGCTGTTCCGGCCGGACGAGCGGTGGGGCTGGGCTCATGAACCGGGCTGCAGGCCGTCCCGGTAGTCCTGCACGGTCTGGCCGGCGGCAGCGTTCGGATGGACCTGCAGCAGACGCCGCCAGGTCCCGATCTCTTGGTCATCGAGCAGCACCATCGGCTTGGGGAGAAAGGCTAGGAAAACGTCCTCCAGCCCGACTTCACGTGCGCTTTCCCGCGCGTACGCCGCGCCACCGGACGACCAGCAATACAGCGCTGCACCCTGCTCATGCAGTTCCCGAACGTGGCGGATCGTCGCGGGCATGGGAATGCGCGCCCGCCCGTGGTTCCGAACGAGGGTCTCATCGACATCGACGTACACCACCAGCGGCACTCCAGCACTCATAGGGTCAGTGTAAGCGGCCCTGGTCAAGGGACCCCACCATCTCCATCGGGTCGTGGAGCCTGCCCCGCACGCGCAGGCGTTGCTTTCCCAACGCAAGTCTCCGCCGCCACGGGACAGGCGATGCGGCACCGGAAGGGTCCGCCAGCCTCCCCTCGCAGAAACGACTGGTCGTCACCTTGCGCCGTGGGATAGCGTCGGGAGCGTGACTGTGCCGACGTCGCTCCTTCCCCCGATCTTTGCCCGTCTTGGTCAGTCCCGGACGGTGCTTCTGGCGGGGGCTGGTGGCGGCTTTGACCTGTTCTGTGGGCTTCCGCTGTATTTCGCCCTGAAGGCCATGGGCAAGCGCGTCATTCTCGCCAATCTGTCGTTCACCAGCCTGGACCTCACGAACGCCCGGTCCTTGAGGGACGCCCTGTACGAGGTTCGTGCAGACACCAGAGCGACCCTTCGGTACTTCCCTGAGCTGCACCTCGCCCGGTGGCTCGAGGCTCAGGGTGACGCCCAGCCCATCTACGCTTTCTCCCGGACCGGCGTTCGACCCCTCCGTCAGGCCTACGAGCACCTCATCGACACATTCGGGATCGACACGGTGCTGCTGGTCGACGGCGGGACGGACAGCCTGATGCGGGGGGACGAGGCGGGACTGGGCACGCCCGAAGAAGACGCGGTGACTCTCGCGGCGGTGCAGGCCCTGAGGGGTGTCGAGCAGAAGCTGCTGCTCTGCCTGGGCTTCGGCGTAGACGCCTTTCATGGCGTGGCGCACGCGCAGTACCTCGAAGCCGTCGCGGACCTGACCCAGCAGGGCCAGTACCTCGGCACGTGGAGTCTCACCCCCGACATGCCAGAGGTGCAGCGGTACCGTGAAGCGCTGACGTTCGTGCACGAACACATGCCGGACTTCCCGAGCATCGTGTCGTCTTCTGTGCTGGACGCCATTGACGGGCAGTTCGGGGATTACCACAGCACCATGGGGACCCGGGGCAGCTCGCTGTTCATCAATCCTTTGATGGGGCTGTACTGGGCCTTCAAGGCCGAGGGTGTCGCGGCGCGGAATCTCTATCTGGACCAGCTCCTTGAAACGTCCGCCATCGGCGAGGTGACCCGGGTGATCGAAGCGTTCCGCACTACGTGTCCTTCCATCAGGCCATGGACGAGCCTCCCGCACTGAACGGATATGGGGCCACCTGCCCACCAGGCGGTCCGCTGCGGCCAGGGCGTTCCCCGCCTCGCCGTGCTGGCCGCGCTGCGCGTACGCGACCGCTTGGTGCAGCAGCATCGGCACGTTCACCGCTGCCGGAACGGGCGAGGTCAGGTTCTTCCAAAGCGCCACCGGGGTCAACAGCGGCCCGAACGGCACGCCCCACCAGCCGAACAGGCCCGCTTTGACGGACGCGAGCGCCAGCAGCCGGGTGCCGCACGCAGGACACACCAGGTAGGGCGTGTGCCCGTGACGCGTGAACAGCAACGCGCTCCACACCCAGTGCACCACGATCACCCGCAAGTGCGGGGACGCCTGGACGCATCGCTCGCACGTCAGGACCGGCAGGAACTCCGGGGGAACAGGGTCGCCCGCCGGGACGTCACGGTGCCACGCGTCGTACCGGGCGCGCCCGTCCGGATCGCCCAGCACCCGGTACGCCTGGTGCACCGCCTGGAAGTGCGCGTTGGCGTCCGGCGAGGCGTTCCGGTCGGGGTGGACCGCCTTGATCCGCGCGCGGTACGCACCCTGCAGGGCCGCCGCATCGGCGTCCGGGGACACGCCCAGCGCCGCGTAGAACCCAAGTCAGTCCCGGTCAGCGCTCACCGCGGACCATCCCGGCGGGAGTCAGGGACGGCAGGACGGGTCGGTGCATGCCCTGACGGTACGGAAGCGGCCCTAACCGGAACGTCACGGCCACGTCTGATGCGCCGAGCGGTGACCAGGTGGCTTCACCAAAGCCCACCAGAAATTCAGCCGGATCGTGTCATCGTCAAGGATATGGGCTGTGACTTGCACGAACATTTTGAGGTCCGGACGGACGAGGGCTGGAAAAGGATTCAAGTGCTCCCGGACCTGAACTGGGACACCGCAACCCCAGAAGAGGAGGAAGCCTACTGGAGCCTCCCGCTGTGTATTGGTCGCGATTACGACCTGTTTGCGATTCTCGCTGGTGTGCGGAATCGACTGAACGTGCGCCCGATCGTGGCGTGTCGAGGCATTCCAGAGGACGCGAGTGTTGAGGTTCGCGAAGCGTGGACTCAAGCCAAGCACGCCCCAGAGGTCCACAGCCCGTCCTGGCTTTCCTTGGAGGAGCTGTCGAGCTTCGAGTGGGACCAACCCCTCGTTCACCTTGACTCCGCAGTTGCGCAGGACGCACGGTGGGCTCGGCGAGAGATTGTCACCTACCGGGATGCCGTGTCAGATACGAACTTTGTGGCTCAAGGCCTGGCCAAGCTCCAAACATTGGTGGATGATCCGCGCAAGTTGCGAATGGTGTTTTGGTTTGACAGCTGAAATGCCTGATGCCCCGAACAATTCTGAACTGGATAGAGTTTGGTGGAGGGTAAGTTCAGTGTGATCCACACTGGAGGACAGAATGTCCGTACCCAAGCAGAAATTCACCGCTGAGTTCAAACAAGAAGCCGTCCGGCTGGTCCGCACGACCGGAAAGAGTTGCGCCCAGATTGCCCGTGACCTTGGCGTTCCCCCTCACTACGTGGTCCGGTGGAAGCAGCAGCAGGACACCCAGACGGCCGCTGGCCGCCCAGCCTTCACCGGGCGGGGAATCCCCGCCCTTTCACCACAGGAGGCTCGACTCAAGGAACTGGAGCGGGAACTGGAAATTGCACGACAGGAACGGGATATTCTGAAAAAAGCACTGGCCTTCTTCGCGAAGCAGCCCTGATCTTCAAATTCATCGAGGGGCACCAGAACGAGTTCCCAGTGGAACTGATGTGCCGGGTTCTCGAGGTGGGCATCAGCGGGTACTACGCTTCGCGGGGAAGGCCGGAGAGCAAGAGGATCACAAAAGACCGCGTGCTGATCGAGAAAATCAGGACCAGCTTCGAGGAAAGCCGGGGAACATACGGGGCGCTGCGCATCCAAGCCGACCTGAAGGCACAGGGAGAGCAGGTCAGTCGTCAGCGGATCAGGCGGCTCATGCGACAAGCCCTGCTTGTCGCACGTGGGAAACGGAAGTTCCGTACGACGACCAAAACGAAATCTTCGCGTCCAGTCGCAGAAAACATTCTTGATCGGGCATTCACTGCGGATGCCCCGAACCAGAAGTGGGTCACGGATATGACGTACCTACCCACCCGTGATGGCTGGTTGTACTTGGCAACGGTCATGGACCTGTACTCGAGGAAAATTGTCGGCTGGGCGCTGAATGAGCGACTTCAGACGCCGCTGGTCACAGCGGCGTTGGAGATGGCCGTAGCGCGTCGGAAACCACCAGGCGGACTCCTGCATCACTCGGATCGAGGGAGCCAGTATACGAGCGATGTGTACCAGCAGGCGCTGGACAGACTGCAGGCCGTTCAGAGTATGAGCGAGGCGGGGGATTGTTGGGATAATGCTGTCCAGGAAAGCTTTTTTGCGACATTGAAGACGGAGATGGGGCTTGGTGAAGCGCAGTGGGACCGTGCCCAGACACGGACAGAGGTGTTCGAGTGGATTGAAGTGTTCTATAACCGTCGCCGTCGTCACTCGTCGTTGGGGTATCAGTCACCGACGGCCTTCGAGGAGCAGGCTTACATCCTGAACTGAGGCTCCACCAAACCCTTGACAGATCATTCCTCCCCCTTGACCGACACGCCGTAATCGGCACGGTTCGGCACCGCGAGCCTGAGGCCACTGCCCTTCAGGTCAGGTCCCTCTGGGTTCAGTCGTCCCACAGCGTCATCAAAACCGCCGTGAATCGCGCGTCGTCTTCCGCGGTGCTCGGCAGGCCTGTTTGCCGAACGCGCGGGGCAACGCAGCGGCCCCGTCTGGGCGTTCCTGGTCCGTCACCACCACCCAGCCGACAGGCCGACCCCGGACGTGCAGGTAACCCCACCCGGCATCTCCCGATCAAAAGAACGTGCAGTACGAAGCCCACGGTGCCGTTCCCGGCACCCCTTCACGGGTCAAGGTGTAGTTCAGATCGTAGTACCCCGCGCCCGAACTCTGCGTGCGCTCGAACTTCAGCTGCACGGGCCCAAACACGGCGCTCCCTTTGGCCATCCCACCGGCCGACACGGTGCTGTGCACCCAGGCGCGGAGGGCAGGCACACGCTCAGAACGCATGCCGAAACAGCGCTGCGCCACCTGTGCGAACAGCTGCTCGACCACCTGGCCGGACGCGGCGTTCAGCGTGGGCGTATCTGCGCCTGGCGGCTGAACGTAGACGGTGACGCTCCGCACGCGGGCCACCTCATGGGCGGTGAGGCGCAACTCGTAGCCGAGATCGAAGGTGCCGGCCGGGAGGCGGTACTGATAACCACCGTAGGCCTGGTTGGCCCCGTAATTCGCGGCACGTGTGATCACGCGCGCCCCGGGGAAGAGGGTGTCAAACGGGGCAGGAACCGCACTGGCGACACCGCTCAACGCAATCAGGAAAGGAAGGAGGATTCGTTTCACCGTCAAGACTCCTGGCACTGGAAAGGGGGCGGTCGGGGGACCTGGGGCCTAAGAAGCAAAGGGAAGGCGACGTCCATCATGCGGCACGGCGCCCTTTGGCGGTGCTGGAGTTGCACGCGCCGGCATGCTGCTGCAGGTCGATCCGGCCGGGGTGAACCAATGGCTTTTACCAGTGGCGCCGCTTCCTCAGTGACCGGTCCGTTCACCGCCGCCGGTTGGGCCTGAAGTCCACCAGTGGGAACGGCAACAGCGGCATCACTGGGGCCTCGGTACGCCCAGGAAAACGTGGCGAGCTGGGACGGCCAGGCGGTGCGGCATCCTGACGGTTGGCCATCGCCTGCAGGCGTTTCCAGAGCCAGCCCTCGTACACCGCGTCCAGGCACAGCGGGCCAGTGTGGCCGCTCCGGCAAACCACCACATAATGCCCGCCGCGCTTCTGACGAGCGAGGGCCGGCAGCCCCTGGGGGGTGTGGCAGACCAGCGCCGGGGCCCTGCGCCCGTCCGGCACGTTGTACGGCCGCAGGGTGAACTGCTCCGGGACGTCCGGCACGCCCTCAAAAAACTGGAGGACCAGCGTGCTGCCGGGGTGACCGCGCGCTACGCCGATCACTTCCCCGTCCCCCGTCACAGCGAGGTACGCCGCGTGGGGATACGGATCATCGGGCGGGGCAGGGGGCGTCTTGGGCATGGGGGCACCTGAAACCCGGACCTCCGGGTGAACGCGGTGGAACGGCGGCGGACGGCGCCCTGAATTGTCCAGCATGCGCGGCGCTCCGCACGGTGGTGGAGCTTCCACTGCGCCTGAACCGTCAGGTCCCCGGCCATGACGCCAGTCAGCTGGCCGCGTTCCCTGAGTCCGTTCTGGGTGGGCTGACATCGGCCTAAGGACTGGGGCAGCGGCGCGGCGGGAATAGCCGGAGGTGGATTGCAGAACCTTCAGGGCCACTCAACAGGCCCTACCCTGTGGACATGCCTGAGCTTCTGTCCGACCTCACGCTTTCCCCTGCGCGGCCGGCCCTGGAGGGTCACGCCGGGGCCTACGGCATTCGCGGTGCGGGGCGGCATATGCTCACGCCCAGCAGTTGGACCGTGACCCTCACGCACGCGGGGCGCGACGTTGCCTGCGTCACGCAGCACCAGAGCGAAATCGACGTGCGCTTCTTCCACGCCCAGGACGAGGCGGCGTTCCTGACCGCCATTGCCACCCTCAAAAACCGCGACCAGAGCCCCATGACCTTCGATGCCGCCGTGATGGAACTGCTGCTCACTCGCATCGCGGACGTCGACGGCGGCGTCCTGATCGGGCGAGCGCCGAACGGCACCTGGCGGGCGCAACCGCACGTCCAGCCGTCTGCGGCGCTGCTGCACGCCGAGGTCCTGAGGGACCTGCGCGAGGAGGGGATGACCGAGCTGTACATTCCGGGTGAAGGATGGCGCGCCTTCCAGGTGCGGGTGGTGAGCGACGGCCCCGTGCCGCTCAAGGACGCCTGCGCGCAGGCCATGCACCTGCTGGACGTCAGCGGCGGGGATCAGGTCGAGCTGTTCGAGAGTCAGCAGAACGCGATGTTTGAACTGGGCGCTCTGACCCGCACGGTCCTGGAGGGCGACCCTCCGGAGGTGGAGGAGCTCGGCCACTGCGTGATGGTATGCGTGGCCCTCCTGGCCGCCCTGGGCACCACGCTCCCGGCCACCCGCGCCGGCAGGCTCGGCAAACGGGCTCAGCAGGCCCTGGAGGACGCCGTGGAGGCCCTGTACCCGGGCGTGAGCGCGACCCTCGACGACTTGGCTCGCCCCGAGACGGACACCTGCGTGCATCATGACCTGCTTGACGCCCTGGCCAGACTGCAGATCATGATGGGCGTACCGTCCTGGAGCACAGCTGAGGAGCGCGAGGCGGTGCAGCGCGAGTTGCTGCGCCCGCTCGTGAGCGTCCTGCGGGTGCTTCAGGGCGTCGCCGGGATGGATCTGGGCACGCACCTGCGCCTGAGCACCCCCGCCTGAGCCAGGCCTCACACCAGGCGGAACAGCGGCACCGCGACGTCCCGGCCCTGCGGGTCGAGGAGGGCGCTGACACTCACGCCCAGCAGCCGCACGGCGCGGCCGCCGATCAGGTCCGCGGTGAGGAGGCGCCGCGCGACCCGTTCGATCTCTTCCGGCGCCTGCACGGGGGCGGGGAGGCGTTGCTGACGGGTGAGCAGCTCGAAGTTGGCGAACTTCACTTTTACGGCCACCACCCGGCCAGCCAGGCCATGCCGGGTGAGGTGGCGGCTGGTGCGTTCACTGAGGCCCGGGAGTTTGGCCAGCATCTCAGGGAGGGTCCGCAGGTCCGTGTCGTACGTGTCCTCGGTGCCGACACTCTTGCGGTCGTCACTCGGGTCCACGGGGCGCTCGTCGATGCCGCGGGCAATCGCGTACATGTGCGCCCCGTGACTGCCGAACGCGGACGTGAGTTCCGGCAGGGACCGGGCGCGCAGGTCCGCCCCCGTCTTGATGCCCATGCGTTCCAGCTTCCCGGCCGTGACGGGTCCGATCCCGTAGAAGTCTCCCACTGACAGCCGGGCCAGCAGGGCGTCAGCCTGCTCCGGAAGGATCACTGTGAGGCCGTCGGGCTTGTTCATGCCGGACCCGAGCTTGGCCAGCAGTTTGTTGTACGAGACGCCGGCGGAGACCGTGAGGCCCCCGGTCCGTTCCCGGACCAGGCGGCGGATCTCCTGAGCAATCAGGGTGGCGCTGGGCGGGCCCCGCTTGGAGGTGGTGACGTCCAGATAGGCCTCATCCAGGCTCAGCGGTTCGACCAGGTCAGTGAACTCGTGAAAGACCCCCTGAATGATCCGGCTGGCTTCGCGGTAGGCGTCCATGCGGGGTTCAATCACGATCAGGTGCGGGCAGCGCGCCAGGGCGGTTCGTAAGGGCAACGCGCTGCGCACCCCGTACTGCCGCGCTTCATAGGTCGCAGTGGTGACCACGCTGCGGGGGCCGTGGTACGCGACCGCGACCGCCTTACCGCGCAGACTCGGGTCATCCCGCAGTTCCACGCTGGCGAAAAAAGCGTCCGCGTCCACATGCACCACCTTGCGCATCCCTCTCAGACTACGGACGCGCCGCCGCGCAGACCGTGAGGTCAGGTGAACTCAGGCCGGAACGCCGGGTTCACCCACCAGATCCACGGCGAGTTCAGTAAGCAGCGTCGCAAACGGCTCGTGTGCCGTCAGCACGACCGGCAGCCGCTCGTACAGGCCGGGCGTGTCGTCCTCGCCAAGAGAAAAAAGGCGACCCCGGAGGTCGCCTTGATTTCTCTACCATAGCGCGGTATTCACGGGCGGTCAACCGTATCCAGTTAGATGTTCTGGGAGCTGAGACTGTCGGTTAGGCTTTTGATCACCGCGCGCCCGGCCTTGCTGTCGGTGGTGTACGTGTAGTGATGGAACGGCTCTTCCGGGGTGATGGTCAGGTGCGAGATGGCCTTGAACGACTCACTGCCCCGCGTGAACACGACGTCGCAGGTCACGATGGTGGTGTCCCCCAGGGTGGACTGGTGGGTGCTGGTGTTCGCCGTCCACCACCCGAGGCCCTTGTCCCCCACTTCGTGGTAGCAGGGGGTGAGCATCGGTGCGGTCTCCAGGTCCCCGTCGAGGTGTGGGGCGCGCAGCCGGAGGGGGTGCAGCGCGTGGATGGCCAGGTGCACCGCGGCGCTCGAGAGCGTGGCCCACTGGCCCTGCAGTTCGACTTCCAGTTCGTTGAGGGAACGGCGGACGTTCAGCACGGTGTGGTACCGGTCGGACCAGGTGGACCCCAGCGTGACCAGCCGGCCGATGCCGCCTTGCA
The DNA here is from genome assembly GCF_020229735.1 of Deinococcus taeanensis. NCBI lineage: Bacteria > Thermotogati > Deinococcota > Deinococci > Deinococcales > Deinococcaceae > Deinococcus > Deinococcus taeanensis. The sequence goes on along the minus strand of NZ_CP083459.1, from coordinate 185,189 downwards.
TGGCGACCGCCGCACTCAGCCCGGGCACGCGGTAGACCTGGCCGTCGTGGGGCTCGTCGGGAATCAGGTTCAGTGGCGCGAGCAGGGTGGGGTTGAAGTTCTCAAAGATGGTCATTGGTTCTCCTGAAGCAGGGTACGCGCGATCGCGCCCGCCTGCAGGCATTATCCGTGCGCGCGGGTGGTTGGAACCGCGGCATGTCCCCCGCCCCTCATGTCGTGCTGGTGCGACAAACGTGTCAGACCGCCGCTGGTACAACGGCAGGGCACACCCCCAGGCCAGTCGGCGGGGGGCCTGCGCCGCCGTCCCCCCCCATTCAGAGGAGTGCTGCCATGACCACCCCGACCATGATCCCCACCGCGCCCCTGCGCGACACGGCGCCCATTCTCCTGGTGGAGGACGGCGGCGCGATGCGGTCCCTGCAACGCTTTCTGCTGCGGCGCGAAGGCTGGCCCTTGATTGAATGTGACGATCTGGGCGACGCCCGGACGGTGCTGGCGGCAACCACGCCGGCACTCGTGGTGCTGGACGTCAACCTGCCCAGCGGCAGTGGTCTGGAACTGCTCCCGCTCATCGACCGGTCGCGCACGCGGGTACTGGTCATGAGTGCGGCCACCGCCCAAGCGGACCTGGCGCCCGGCGTGGCCGACGCCTTCCTGGCCAAACCGTTTGAACTGGGCGCGTTTACGGCCCTGATCGAACAGCTCACACACTGACGAGCGAAGGCCTTCCGGGAAAAGCTTGCGCTGCCACCGTACACCACGGAACATGCGCCAGTGTGCGTGCGCGCCTAGGGCAGACCCAGGGCGTCGAGAACCCGCTGGTGCTCGGGCGTGTGCGCCTCGTAGCGGGCCGGTGAGTGGGGCGGCTCAGGAAAAAACGTCAGCACACGCCGGGCAGGAAAGCTCTCGCCACTCTGCGTGACCCGCAGGTCCACCGTGACAGTGCGCACGCGGCCAGCCCAGTGGTCCTGGGCGCACACGGCCGTCAGCCACCAGCCTTCCCCACGCCCGGCCGGATCGTGATAGGCAGGGGTAAGGAGCGGCGCGAGTTCATGCTCGCCGCGCAGGGGCGGGGCCGACAGGGCCACGGCGTGCAGCGATTTCAGGGCGAGCTGCACGTCCCGGCGTTCGAGCATGAACCACTGCTGGCCGATTTGCACTTCAACGCGCCCGTGATGACGGCGGATGTTCAGCACGCTGCCGCCCACACCGCGCCCGGTTGCTTCCCCGAGGGTGATCAGGCGGCCCACGTTGCCGCGCAGGGCCACCGCGGCGCTGATGCCGGGCAGGCGGTAGGTCTGCCCGTCCACCGGGTCGGGGGGCAGCAGGTCCAGGGGGGCGAGCAGCGCAGGGTTCGTCGATACGGTGGTCATGGGTGGTCTCCAGTGGGGCGGGTTCGCAGGACGCACCTGCAGGGTCAGGACAGAACCGCTTCTAGTCTCGCGGTGGGTGGGTGGTTGCGCCGGTGGTCAGCCACCCCTGCTCACGCGGAGCGTTCAGAGCCGGTCAGGTGAGCACTGAGTTCGTCGATGGCCTGATCGGCCACGCCAAAGTACGTGCCGCTCAAGGCGTGCAAGGCCGTGACATCGGGGCCAGCGGGCGCCTGGAACTGGGCGTGAACGGCGCGCAGCACCTGCGCCACCTGGTCGGCGTGGGGACCTTTCCCCGCGTAGTAGGCCGCGAGCGACGGGGCGTGTCCGGACAGACCGTTGACGTGCCACTGCACAAATGACCCGTTCTTGGTCTGGCCGTCCATCCACCAGGCCATCACCGCGAGGCGCTGGTCTTCCGGCAGTCGCGCGAGCAGGGCGTCTTTCGACTCATGACGGCCCCAGGTGCGCAGGGCGCACAGGGCGAGGGCGGCGAGGGCCGTGCCGCGCAGATCACGGATGGTGGGGGCCGGAGTGGACGCCGGCGTCGGACGGGCGGTGGGATCAGTCATAGCGGGTGCTCCTGAGCAAGGCACTGGCCCCCGGGTGAGGGGGGCCACTGGTCAGTGTTTCGTTTTGCCGCGCTTGCCGCCCGGGGGTTTGTCATCCACCCGGACATGCGCCTGGTAGGTCCGCAGCGGCGTGTGCAGCACGTACCGCCCCTGGCTGGTGGAACTGATGGTGCCTTCGAACTCCTGCCCGGCCTCGTAGGCACTGGGCGCGCCGTGCTCGGTCACGTGCGTGATCCGCCCGCGCAAGATCACCTTGTGGTCGCGGCTGCGCAGCGTGGCATCTTCCAGAATCAGTTCCGTCACCGGGTTGTCCGGCAGCATACCGACGGTCTTCTGATAGTGGTCGTCAAGGTCGGCAAGCACCAGTTCGAGCACGTGGTCGGTGGGGTACCCGAGGGTGACGGCGATGGTGAACAGCAGCAGCGTGGTGCGGCTGGCGTCGCGCTCTTGCAGCAGCGTGCGGTACAGGTGGGCGACGGCAGGGTTCTGGTTGAGGTAGGCGTGAATCGCCGTACGGATCTGCTCAGGATGTTCGAGGTTGGCGGTGATTTCGCCGGGCGGCGCTTTGAGGTCCATATGTCGTCCAGTGTGGAATGCGGGTGGGTGGCGGCCCGGCTTACGAGGCGGGCCAGCCCTCAGGCGGGGCGGGGCAGCGCAGGAACGGCCCGAACGGGTCGCCCTGGTGGCGCACGAGGGCCTCACTGTGGGCGGTGGGCGCCGCCACCCACCAGCCGGGCACCGCCCACTCAGGCCAGTGGCCGCGCATGCGGTGCCAGGTCAGGGTCCGGGCGTCGAGGTCGTCCGGGGCCCACTGCGCCTGTGGGAGCGCGAACAGGGTGGCGTGGTCCACCGCGTGACTGGTGAGCAGGGCGTAGCCGGGGCCGGGCAGGACACGCAGCTCGTTGCCGGTCCGCAGCACCATCTGCCCGTACAGGTCGCACACCAGCAGGTCAGCATGCTCGGACAGCAGGCACACGCTCGTCTGGCGTTGCACCAGGGCGGGAATGGACGTCTGCAGGCCCATCACCTGGAGGGTGCGTTCCACGTCCTCGATGCACGTCTCCTGCATGGGCGTGACGAACAGGCTGTTGGCGCCGCCCCACGGTTCGTTGTGGGCGCGCAGGTGCGCGCAGCGGTCGTCGAGGTCTGCCAGGTGCGCCAGCCAGCACAGCACGGCGTCCTCAGGGTTGCGGGTGTCGCTCAGCCAGTACGGCAGGCCCTGCTGGTCGCCGACCGGCCCGACCGCCCGGAGGCGCTGGTCCCGGGCACGCCGGGCGGCGTAGGTGGCCGCGGCGTGCAGGGCGTCCTCGCGGGAGGGGTGCTCGGGGGGGGCGTCAGCCGGGCTACTGCCGAACAGGTCGAAGCCCATGACCGGGGCGGCGGCGCCGGGGCAGACGTCGATGCCGCAGCGGGTCAGGGCCTGCACGAGCCGCTCGGTGAGAGGCGCGCTGGCGGCGTCGTTGAGAAAGGACCACAGGCCGCTGTCAGCGAATGCTTCGGAGGTCAGGAGGGGGAGGACGGCGTCATCGGCTGACGTGAAGGTCACGGGGTGGCCCCCGGGTGGTGTCGGCGGTGTGGCATGACCCCCTGCGCTGCGCAGGCGCTGCACTGGGCGTCGCCGGTCCACCAGCAGCCGTCCGGGCAGCCCCACAGGTCACTGCAGCCGCAGTGGGCGCAGGCGCGCACGCCGCTGTGGTGGGCGTAGGCCTGCCGGGTGGCGTGTTCGTCCCCCTCCGGGCGGTACAGCGTGCCGGTCCGGTCGATCAGCCCCTGCGCTTCCAGGGCGCTCAGGGCCGCGCGCAACTCACCCGCACCGGCGGTCCAGTGGCGGGCGAGGGTGTCGAGGGAGAGGGGACCGACCTGCCAGATCATTAGCAGGGCGGCGGCCTGTGCGGGCGATGGAGGTGCAGTGGGCCGGGTCATGTCTCCAGTGTCTTGTCGCGTGGGTGGTTGTGCGGGCTGCACCGGGACTGGCGGCGGGTCAGTGGACGAACGTGCCGTCACTGCGGATGGCCGGCGCGTCGGTGCTCCAGGTCACGTCGTGGTTGCCGCGGTTGACGCGCTGGTCCTCACGGAGGGCGTCCAGGAGGCCGGCGGGGACGGGCAGGCCGTGGTCGATGAGCCGCGCCTGCACCTGGTCGAGGGTGAGCCCCCCGTCGAAGCGGGCCTGCGGGTCGTCGAGGTTGCAGTACACGAGTTTCGGTTCGTTCGGCTGGCGTTGGAGGCGCTCGATCACGAGGTAGAAGTACTGCAGCGGGCGGTCCCAGCCAGTCTGGACCTTGACGGCCCTGTGGGTGAACGTGTGGGTGCTCATGGGATCTCCAGTGTTGGGTGCAGGTGGGTGGATGCTGTGCCTGGCGCGCCTCAAGCGGCACGCGTGGATGCTGTGCCTGGCGCGGCTCAAGGGGCACGCAGGGTCTGCTCGAGCAGTTGCGCGCACAGGTGCAGGGTCTCGCGGGTCTCGGCGGCGCTCACGAGAAACGCCAGGTGCCCGAGGACGGCACGCTGGCGTTCGGTGAGCTGGCCCTGGTTGGCGCGGTCGATCCGGTCAAGCAGGGCCGCGCAGCCAGGCGTGCTTGCGCTGGAGCCGCACGCTGTCTTCCGCGGCCTGCTGCGCGGCGCGCTGCTCCTGAATCTCCTGGCGGGCGAGGTCGCGGGCCTGCACCCAGCTGTAGCCTTTGGCCTGGTAGCGCATCTGGGCCCGCGCTTCGCGGATCTGCCAGTCGAGGGCGTCCTGTCCGTCTTCATGCTGAGACCGGGAGAGGTGGTGTGCCATGCTCCGCCCTCACCTTCAGGTGAAGGGTGTTGCTGGCGGAACAGAGACCACGGGAAACGGAAGGAGAAGGCCATCACGCGCCGGCGCCGACCCCGCGCCGAGCGGGGTGAAGATCAGACAAAGGCCACAGGCACGTCGTCTACTGTGTCGACCGGGTTGTCGCGGGCGCGTTCCAGCCCGGCGGGGGGTGGGTGCTGTGCCGGGGTGCCGCGCACCCAGGCGTGCACTTCGTTGCGGCCCGTGCGCCGCACCCGGTCGCGTCCGCCGGGGCGCACGATCATCGTGACGTCCCGGAGCAGCAGCCACGGCGAGTGGGCGATCACCCGCCCGCCCTGCCGCACCGACCAGCACCGCCGGGTCAGGTTCCGGTACACCTCGACCGGGGTTTCAGGCATGCGCTTCACCGCCGCCGCCCTGGCGACGCCCCCGTACGGGGGCGTGAACTGGGGGCGCGTCCGTCAGGCCACGCGGGGCAGTGCGGCGCGCGGCCGGTCATCCGGGTCGCCCCCGCCTTCGCGTGCCTCACGGCGCAGCAGGGCCTCGCCCACCGCGAGCCTGACGTCGGCCCGTTCTTCGGCGTCTCGCTGCCCGCGCAGGTCCAGCAGGCACAGCAGGCCGTACGCCAGCAGCAGTCCAGCCAGGGCCGGCGGCGGCAGGACCGGGACCAGCAATGGAAGCACCACCAGCCCGAACAGGGGCCACCGCACGTTCGCCGGGCGCGGCCCGCAGTCCAGGGCGGCGCGCAGGTCCCGCAATTCACGGGTCGGAATCGGGGACGCATCGAGTTCGCCCGCCGCCCGGTCAATGCGGTCGAAGTGACGCGCCCAGGGTTCGCGGGTCACGGTCACCCTGGCCGCGGCCAGCAGGATCACGGTCACGGCCGTCACCGACAGGAGGGCGACCGGGCTGATCAAGGCGCTCACGGCCAGGGTGAGGGTGCTCAGCGCGGTGCCCACCTCCACCGTACGCCACCACCGCTGAACAAACGGCACCGCGCGGCGCGCCGCTTCGAAGGATTCCGAAAGGGGAGCGGGCATCTCGGGCCTCACCCTATACTCTGCGCCGACGCGGTACACCGGCGCGTGCGGGTGTCGGGCGGTCGTCATCGCGGGGCATCACACCCGCAGGGTGACCAGGACGGCGGTGTAGCTGCGTTCACCGGCGGCGCGGAAGATGGCGGGGGTGGTGCTGCCCGACAGGTTCAGCTCCACGTCCCCGTCGATGGGCCCCAGGGCGTCCAGGACGTGACGGGCGTTGAACGCCAGGCTCATGGCGGGCTCGGCGCCGCGCTGCACCACCTCGAGGGTGTCCTGCGCGCGCCCGTAATCGCCCTCTGCGGCGAGGCGCAGGCGGTTTTCGGAGATCAGGAACTCCACGCGGTTGTTGGCGTTCTTGTCCGCAAGCACCGCGACGCGGTTCACAGCGTCTTTGAGCAGGGCGGCGCTGAGGGTGGCCTGCAGCCGGATGTCCTTGGGAATCACCCGCTCGTAGTCCGGGAAGTCGCCGTCGAGGAGTTTCAGGTTCATGTGCACGCGGTCCGTGGTGACGCTGAGCAGGCCGTCGCCGTAGGTGAAGCGCGCCTGGCCGTCTTTGAGCACGCGGATCAGTTCGTCGACGCTGCGCGCGGGGATGATCAGGTTGCGCCCCGCCCCGGAGGACGGGAATTCTCGGATGGCCACGCGGTACCCGTCGGACGCGACCACGCGGATGACGTCGGCGTGGTGTTCGAGCTTGATGCCGCGGAACACTGCCTGGAACGCTTCGTTGCTTGCGGCGTAGCGCACGCTGCCCAGGGCGCGGGCCAGTTCGGCGGCGTCGAGGCTGACATGCGCGGCGTCTGGGAAGGTCAGGGGCGGGTAGGCGTCGAGATCCCCGATCTGGAGTTTGAATTCCGAGCCGCCCGCCCGGACGCTGATCTCCGAACCGTCCAGTTCGAGTTCGACGAGTTCACCGCCGAGGTTGCGCACGACCTGCCCGAACAGGTGGGCGGGCACCACGAAGGACTTCGGGTGGCGCACTTCGGCCGGGACGACGCAGGAGAGGTCGATTTCCAGGTTCGTGCCGCTCAGGGTCAGGCCGTGCTCACTCACGTCGACTTTCAGGCTGGTGAGCAGCGGGTTGCTGCTGCGGCTGGGAATGACCCGCTCCATCAGGCCCAGGGCGTCGCTCAGCGCCTTGCGGGTGACGTTGACGTGCATGGCGCCAGGGTTCAGGGGGATGGGCAGTGGGGCGGATGTGGCGGCTCTTTTGGGGGCAGCAGTCATGGGCACGTCCTGTGGGGGTGAGGGCGGAGGGCGGGCAGACCCGGCGCGGGAGAACAGCGCCAGGCGCCCAGAGCAGCTCCTGTCGAGGATACGGGGCCAATGGGTGAGCGCAGCACGCCGCTGGGGCGTACTGCGCTGGGGTTCAGGTGGCGTGCCGCAGGATGTACGGTGCGGCGTTGACCGCCTGATCGCGGGTGAGGGCGGCGTTCACGCTGGCGGGGAGGGACAGCCCGAACCCGGCGAGGACCGTGAAGAAGGTGAGTCCCCTGCCGCTGAAGGCCTCAAGACCGTGTGCACAGAGACACCGAAGTGGTCCGCAATCGCTTGGTTGCGGTGGGTGCCGCGCTCAATCCATGCGAGAGCGGCCAAGCGGCGCTCCTCGAGTTGAGCGCGAGAGTAATGGGTCGGCTGCCAACCAGGCATACGGCAAGCCTATCAGCTCAGACCTTCGCCGTGATCAATAACAACAGTCAGAATATCGTCTACAGAGTAATTAAGCCAGAGGAAAATCCTGCCAAGGGATTGTTCGCACCCTTCCAAGACAGCGCACGAAATAGAACTGGGCACGTTTTAGATGGTTCAAGAGAGGAATATCTCCAGAGCTGGATTTCGGCAACTCGTGATTATAATGTCGCGTTGCAATGGGCAGAAAAAAGTGGCAATAGAATCGTAGCAATTGACCTATCGAAAGTTACTGCTACGGTGGTGGATGTGTCCACACCTGAAGGCAGGGCGAAGTATCTGCGAGGTGTTACGGCAAATAACAGAGCATCGGCTTCAGTAGAAATTTTGATTGACAGAACGGTTCCAGCTAACGCCATAATGTTTATGACCGAGGTGTGCAAATGAAGGATAAACTGACTCTCGAGATCGTGGATTTATTTATGATGATCACAAGGAAAATCGGAGGTGGAGAGCCTTTGGTCCAAGAGGATTTCCAAGGACTGGCAGCTAAGCTGAAAGATTTCGCTGGAATAAGCTCTGGAGAAGCAGATATTCCCAAAGCTTTGGCTGAGGTATTTTTAGATGCCTATCCTCTTCTGGAAGCTTATGCAAACCGCTACGGAGAAGTGGATTCTGTGTCCATGCGACTCGCTTCTGACGAGATTGGAGAAATTATTAGGGAGATATTGATTGGCTAGGGTTTCTTCTTTGATGAAGCCACCTTTTAAATAATTCAGTCTCGACCGCCGCTTCCAGTAAAACAGCCTAGAGATCATCCGGAAATTACGCGGAGCAGGATGACGATGCAGGCAAGTTAATCAAATACTCTATGCCGTTATCAATAATGTCGTGAACGGATGTCTTCGGTAGAGCAGATTACGTAAATCGAAGATGCGTACATAAAGGATGTGCCATGAAGATCTTTTATATGAGGCTGGCATTAATACCGATAGTTCTAGCAGCCTGTGGACCACTCGAAATTAGCGATAATGCCAATCGAGCGAGTGAGAAGAGCTTTGGTCTTTCACGGGAAATTTCAGAGGGACGCATATCATTTGTGGTCAATAGTGATCAGATTGAGCAAGGATACGCATTAAGCGTTGCTGTCGCAGAAGCAGGAATCATCAAACAATACATTTCATCTCGGTGTGGCGTCTCTGAGAAAGAAATAGAATCTTGCGAGATAGAAAGATTCTTTTACACACCTTCAATGATCAGCCCCGTTCTTAAAAATAAGATACTAGTCAGAGGAACGAGTTTAATAAAAAAGCCTATTGGTACCAGCAATAATTTCTCTGTCAGGGGCAATATAGAGAGCGCGTCATCAGAAATTATCGCCGTTTATTACAAGATTGGTGAAAATATCAGATCTTCACCAGGATTTGTGCATATTCCAATTGATCAAACACTCAACAACAACACCAAGATGAGTATTTTCGTAACTAAGAAATCTCACAAACTCACCACCTCTACGCTCTATCAGAAGGTGGAGAGATGAATTTTGCGAGAATTGCTTGGCTATGAGTCAACTCGCCTGCATCGTCATCCTGCGACGCCTCGCGGGTGAGGGTCAAACTCGGCGGGTGAGGCCGGTGGCCCCAGCGCGTGTATTCCCGGCGTCGCCTTCACCGGGCAGCGACACCACCGTCAGCTTCTGGCGTGTACCGCCAGGTGCCTTTGCCAGGACCCCGCCTCAAGGCCGGGTGAGTTCGCAGGACCCCGCGCAGGGTGTTGTCCTGGACAGCTGGGGCATCCGGAAGCGCCCGGAAGGCGGCCATCAGTTCGTCTTCCTGGAATGGTTCGTCGCTGAGCAGCAGGCCGCAGAGCGCGGTGAGCCAGTCCCGGGACACCCAGTCCGCTTGGTCGCCGCAGTAGTAGCCGCTCACGGTGCGCGTCAGGGTCGTCGCAGGCCAGGCGGCCCGCAGCACGGCGGCGTCCGTGCCGGTGGCCAGCGCCGCTTCGTCTTCCGTGTAAAACCGGCCAGCGGGCAGGTGCAGGCCGGGTGCGTAGAGCGTGGAACCGCCGTTCACCGTGGCCCAGCGGTGCTCGCCGACCGGGTCGGTCCTGAGATGCCCGCCGTGAATGACGCGGGCCAGGGTAACCAGGAGCGGCCACGCGTCATCGACCTCGGCCGGGATCCGTAGGGTGTGCGCCGGCTTGCCCAGCGCGTGGAGGGTGGCGGGCCAGCCTTGCCCGACGAGCGGCAGCCGGAGGGTCTTGAGGGCGGTGATCGCAGATGAACGCATACCTCAGCGTGTGGTTTCTTTGGCGAAGAAGCGGCCAGGCCCCATACGGGTGCTGTTCTGGCCAAGACAAGCCGCCGCTTTTTTCAGGATTTCACGTTCCTGTCGCAGGATTTCGTTTTCTTTGCGCAGCCTGCGGATCTCCCGCTGCTCTGGAGTCAGAATCTGCCGCCCATGACCAGGAAACGCAGCTTCGCCCTTCTCCTGCTCGGCATTCATCCATTTGCGGAGCAGCGAAGCGTTGAGCCCCAGGTCACGGGCAGTGCCGGCCAGGTTGCCGCTGGTTCGGGCTCGTCGTACGGCATCCCGCTTGAACTCGGCGGTGTGGATTCTACGGTTGGTCATGATGGTGCCTCCTCTTGTGGGGGCTTATCTCCATCTACGCCATATCGGGTCACCCTCAGTTATGCCCTGCGCCTAAATGTGGTGTGGACGCTTTGATTGGCCACTGCGGCGCAACAGTTCATGCAGTGTCCAGTGAAGGAGCCGCATGGTCAGTTTTCTGGGGTATTCCACCCCTCAAAAACGTTTGGAGGGGCCTTCCTGGACCTCCTGTGAGGAGATCTCCTTTTGGGTCGTCCTGGACGGCTTTTTTTCGATTGGTCGTGACCGGTCGGCGGCAGGCTGACGAGGGTTGACTTTCCGGGTCCTCATACCAGGTGTTTGACGCTAATGCGTCTTGGTGTCAATCCTTATCGTCCAGAGATTTGACCGGAGTGGCGGTTTGAAGGTGCCAAGCCACAGCGAAGGCAACCGCACAGTGCCGGGGCAAGTCGATGCCCGAGTTGAAGCTTTCAGGCTCAACACGTCTGGGTGGAGTGACACGTCTCCTGAGGCTTCTTAGAAACCACTGAAAGTCTGGGCCTCCGTGCACCTTCCGAAGGCCCAGCACCCCGCGTTCATTCTCGAAAGCGGCCCTGAACGAGGCCGCTCCCTGGATGAGGTTGCACACAACCGCTACCCAGTCCTGAAGAACGCTTGGTCCGAGCGCAATAAAGTGCAGAGGATGGCGAAAATCCATCAGGACGGCTTACTGCCGTACGGTCTCCACAGCTGTAAAAGCGCGTCCCGTGCCGGTGAGATCAAGGCTGTACAGGACTGCTTTTACTGCTGCCCGGCACCTGTTTTTACGATGAATCAGCTACAGGTCGCGCTGAGACCTTCTGCGACCGGTGCGCGGACTTCACCACGCCCCGGTTCCCCTACCCGCTCGTCTCAGGCTCACTGCTCCCGGTTCCTGTGGGGACAGTCCCTGCGTGTGCTTCCGGTGTGCCCTGCGCTCCGAACCTGCTGCGCGCGTCGTAGGCGGAGACACTGCCACCCGTCGCCGCGTCTGTTCCTGTGCTGTACGGGCTGGCGGCCGGTTCGGGAGCCTCTGGCGTGGCCGTCCCGCCCAGGAGGTGTTGCATATCAGCGCCGAATGGGCCGTCGCCGTCAGCGGCGTGCTGTTCGACAGCCTCGCGGTCAGGAGATTCCGGGTGCTTAAGAGCTCCTCCCGTTTCTTCGTTCGGCTGAGCGGCAGTTCGTTCGTCTTCTCCGGTCATAACGCCTCCAAAGGGCCAGCGGCTCCACTTCTGGTTGGTGACCCTGCTGTTATGTTATTCGGTCAACCAGTTGTCGGGACCCGACGCTTTTAAGCCCAGAGGGAGAGATAGTAGATCTGTGAAGGTCTGATGGGAGTCAGCTTGGGACGATAAATCCTGGGGGTGTCACGCGATGATCAGACCAGAAAGTGCCGTGGGCTCAACCTGGATTCGAACGCCCCTCTTCCTGTTCTTGAGACTGACATGCGGCCCCATGTCCATACCATCATATGTTCCAGGTTCACTTCCAGGAGGGTGCGCTGTCTCTGTCTGCCTGAGTGCCCGCTCCAACGCAGGCAGGCGACGCTAATGGGGAACGGCCGGGAGACGCAACTGACGGCACATGTGCTGCTACCCCGGGGTCCAGGGGAACTGTAGTCCTACACCGCACCTGTGAACGCGTGGATCACGAGTAAAGCCGTTAGGTTCACCTGCTGACGGGCTTTATAGATGTGTCTGGTGTGAACAGTGCCGCATCATGGAGCCGCTGTGGCAACAGTGGCTTCACCTGACTCCCTGTGCGGGCATGTTCTTTCAGCTGGATGGCGCAAGAGCCTGATTGCACACCGGAAATTTGGTAAATCAACCGGGTGTCGGGGGCTGCTGGCTGCCCACGCGGCCGGATGCACCGTTTTGCGGACCGGGCGCCCTATACATGAGAGCGTGTGAGCCGGGACGAGCAATTAACTCAAGATTAAGCAAAAGCAGGACATCTCACTGAGGCGCCGAGCAGAGTTGGGCTACATTTCGAGCAGCCGATCAACAACTTGACCGTCCACAGGGGGATGTTTTGACACCAACGACTTTAGAAGTACGCGTGAATGGTGTGGCTTTGCCGGCCACCCCGGGCGAGCCGCTGATTGATGTGCTGAACCGGTCTGGCATGGAACTGCCGCAGGTCTGCTACCACCCGCAGCTGGGGGCAATCCAGACGTGTGACACCTGCCTGGTGGAGGTGAACGGCGAGCTTATCCGGGCCTGCGGCACCCGCGTCAGTGGCAACATGACTGTCCAGACCGAGACCCGGGGTGCCCGGGACTCACGCGCCGCGGCCTTCGACAAGATTCTGGGCAACCACCTGCTGTACTGCACAGTGTGCGACAACAACAACGGCAACTGCGTGGTCCACAACACCACCGCGCTGCTGCAGGTGCAGCATCAGGTCACGCCGTACCATCCGAAGCCTTACCTCAAGGACGAGAGCAATCCGTTCTACCGCTACGACCCGGACCAGTGCATCCTGTGTGGCCGCTGCGTGGAGGCCTGCCAGAACCTGCAGGTCAACGAGACCCTCTCGATCAACTGGGAAGATCCCCACCCGCGTGTGCTGTGGGACGGCGGGCGTCCGATCAACGAGAGCAGTTGCGTCAGTTGCGGGCATTGCGTCACCGTATGCCCCTGCAACGCCCTGATGGAGACAAGCATGCTGGGTGAGGCCGGTCTGATGACGGACCTGCCGCTGCCCGTGTTTCAGCAGGCGGTGGATTTCGTCAAGGCGGCCGAGCCCAGCATCGGCTACGGACCTATCCTGACGCTCTCGGACACCGAGGCGGCCATGCGTGAGCAGAGCATCGAGCGCACGAAGACCGTGTGCACGTACTGCGGCGTGGGCTGCTCGTTTGAGGTCTGGACGAAAGAGCGCCACATCCTCAAGATCGAGCCGACGCACGGCCCGGCCAATGGAGTGTCCACCTGTATCAAGGGCAAGTTCGCCTGGGACCACATCAACAGTGAAGAGCGCCTGACCACCCCGCTGATCCGCGAGGGAGACCGCTTCCGCGAAGCCAGCTGGGAGGAGGCTCTGTCGCTCATCGCGCGCAAGTTCAATGAGACCCGCGCCCAGTACGGCCCGGACGCGCTGGCCTTTATTGCCTCCTCGAAATGCACCAATGAGGAAGCCTGGCTGATGCAGAAGCTGGCCCGCGCAGTGGTGGGCACCAACAACATGGACAACTGCTCGCGCTACTGCCAGTCGCCGGCCACCATGGGCCTGTGGCGCACCGTTGGTTACGGCGGAGACAGCGGCTCCATCACCGATCTCGAAAAAGCCGGGCTGGTCATCGGCATCGGGACGAACACCGCCGAGTCGCACCCCGTGCTGGCCACGCGGGTTAAGCGGTCCCATAAACTGCGCGGCCAGCGCCTGATTGTCGCCGACCTGCGCGAGCACGAGATGGCGCAGCGGGCCGACCTGTTCGTCCGGCCCAAACCTGCCACGGATTTCGTGTGGCTCAGCGCAGTCACGAAATACATTCTCGACGAGGGGCTCGAAAGCAGGGACTTCCTCGAGCAGTGGGTCAATGGCCTGGATGAATACCGCGAGAGTATCGCCCGGTTCACCCTGGACTACGCCGAGGAAGTGACGGGCATCAGTCAGGACGAGCTGCGCCAGATCGCGCACGAGATCGTGCAGGCTGACGGCACCTGCATCATGTGGGCCATGGGTGTCACGCAGCAGTGCGGCGGCAGCGAAACCAGCACCGCCATCAGCAACCTGCTGCTCGTCACGGGCAACTACATGCGCCCCGGCGCCGGATCGTACCCGCTGCGCGGGCACAACAACGTGCAGGGCGCCAGCGACATGGGGGCCATGCCCGCGTTCATGGGCGGCTACCAGAAGGTCGACGACCCCGTGGTGCGGGAAAAATTCCAGGCGAAGTGGGGCGTGCCCCTGCCCGAAGCCAAGGGCCTGGATAACCACGAGATGGTTCACGCCATCCATGAGGGCACCCTCCGGGTGATGTACCTCAAGGGTGAGGAAATGGCCATCGTGGATTCCAACGTCAACTACGTGGACGAGGCCTTTGAGAAGCTGGACTTCTTCGTGGTGCAGGACATGTTCTTCTCCCGCACGGCGCAGTTTGCCGATGTGGTGCTGCCCGCCAGCCCCAGCCTGGAGAAGGACGGCACGTTCACGAACACCGAGCGCCGCATTCAGCGCCTGTACAAGGCCCTGGAACCGCTGGGTGGCAGCAAGCCTGACTGGGAGATCATCCAGCTGGTGGCCAACGCGATGGGGGCGAACTGGAACTACACCCACCCGTCCCAGATCATGGATGAGATCGCGAGCCTCGTGCCTCTGTACGCTGGCGTCACCTATGAGCGCCTGGAGGGCTTCAAGTCACTGCAGTGGCCGGTGCTCCCCGACGGCAGCGACACGCCGCTGCTGTTCACTCAGGGATTCCCCTTCCCCGACGGGAAAGCGCGGCTGTACCCGGCAGAGTTCCTGCCGCCTGTGGAAGTCCCGGACGCCGAGTATGACCTGCACTTCAACAACGGCCGCATGCTGGAGCACTTCCACGAGGGCAACATGACCTTCCAGTCGGCGGGGATTACCAGCAAGGTTCCCGGCACCTTTGTGGAGGTCTCGCCGGAACTCGCGGCCGAGCGCGGCCTGGAAAGCGGGCGGCAGGTGCGTCTGGTGTCACGTCACGGTGCAGTGCGCCTGCCGGTCCACGTGACCGAACGGGTCCAGGGCAGGCAGCTCTACATGCCCATGAACACCCAGGACGCCCAGCAGGCGGTCAACCGCCTGACCGGGAGCCACACGGACCTCAGTACGCATACTCCCGCCTACAAGGACACGGCCGTGCGCATGGAGATTCTGCCGGAGATGGGCGAGAACCCACTGCCGCGCATCAATCACCGCTATGGCCGTCCCACGCCGCAGCGCGGCGTGGAGGTCGAGCGCAAGTGGCTGCGCAGCGACTACCGCTTCCCAGGCGACGACCCCCGGCGTACCCCGGTGGCCCGGCAGGTGGCGCCCGAGCAGGCAGGAGGAGATGACTGATGGCCCACGCAATCGAATTTGACGCCCGCGCGCTGCGGCCCACCCCTGAACAGAAAGTGGCGGCAGGCACCGCGGAGAGTGCCGACGCGCTGGTTGAAGCCCTGGAGCTGCTGCGCGAACTGCACGAACACAAGGTGCTGCATACCCTGGTTCGGGTCGTTCAGGGCGGTGAGGGCCTGGCGTTTCACGCGCTGGAGATCTTCAATGAGCCGGGCAGCGTGCGGGCGGTGCGAAATCTCCTTGAGCTCGTCAAGGCGCTGGGAAGCATCGAACCCGAGGCGCTGGGGGCCGTGACGGGGGCACTGAACAAGGGCGTGCGTGAAGGTGCGCGGCGCGTCGGGGCCGGTGAACGCGCCGGCCTGGGGGAACTGCTTTCACTGGCCCGCGACCCGGATGTCGGTCTGGCCCTGGGGGCCATGATCGGGGTGCTGCGCGGGTTCGGGCAGGCCCTGCGCGAGAGCCAGTCCACCCCACCCGGGACCCATCCCTGACGTCATGCTGAGCCTGACCCCTCACCCCCTCCTGACCTTTGATGGTGAGGCCGTCACGGCATGGGCAGACCAGCTGGTGACGGAGGAACCCCTGGAGCTCCGCCTTGTGGCTGGGGAGGAGGAACGTCCGGTCAGCGTGACGATGCGGACTCCGGGTCACGATGAGGAGCTGGTCCTGGGCCTGCTGTACGCCGAGGGCGTGATTGAGCAGGCGTCAGACGTTCTGGCCATGGCGCCCTGGTGCGAGGGAGACCAGACCCAGCCCAACGTCATGCGGCTGCAGCTGCGTTCGGGATTGGAGGCGCTGGCTGCCCTGTCACGCCACACCTTCACGAGCAGCGCCTGCGGCGTGTGCGGCACGGGCAGTATCGAGCGTCTGGCCATGCGCGCCGCCCCAGGCGTGTGGACTGCAGGCCCCCTCACGCCGGAGCTGATCTGTGATCTGCCGCGCCGCCTGGGGGAACAGCAGGTCCTGTTCAGTGCCACGGGCGCCCTGCACGGCGCGGGGCTGTTTACGCCGCAGGGTGAGGCCCTGGTGGTGCGGGAGGATGTCGGGCGGCACAACGCGGTGGATAAGCTGGTCGGCTGGGCGCTGAAGCGCAAGCTTCTGCCCCTGACGAATCACGTCCTCGTGGTCAGTGGCCGCGTCGGGTTCGAAATCGCCCAGAAGGCGGCCATGGCGGGCCTCAGCGTGATCTGCGCCGTGTCAGCGCCGAGCAGTCTTGCCGTCGCTGTCGCCGAGAGTTTTGGAATCACCCTCGTCGGGTTCACCCGCACCCGGCGTTTCAACGTCTATTCCCTGCCGGAGCGGTTGAGCCTGCCAGGCGTAACCGGTCCCGCTGTTTCTCATTCCTGAATTCAAATTTTTCTCATCCTTCAAGGAGGCTGGCATGTCGTTTCTGGATCGTGAGCATTCTGTTGCCCCACCTGGCTATAGCCGCTGGCTGGTGCCCCCCGCCGCACTGGCCGTTCACCTGTCGATCGGACAGATCTACGGTTACAGCGTCTTCAACAAGCCGCTCAGCCGCCTGATCAGTGGCGACCTCAAGGCAGACACCGGGGCGCCAGGAGACTGGTCCCTGGTGCAGGTCGGCCTGATCTTCTCGGTCGCCCTGTTTTTTCTGGGCGCCAGTTCAGCGCTGTTCGGCAAGTGGGTGGAGCGCGTGGGCCCCCGGCGCACCATGTTCACCTCGGCCCTGCTGTTCTGCTCCGGGTTCCTGGTGGCGGCCCTGGGCGTATCCACCCACCAGTTGTGGCTCGTGATTCTGGGCAACGGCGTGCTGGGGGGTATCGGGCTCGGGCTGGGCTACATCAGTCCGGTCAGCACCCTGATCAAGTGGTTCCCGGACCGGCCTGGCCTCGCCACCGGCATGGCCATCATGGGCTTCGGCGGTGGTGCGCTGCTGGGCAGCCCGCTGGGCACCTCGTTGATGGCCGCGTACGGCGGGCCCAACTTCGGGATTGTTCCCACGTTCATCACGATGGCGGTGCTGTATTTCGCCCTGATGATGTTCGGGGCCTTCCTGGTGCGGGTGCCGCACGAAGGCTGGAAACCCGACGGGTGGACTCCGCCCACCGAGGCGGCCACGCACGGCATGATCAGTTCGCACAACGTCACTGTGGAACAGGCGTTCCGCACGCCGCAGTTCTGGCTGCTGTTTACCGTTCTGTTCTGTAACGTGACGGCCGGCATCGGCGTGCTGGGTCAGGCCAGCGTGATGATTCAGGAGATGTTCAGTGACACGGTGCTGGGCGCCGGTCGTGGGGTCACGGCCACGGCCGCTGCGGGCTTCGTGGGGCTGCTGAGCCTCTTTAACATGGGCGGACGGTTCCTGTGGAGCTCGACTTCCGACCGGATCGGGCGCAAGCCCACCTACATGATCTTTTTCCTGCTGGGCACGGTGCTGTACTTCCTGATCCCGCTGTTCGGGCGGATGGCCAGCCTTCCGCTGTTCGTCGCGGGCTTCTGCGTCATTCTGAGCATGTACGGCGGGGGCTTCGCGACGATTCCGGCGTACCTGCGTGACCTGTTTGGCACACTGAACGTGGGCGCCATTCACGGCCGCCTCCTGCTGGCGTGGAGTGCCGCCGCGATCGTCGGGCCGCTGCTCGTCAACGGCTTCCGCGACCGGCAGATTGCTGCGGGCGTGCCCGCCGCACAGGCCTACTCCACGGTGATGTGGATCATGGCGGCCCTGCTGGTGGTGGGCTTTATTGCCAACCTGCTGGTGCGTCCGGTGGCCGCACGCTTCCACGCTGACCCGACCATGGGCAGCCCCGCCTCGGCCAATGACTGAGGAAAGGAGCGCCAAGCTTATGCATGAACAGAAGACGCCGCCTGCCACCATCGCTCTCGCCTGGATCATCGTCGCCGTACCCATGCTCTGGGCCATCTGGCAAACACTGATCAAAGTCATCGAACTCTTCCGCTGATCCCGGGTCGACTCCAGGCTGACCGTCAGTCCAAACCCGTGGCTTCATGGATACCCGGCTCAAGTAACGTGCTTTCTTGTAGAAAGGAAACGATTGAGGCCACTGCTTCACAGGTGCCCGCAGCCCGCGCTGCGGGCTGTTTTTTCGGTCGACACGCCGCGTCCTGAGACGGCAGGCGACTTGACCACCTCACGCAGCGGACGGTGGCGCAGTTGACGTACCTCCCCTGATGACCGTTCATAGGGGCCGCACACGAGGGTCTGGAGCCGCTGAACCGTGAAGGAAGCTTCCTCAGCGTGCCTGATTGCTTCTGCGAGGATGATCACCACCTCCATTCATGGACTGGGAGTGGACAGAGCGCCCCGGTCCGGAGCAGGCCAAGGCACTCCCCCGCCCCGTTCTGCCCGGATTCAGGCGCAGCCCAGGATGAAGCAGCGCAGGGAGGCACCTCAGACCCCCTCATCTGCGACGTGACACTGAGCCTGCTGATTGGCCGACAGGCAGAATGCCGGTCCTGGGCCTCTTGTGGTTCGGCCCTCACAGGGTCGCGGCTGGCGTGCAGCGCCGCGGTGAACTCAATCGGTCGTGCGGCCTGGGTTCACCTGCGCCCGGTCAGGGGTGCGGTGGGCGGGGGACGCCCAGCGGGTTCAGGGGGCGCTCGCGCCCAGGCTGACTCTGGGGCTCCGGGGCAGCGGGTCACCATGGGCAGGAGCAGCGTTCGAGGTTCAGGAAGCGAACACTGGGCGGTGTCTGAACTCGGCCTGACTCACCTCTGCTGCACCTGGCCGCCTCTTTCAGGGGGCCTACCTGACTGAAGGGCGCGGACACGGGCTTCACTGATCTGGCTGTCCTGCCAGGCGCCACCCTGCGTGGTAGTGGGGGCTCGATCAAGGGGCACCCCCTTAAGCACTGCGCGGGCCGGGAGTTCAAGCTGACCTTAATTGTTCCTTAAGTCAATTAAAGTTCACAGGAGGGACACAGAAGGGCCGCACACTGGTGGCAGAACAACCATGCGTCGTTAAACGATCTCATTCGCGGGACACCGCACCAGAACCGACATCGCCGCACCCACGCTCACCCCAGGAGGCCCCCCATGCACACCGCACCGCGCAGTCTCAAGCACGCGCCCATGACCTTCGCCGTCATGTGTCTCCTCGCTGCCTGCGGACGCGGGCCGACCCCTACCGGCACGCCGCTCCACGGGCTGGGCGCGGCGACACTGCCCGGCACCTACAAATATGTCCACACCCTGGCCAAGGTGCCCAGCAGCACCACCGCCGCTCAACTCGCCACGCAGTATGCCGGGCTGGTCCTCAGCTATGACGCCCTGGCCGGCACGGCCACCATTGCCAACGACAGCAGTACGCGTGGCAAGTACGACACGGCCGTGGAGCAGAACACCAAAGCCTTCCGCGTGGCCGAACAGGGCACGGCCGGCTGGGCCAGCGGGTACAGCGCGTGGTCCACCGGCTACAGTGCGTGGTCCACCGGGTACAGCGCGTGGTCCACCGGGTCAACCACCGGCGCGACGACCTTCTCTGAAAACGTTCCCCTGTGGGACGTCATCAACCTCAGCAGCGCACAGACCCTCGTGCCGGAACTCGGGCAGGGCGTGAAGGTCGCCGTGATCGACAGCGGCATCGACCTGAATCACGCCGCGTTCCTGGGCAAGCTCGACACCACCAACGCCAAGGATTACGTCGACGGGGACACCCTGCCGCAGGAGGTCAACGGCGACACGACCGGCGGCTTCTCGAACGGGTACGGCCACGGCACGGCGGTCGCGGACATCGTGCTGCAGGTCGCGCCGAACGTCACCATTCTGCCCATTCGGGTGCTCAACCCGGACGGCGTGGGCGACACGGCCAGCATCGCGGCCGCCATCACCCACGCGGTGAATTCGGGGGCCAAGGTGATCAACCTGAGCCTGGGCACGTCGCAGAACTCGGCAGCCATGAACCAGGCGATCACCGACGCGATCAGCAAAGGCGTCCGTGTGGTCACGGCGGCGGGCAACACCGGGGACACGAACGTGCTGTACCCGGCGGTGCCGGCAGACGGCACCAACACGCAGGGCTCGGGCTCGGTCGGCGTGGGCGCCGTGACAAAAGGCAACACCAAGGCCAAATTCAGTGTGTACGGCAACAACCTGGAGTTGAGCGCCCCGGGGGAATCCATCACGACGGCCTTCCCTGCAGGGGGAACGGTGAGTGCGACGGGGACGTCCTTCTCGACGCCGGTGGTGTCCGGGGTGATCGCCCTGGCGCTCAGTACGGGCGTGACCGAAACCAGCAGCACCGCGCTGACGCAGTTGATGAGCAACCTCGACGCGACCGCGAAACCGGTGAATGACTCGCAGTACGGCACCCAGATGGGCTATGGTACGATCGACGCGTACGCCTTCATTCATAAATACCGTTAAGGAGAGTGGACGATGAATCGACGCACCGCTGCTCTGCTGGGCCTGACCGTCGCGCTCGTGGCGTGCGGCACAGCACCACACGCCACCCCCACCACCCTCACCACGCAAGGTGGAGCCAATTCAGCCGTGCTGATGAAAACGGCGGAATCCTCCGGCTCATTCGGGGCGTGGGCCACCAAGTCATACGGCGCCTGGGCCTCCGGGTCCTACGGGGCGTGGGCGTCTACCACCCCCGATGGCCGCCTGAATACGTTCTCCGACAACGTCGATGACTGGAACGCCATTCACCTGTCCGAAGGTCAGGCGGTCGCTTCGGCCGCCAGCGCGGGTGGGCTGCTCGGAAACGGAATTGTCGTCGCGGTGATTGACACCGGCATCGAGACGGGCCACCCGGCCTTTGCCGGGAAACTGACCGACCCGGCCACCTGGTACGACTTCGTTTCGAACGACAGTACTCCGGACGACCTCGCGGGTGGCGCGGCCTCCGGTCACGGCACGGCCGTCGCGGGCCTTGTGCTGCAGGTCGCGCCGGACGCCATGATCCTGCCCATCCGCGCCCTCAATGCCGACGGCGCCGGGTACTCCACCACCCTGGCCAGGGCCGTGGACTTCGCCGTTTCCAAAGGCGCCAGGATCATCAACATCTCCGCGGTGGCGGACGTGGACAGCACCCTGACGACAGCCATCGGCAACGCCACGGCCAAGGGTGTCTACGTGACGCTGCCCGCCGGGAACAATGCCCAGAACAACGTGTCCTACCCGGGGCGGAATAGCGTGCAGAACAACACGCTTGGGCAGTACGCGGTGAATACCGGGGCGATCAACGCCGACTACACCCTGACGTCGTTCACGAATTACGGCAACCAGCTGGAACTGCTGGCTCCCGGGCAGTGGCTCAGCACGGCGTGCCCGGGCGGCACTGTCTGTGGCGTGAAAGGCACGTCGTTCTCCTCGCCGATCATTGCCGGAGCACTCGCGCTGGGGCTGGGCATGCAGTACAACCCTGCCTACGTGGGCAAGCTTGGGCTGCAGATGAACACCACGGCCATGAACGTCTTCCCGTACAACAAAACCGCTACCGGCGGCCAGCCGGCCCTCGGGAACGGCGCCCTTGATGTGCAGGCGTGGCTGAACAGCATTAAGTGAAGGAGGGCGGGCCGCGGTGACGTGGTGCGCCCCCCTGTCAGACCGGACACGCAGGACCGGGCCGGGGCGGCAGTCCAGACTAGACTGGATCTTCCGCCTTTAGACTTTAGAGCGTGAGCCTGTCTCCCCGGAGGACCCGATGACCGCCAGAAGCGCACCTCAGGAACAATCCACGAAGCTTCATCTCGTCGCGAACGATGAAATGAATCTCCTCCTGATGGAAGCGGAAGGGCTCACCCAGCAGAATCCGAAACAGGCGTCCATGATTGCCACGCGGGTCGCGCGCCGCGCCCAGACGGCGGGGAACTCCCTGGTATACGGCCGGGCGCTGCAACTGCAGGCGGTGTGCCAGCAGACGCTTGACCAGCCTGCCCGCGCGGACCGGCTCGCGCAGCGCGCCGCGAGCGCCTACCTCCAGGCGTCCAACCTCACGCTCTATGCGGGGGTCGTGCTCTACCGCGCGCAGTTGGCCGTCGCACAGGACCAGCCCGGTCAGGCGCTGGACCTGTGCGACGAGGTCATCCGGATTGCCGAAGACGCCCCTGTCGACCACACCCTCATTGAGGCCCTGAAGATCAAGTCGGTGCTCTGCTTCCGTCAGGGCCGCTACAGCGCGGCGGTGCCCATTCTGGAGCAGGCGGCCGAAGCGCAGCTGCGCGCGGGTGACCTTGTCGGGCACGCCAAAACCCTCAACAATCTCGGCCTCGTACACGAGAGTCTCGGGAACTACTCGCATGCGCTCGACAGCTTCCTCCGGTGCCTGACCTTCCTGCGCACCCGTGACGTCAAAGAGGACGGCCTGCTGAGCATGTGCCTGGTCAACGTCGGGAAAATTCACCGTGAACTCGGGAACCACGCCCAGGCGCGCGAATCCCTCCTGGCCGGCCTGGCCGCCGGCGAGCGGACCGAGACCTACGTGAGTATGGCAGCCGGCAACAACGAGCTGGGACTGCTGTACCAGACCCTGGGTGAACACCGGGAGGCGCTCAGCGCCTTTTTGCAGTCGCTGCAGATCACCCGCCTGCATGGCATGCGCCGGGAGGAAGCCGGCACGCTCGACGCCCTGGGCATGGTCTACCACGCGCTGGGGCAGCATGACCTCGCCCTGGCCACCCTGCAGGAAGCGCTGAATGTCGCGCGGGCCATTCCCGATGTGCCCAGCATCACGGAGGCGCTCGTTCATTTTGGCGTTCTGCATGCCGAGCGCGGACAGTACGCGGCGGCCATCACCCACCTGGAAGAGGCGACGCGCCTGGCCGACGAGGCCGAGATGAGGCGCGAAGGCATCGACGCGCGCTTCCACCTCGCCCGCTGTTACCGCCACGCCGGGCGGCTGGACGAGGCGTTCGCGCTGCACGAACAGGTGGTGGAGGCCCAGCGTGCCCTGTTCCATGAGGACAGCGAGCGCCGTCACCGCGACGTGACTGATCAGGTGGAACTGGAACGCGCGCGAACCCAGTCGGATATGTACCGGCAACTGAACGACATCACGATGCGCGCCAAGGAAGAAGCCGAACGTGAAGTGCGGGCGCGCACGCTGGCACTGGAGCAGGCGCAGTACGAAACCGTGCAGCGTCTGGCGATGGCGGCCGAGTACCGCGACGACAAGACGGGGCAACACACCACCCGGGTAGGCGAGTACACCGCGCGCCTGGCGCAGGCTCTGAATCTTCCTGGACAACAGGTGGAGCTGCTGCGGCTCGCCGCCCGGCTGCATGACATCGGCAAGATTGGCATACCAGACGCGGTCCTCATGAAGCCCGGCAGGTTCACCCCTGACGAATTCGAGATCATGAAGCATCACACCACCATCGGCACCCGCGTCCTGACCGGCGGGCAGTCCGAGCTGCTCCAGCTGGCGGAGATCATCGCCTTTACGCATCACGAACGCTGGGACGGTACCGGGTACCCCCGTGGCCTCCGGGGAGAGGCCATCCCGCTCGAGGGGCGAATCGTCGCGGTCGTGGACGTCTGGGACGCCCTCACGACCGACCGGGCGTATAAGGACGCCTGGGACCTGGAACGGGCTCTGGCTGAAATTGAAAGCCAGTCTGGAAAGCACTTCGACCCGGCGGTCGTGGACGTGTTCCTGACCCTGGCCCGTGAAGGTCGCCTTGACCTGAACGTCGAGAGCCCGGCGCCTGATCCGGCCTCCAGCGCCGTGCGGGTCATGCCGGGACTCCCCGACCCACTGCTCGCCAGAGACGCGGACGTGACTGCCCAGGTGGATGAACTGGCCGAAAAAGCCTGGGCCTTGAGGAACACGGACCCCGAGCGTCTCGTGGCGCTCACGCAGGAAGCGCTGCGCCTTGCAGAGGAGCAGCATTACGAACAGGGCGTGGCGTACTGCCAGCGCAATATGGCCATGACCTGTCTTCAGGCCCAGCAGTTCGGGGAGGCGTTCGACCTGCTGCATCCTGCCCTTGAGGTCGCGCAGCGCCTGCATGACCCTGGCCTTGAGCGCGCCGTGTCAAATCTCCTTTCTATCGCGCACGACGCCACCCACAACACGGAACGCGCTGTGGAGTACTGCCTGCGGGCACTGGAAATCTCCAGACAGCTCGGGGAGAAGCAGTGGCAGGCGAAGGCACAGAACAACCTTGGTCTGCTGTACAAGCATCAGCGGAATTACGTTCAGTCCATCGAATCCTTCCTTGAAGCGCTTGCGGTTCACACCGAGGAACACAATCAGTTTGAAATGCTGCTGTGCCACTACAATCTCGCCGACACGTGCCTGGAAGCAGGGCAGTGGCAGGCCGCCGCTGAGCACGCCACTCAGGCCCGCCGCCTGGCGATGGCCGCCACCCATCACGAGCTGGAAATGGTGGCCACCTCCACGCTT
Source organism: Deinococcus taeanensis (assembly GCF_020229735.1). Taxonomy (NCBI): domain Bacteria; kingdom Thermotogati; phylum Deinococcota; class Deinococci; order Deinococcales; family Deinococcaceae; genus Deinococcus; species Deinococcus taeanensis. Next base: position 160,813 of record NZ_CP083459.1, on the reverse strand, counting down.
GCACGCGCCCTGGACATGCAGGGCAACGCCGCACAGGCACTGGACCTGCACGCGGAGGCGTGGCGCATCGCCTGCGAAGAACTAGAGGGCAGAACCACCGAAGCGACCGTATGGACGGCCCTGCGCTACGCTCAGGGGCTGCTGAACAGCGGAAAGCTGCAGTGTGCCCTCGCGCGGGCCAAAGAGGCCGTCGAAGCCGCAGACGAGATGCAGGCCGCCCGGCTCAGCGTGGAGGCTCACCGGACACTGGCCGCGGCGTACGAAGCGAACGGCGAGTCCCCCCAGGCACTTGCTCACCTGAAAGTCGCGCATGACCGCGACCTGGAACTCTACCAGCGTGAAAGCATCCGCCGCGCCGAAGCGCTCATGGCCCACCACCAGGCGGAGCGGGCGCGGGCGACCGCCGAGTCGTACCGGCTGCGTACCGTCGAACTGGCGTCCGCCAACGTCGAACTGGAGAAGGCCAACAGCGAGAAGACGGCGCTCCTCAAAGCGCTGCAGGAACAGTCGAAGATGCTCGAGCGGCAACTGCGTGAGGATGGACTGACCGGGGTGTTCAACCGCCGCCACATCGAAGAGCATCTGGCCCAGGAGTTCGAACAGCACCAGCATTCCGGCAGGCCGCTGTCGGTCCTCATGATCGACCTTGATTTCTTCAAGCAGATCAATGACCGCTTCTCTCATCCCGTGGGGGATGAGGTGCTGCGGATCACCGCCAGGCTGTTCAAGGACGCCTGCCGGAAGAACGACCGCGTGGGCAGATACGGCGGCGAGGAATTCCTGATCGTGCTGCCGGGAACGCAGCCGAAAGAAGCCTGCGAACTCGCCGAACGCATCCGCCAGAGGGTCAGGACCTACCCGTGGCACGAACTTCACCCGGACCTCAAGGTCACCCTCTCCCAGGGCGTCTGCGGGCGCACGGACGTGGCCAATCACGAGCGGATGCTCGCGCTGGCCGACGAGAAGCTGTATGAGGCCAAACATGCCGGCCGGGACTGCATTAGGGCGTCCTAAAGCACTGGCATGTGAGATGGCAGTAAGAATCCGGGCCGCATAGTGAGGCCAGCTGACTGGAAAAGCGTTCGCGCCTGAACTGATCTGACGCGGGCGCCAAGGCCGGTCCAGCAGGTGGCCGCCTAGCCAGATTCTTGCTTTTCTCGTGAACAGGCCCGGAGTCGGATGAAGATACTGATTCTCAGCACAGCAGAGAACACAACGCACGCACAGCCACTTCGGCAGGCCGGCTTCATCTGCGACCAGGCGAAGTCGCTCGATGAGTTGATCGCCATGTACAGCGCCTTCCGCTACCCGGTGATCATGGCGTACCCCAGCGACTCGGTGACACTGTGCGCCATGGAGCAGTTCCTGCTGAAGCATGCCGACAACCTCAGGGGCATCACGGTGTTCGTGGTCACCGACCGCATCACCCATTATCCACTTCCAAATGCCGAGATCGGACTGCACTTCATCAGCCCCGCGACGGACCTCTCAAAACTCGAGCAACGCCTCTGGAGTGCCCTCGGCCAGGGAGCGGGAGAGCAGGACACGGTCTCCATCGACGGCCTTCACGTCTCCTTAGAGGCCCGCACGGTCAGCCTGTACGGCCAACCCGTTGACCTCACCGCCCGCGAGTTTGCCCTGATTGAACTGTTCGTCTGCTCCCCCACCCGCGTGTTCACCCGGACGGAGATCCTCGACCGCGTCTGGCAGAGTGACTACACCGGGGACGGCCGCGTGGTGGACACCTTTGTCAAGAAGCTCCGCAAAAAACTCGGGGGAACGTTTATTGACACGGTCCGGAGTGTCGGCTACCGCTTTCTGCCGGCCAGCCGCACCGTTCCAGGACGGAGCGAGGCAGAGGCAAACGACGCCCTCGACCTGAAACTGGTCACCAGGGTCGCTCAGGAACTGGGCAACCTGACCGGAGACGACGCGCTTTCGCTCGTACAGACCATTTTACAGCAGAGCCTCGGCGTTGAAGCAGTCGCCATCACTGATGCCGCAGGCCAGGTGCTGACGCAATCGCCGCAGTCCCTGGCGCTCGATACGCGCGCCCTGCGGCAGGCCGTGTCATCTCACACGCGGCGCCATGACCCGGCCGCAGTCACCTGGCCTGCCGGTCCGGGTTCACTGGGCGGCGCGGCTGTGTTCGCCCTGTCCAGGCGGCACGGCGAACCTCCCCTGCATTTCGTGGTGATGCGGGCCAGGAACCGGCCGGACTGGACGTCAGGGGAGCAGCACACGCTGGAAGTGCTCACCGCCGTTCTTCGTCCCCCGCTGCTGCAGGCGGCGAATCTCGCTGGCGCGTTCAGGCCGGGCGTGGTTCCTCCGTCCGGGCTTTCGGCCAGAGCCTCCGCCCGGCGCGCCGTGCTGAACGAGCGACAGTTTCTGCATGACCTTGACAGGGCCGCGCAGCAGGCTGACCGTGAGGACCCAGGGGTCGACGTCCTGTTTCTGCGCATTGCGCCAGCAGTTCGACAGAAGGCTCACCTGCCCGCCAATATCCGTATGGGTGACCACCTTTATAAACTCAGGGCTCACCTCTACGCGATTCTGCCGGCAAAAGGCAGCAGTGAGTCCTTAGACGCCCTTGAACGGCATGTCACGCGGCTCAGCGAGCAGAGCGGCGCCGCGCCGGAAGAGATTTCAGTGATCGTCCTCCAGTACCCGCGTGACGCGGCAGGCCCCAAGGAGCTTCTCAGTCTTGTGCTCGACGAGAACACCTGGGCGTCTGGAACATCCGGGTCATCGGTGCCTGTTCCCCGGGGGCCTCGCCGCCTTGCCGGCTGAGGCGTGGGAAGCTCAATCCCCATGTGCGGGAGGACCGCCCTACCACCGGACGCCATGCTGGACCCTGGTCGCTCTGGTCGGCATGAGGGACCAGTCCAGCCTCTGTCGGGCACCCACAACCGCTGCGCCGGATGGGCAGACCTGGGCGCCGGTGACCCCCCGGGACAGTGACGGGTCCGGAGGGGTGCTGGATGGGCTTCGGGCGGGACGACGCACTGGCGCTCATGGCCAGGACGGGCTTTTCAGGTTGTCCTGCCGTTCAGTGGATGCCCTGTTGAGCTGGGAGAACGCGGACGCCTGGGGTGGGAGGTGGCGGGGCCTGCGGCTTGACGTTCCAGTCCGGCCGCGGTGAACAATGGGCGCTGGTCTGGTCCTGTGCAGTCAGAGTTGTTGCTGTGGCGGACCTCCTGGGCCCGCCGCTTCAGTGACGTGGGCTGTGGGTCTGCTTGCCATTGCAACCTGCATCACTTATATTTCCGACTAATCCAATCGGATTAGGAGATCTATGGTGCTGCTACGAACCCTCCCCCTCTTGTTCGCCCTTTCCTTCTTCGCCAACGCGCTCACTGTGCCGCACCTCGCCGGAACCACAGAAATCAAAAGCGTGCCCAAACGCATCGTGGTCCTGGAATTCGGCTTCATGGACGCGCTGGCCAAACTGGGGGTCAAACCCGTCGGCATCGTTGCCGACGGCGATACAGCCACCGAAGTGCTGCCGCACCTGCGCAAATACTACGGACCGTCCATCCCTTCAGTCGGCAACCGGCACGCACCCAGCCTGGAAAAGATCCTGGCCCTCAAGCCGGACCTGATCATCGCCGACGAGAACGAACACAAGACCCTCTACCCGCAACTTAGCCGCATCGCCCCGACACTGCTGTTCCGCTCCTACCGCGGAACCTACCAGGATCAACTCGACCAGTTCGACATCATCAGCCGCATTGTCGGCAAAGAAGCGCTGGGCCGCTCCATTCTGGCCGATCACAAGAGCCTCTTCTCAAAAGCGAAGGCCACCAGCAGTGCCAAGGCCGGTAAGATTGTCATCGGCGTGCTGACCCCCAACGGGTTCTATGTACACAGCGACAAAAGCTACGTGGGCAGCCTGCTCGAAGCACTCGGACGCGACAATCCTGCCCGGATGCGCGACGACCAGACCCAGTACCTGGTGTCGCTTGAAGGCCTCACCGCCCTCAACCCGGACACCCTGATCGTCCTGTTCAACGACGAGCACCAGGGAGCATTTGATCGCTTCAAGGCTGAAGCCCTGGTCCGGGCCCTCCCCGCCAGCCGCCAGAACCGCGTGTACACCTTCAATCGCGACCGCTGGGCCAAGGGCCGCGGCGTGATCGGGCTGGAAGGCATCCTCAGCGACATCTTTACCAGCCGGGTCCTCACGGGGAAAGCAGCAAAGTAAGCACCGAAGCGCATAACCCTGCCGCCTTCCATGCAGATGGTCTGCACTGACAACGCAGAGGGCGCCGCCATTCCATCAGACCGGATTCGTCCGCGCGTCGTGAGGAGCAACCCACGGCCACCCGGTGGATAAGGTTGACAGAAGCTGAATACCGCTCTATCTTAGAGAAATCAAGGCGGCCCACGGGCCGCCTTCTTCTGTGCTTGATGCTCCGGCTTGACCGCCACTTCGCAGCCGTACACGCCGCGCTTCTCAACGAACGGGGCACCGGGGAGGGCACTGCCGTTCTCCCGCCCAAGCGGGACGGCGGCGCTTCACTCAGGTGCGCTGGGCTGGCGCGTGAGCGGCGTCGCTGTGCTCCTCATCCCCGGGGTGGCCGGTCAGCAGGAACGCGAGCGCCAGGGGAATCGCCGCGTCCCAGCCCTGCGGATGACACGCCGCGGGATACGGGACGGGCGGACCGTCCTGACGAGGGAAGCCGGCGAGCAACTCACTGAGCCGCGCGTCAGGAGCCCAGCGCGCCACGTCGAACAGGGCGCGCGCGACCTGCCGGGCTTCGGCTGTCAAACCGTAGCGCGCCATGCCCAGTGCGGCGACGGCGGTGTCGTGCGGCCAGACACTGCCGTTGTGGTACGACACCGGGTTGTACCGCACCTCGTTCACGCCCAGCGTCCGGATGCCCCATCCACTCCACAGTTCCTCGGACAGCGCCGTCCGCGCCACCTGCGCCGCGCGCTCCACCGGGATGATGCCGGTCCAGAGGGTGTGGGCCGGGTTGCTGACCAGTACCCGCAGCGGCTGCTTGTCTCCGTTCAGCCCGTGAACGTAGTAGCCCCGCTCCGGCCACCAGAAGGCCTCCTGAAAGGTCCGTTGCAGGGCCGCTGCTCGCGCCTCCCACATCCGGGCCTGTTCCGGGTTGCCCAGGCCGTAGTACATGCCGGCCGCTGCCCGGTACGCCGCGTACGTGTACCCCTGCACTTCGATGACCGCCACGTGACCGCTGACATCCACCCCCGTTTCCGTGAACGTTGAATCGTTGCTGTCCTTCCAGACGGCGTTGGTGATGCCGCCTGGATCGGGGGTGTACTCAATCAGGCCGTCTCCGTCCGGATCACCGAAAGTGGTCAGCCATGCCAGGGCGGCCTCCCAGTGGGGACGCAGTTCCCGGGCCAGTTCGGGGTGCCGGTGGCTGAGTTCCCCGACCAGCCAGACGAACAGTGGCGTCGCGTCGGCTGTCGCGTAATACGGCCGGTGTGGGGTGTGACCCATCCGGGTCAGTTCACCCACCCGTTCCTCGTGCAGAATCTTGCCCGGCTGTTCCAGAGTGACCGGATCATGTTTCGTGCCCTGGCGCGCGGCCAGGTACCGGGCTACACTCAACGCCAGTTCCGGGCGGTGTTCGTGCAGCAGCAGCGCCATGATCAGACTGTCGCGGCCGAACGGCGCCACGAACCACGGCAGGCCCGCGGCGGGAAACGGCCCGGCGTCCGTCCCGAAGACCAGACTGCGCAGGTCCTGAAGACTGCGGTTCAGGACGCGCTGGTCCAGCGGGTCGGGCAGGGTCAGGTGGGCGTGCAACGCCGCGTACTCCTGTGCGAGGGTCTCCGGGTCACCCCGAACTGGGGTTTCGTCGTCCTGCAAGGCGTACACCCGGACCTTCACCTGCGTCGAGGAGCTGAGGGTCCACTCGAGGGCGGCGCCGGTCCACTGCGCCGCGGGCTCCGTCACCACCCGGGTTCGCAGGCGCAGGCCATCGGCGGCGGTGTAGGAGAACTCCACCCCGCCCTGAATTTCATGCGTACGCACCTCGCGCGCCGGCGCCCCGTGGGGCCACCCGCGGACCTCGAACATGTCCACGAAGTCCGCCCCGAGCGTCAGGGTCAGCCGGTGGGTTCCGGGCTGGTACAGCGTGACCTCAAGGGTGTCGCGCAGTTCGGTCGCGGTGAGCTGGAGGTCCCGGCTCAGGCCCACCCGCATGGTGTACCCCACATTCGCGTTGGCCAGCTGCGCGTGCAGCCAGAACGGCCAGCGCTCGTGCTGCACCAGAACCTGAGGCCGGCTTCCATCGAGCTGCCAGGCGTACTGGTGGAGGAACCTCGTGTCGCGCCGGTACAGGCCGCTTTCGCCCTCGGCTACCTGGTAGTGGGCGTCCGCCACGAGATACAGATCGTTTTCTTTCAGGACCGTGCGTTCAGTCAGCATAAGGACACCTGTACAGCCAAGGAAAGGAGGAGCGGCGCGTCAGCCTTTGACGGCGCTGTCGGCACCGGTGGACACGAAGTACCGCTGGAACACGATGAAGATGACCAGCACCGGTAGGGCGCTCAGCACCGCGCCGGCGAGAATCAACCCGTAATCCCCCTGGCCGCCGTACAGCTCCCGGAAATTCGACAGGCCGACGGTCAGCGTGAAGTCGGTGTTCTCGCGCAGAATCACCAGCGGCCAGAAAAAGTCGTTCCAGGCCGATTGAAACTGCGTGATGGCCAGGGCGATGAGCGCCGGGCCGGCTTGCGGCAGCATGACCCGCCAGAACGTCGTGAAGGGTCCGGCCCCGTCGATGGAGGCGGATTCTTCCAGCTCGCGCGGCATGCCCTCGAAAAACTGCTTCATCAGGAACACGCCGCCCGCCGCGACGAGGCCGTTGAACCACAGGCCCCAGATGTTCAGGAGATGCAGGTCCTTGAGCAGCACGTAATTACTGACCAGATTGACCTGGTTCGGTACCATCTGCGCGAACAGCACGGCCCCCAGGAAGATCAGGGTCTTGCCCGGGAAGTTCAGCCGGGCCAGGGCGTACCCCGCCAGGGAGCAGAACACCACCGCGGCGGCGACCCGCAGGAAGGCGTACAGGAACGAGTTCAGCACCCAGGAGAAAAAGAGGCTGCGTCCGCTCGCGGGGTTGGTGGTCTCCTTGAACGCCCGGCGGTAGTTGTTGAAGGTGTAGCCCAGGATGCCTGGGGTGATGTTCCGGAAGGCCAGGGAGCGGCCGAAGTTCTGCCGGTCACTGGGCGGCAGCGTGCTGCCCTGCACCTGTTGGCCCCGTCGAACGTCGACCTGGAGCGGCGTCCGCTCGAACACCGGGCCCCGCAGGTAGTACGTGCCGGCGCGTTCGATCAGCTCGACCGGCTGGTATTGAGGCAGGGTGAACTGGACTTCCTGCGCCTGCGGGGTATCGAGCGTGACCGGCACCACCCGGCCCCCGGGCAGCGCCGCGGTGAGGCGGTCGCCATCCGGCGCGGCGAGGACACCGTCGACCCGGCGGCCCGGTTGACGCGTCAGGACGGGCGTCCGGACGGTCACCCGGTAGGTGCGGACGTCTCCCCGCGTGCCGGCCGGCGTCAGCTGCACCTGGGCAAAATCCTTGGCCTGCGCGAACCGGGTGGTGCTGACCAGACTCACCGGCTGGTACGGAAACAAGGCGACCGTCGGGGGCGTCTGAGGCGCGCCTGCCGGGGAGCGCACCTGCACCTCGAAGGTCACGGTGCGGCCGGGCCGCAGGCCACCATTCCAGCCGTCAGCGCCGCCCTGCACGCCCAGGGCGTAGGCCTGCCGGACCGACGCCACGCTCAGCTGAGGAATCAGGAGCCGGGGGGGGTACTCGTTGGGGTCATCTTTCATGCTGCTCAGGAGACCCATCAGGAAGGGGCCCAGGAAGAAGAAGCTCATCACGAGCATGAAGGCGTACAGCCACCCGGCGCGGGCCCAGCGGCGCCGGGCCAGCCAGCGTTCGTCCGCGCCGGCAGAACGCCCGGAGCGGGGCGGAACCTGAATGACAGTCATGCGGGCCTCCCGGAGAAGCGTGCGGCGCCGGTCATCAGCGCACTTCCGAAGGGAAGAAACGGCGCTGGACGAACACCATTGCCAGAATGATCAGGGCCAGGATGATGGCGGCGGCGGAAGCCATGTTCACGGGGGCCGCGCCAGCCTTGAACGTGTTGGTGTACACGTAGTACGCGAGGGTAATCAGCGTTTCCGACGGGGCCGCGCTGCCGATCACGGCCACCTGGTCGAACATCTGCATGGTGCCGATGAGGCCCACGGTGACCACGTAGAACGTCACCGGGCGCAGCTGTGGAACGGTCACGTTCATCAGTTTCTGAAGGGGCGTGGCCCCGTCGATGTCGGCCGCTTCGTAGAGGGACCCGGGAATGCCCTGGAGACCGGCGAGAAAGAACAGCATCAGCGTGGGGACCGTCGTGAAGGTGTTCTGGATGATGATCACCAGCATCGGAATACTGAGCACCCGCGCTCCGCCGACCGTGATCCATTTGTCGGCGAAATACTGGTAATCGAATGGGGGCACCTCACGCAGCCCGACCACCCCGAGGACATTCAGAAGGGCAGTGACGAGGACGGCGCCCAGCACGCTGGTCGCGGCGAGGGCCGGGTCGAACCAGCCGGCCGGGTGTCCGGCGCGGCGTTCCAGCAGCACCTGAACGACCTGGATGAGCAGCGTCACGCCCAGGAGGGTCAGGAGCAGCGGCTGGAAGGTCTGCCACTGGGTCACCACGTAGTTGGCCACGCCGCGCCGCTGGAACAGCCACAGGAAAATCAGGGTGATCACGACACTGCTGGTGATGCTGGGCATGTACCACGCGGTCCGGAAAAACGTCATGCCGCGCAGCCGGTTGTTCAGGACCACGGCCATCAGCAGGGCAAAAATCGTCTGAAGGGTGGTGGTCACCAGGGAGAAGACCAGGCTGTTGGTCAGCGCGCGCCGGAAGGAGGGGTCCGACAGGACTTCCAGGTACGGCTGAAGGCCGATGACCTTCGGGGTATTGAACAGATTGAAGTCGGTGAACGAGTAATAGATGGCCCGCGCGAAGGCATAGAAGAAGAAGATCACGCTGGTGATCAGGAACGGCGCCAGGAAGAGGTACGCGGTGGTTGTGGCCTGGCTTTTTCGCGTCATGAAGTTCACCTTTCCTGTGAACAGACGGCCGGGTCCCGCTGCTGGCAGGGCCCGGCCTGCAGGCGGAGGAGGGAGGCAACCGCTGCCCCCTCCCCTGCCCGGCTGACTTAGCGTCCCTGGAAGGTGGTCATGTCGCTCTGGGCTTTTTTCAGGGCGTCAGCGGCGCTGCGCTGTCCGCTCAGCACGGCCGCGAGCGCCTCATTGATGGGCTTGCCCCAATCCGGACCTTTTGGGCCGAAGGTGAACGCGCGGACGTTGCCGTCGTCGGCGCCTTCGAACACCAGCCGGGCATTCTGCGCGCCGGCCTCGGTCTTCTTGAAGTACGCGTTGTTGATCAGGGCGGTGCGGCTGGGGATGGCCAGACCCTGCTCCAGCACGTACTGCTGGGCGGGCGCGCTGGTCAGCAGGTTCAGGACCTTCACGGCCGCGGCGCGGTTTTTGGTGCTGGCGTTGATGGCGTAGCCCACGGTGTACAGGAAGTTGCCTCGCTTGCCGGTGGCGTCGTTCTTCGGCAGCAGGGCCGTGCCGTACTTGAGGTTCGGCGCGTTGTCACGCAGGAAGTTCACGACCCAGCCGCCCTCGACGGCCACCGCGACCTTGCCGGTCTTGAGGCACCCGCCGCCCCAGTCGGTGCTGACTTCGCTGGGCGTCACGCCGACCTTGTCCTTGGCAAGCCCGGTGTACCAGTTGAAGGCCTGAACGAAGGCCGGGTCGGCGAGGTTGGTTTTGCCTTTGCTGTCGAACTGTTTCCAGCCGGTGGAGTACGCGAACGCCCCGAACCGGTCGAAGTTCGGTTGCAGGCAGATGCCGTAGTACTCGCTGCCCAGCTTCTGCTTGAGAGCGGTGAGTTTCGTGGCGAGGGTCGTCCAGGTGTCGTTGTTGCTGGGGTAGGCGACGCCCGCTTCATCAAACAGGTCTTTGTTGTAGACCAGGGTCAGGGTGTTGAAGTCCTTGGCGATGGCGTACAGCTTGCCGTCACGGGTGAAGGCCGTGTTCAGGCTCTTGATGAAGGGCGTGGTCGACACGAGGCCGTTCAGGGGGAGGATCTTCTTCGTCGCCACGAACCCGTCCAGCGTCTCGGCCGGGAGGTACATGACGTCGCCGGCGGTGTTGGCCGCAAGCAGGGTGGTCAGGCCCTTGTTGTAGTCGCCCTGGAGCGGCTGGTACACCACGGTGATGCCCTGTTTGGCCATGGTGGGTTTGACGAAGCGGTTGATGAGGTCGGTCAGCAGGGTCTGGTCCGTTCCGCCGTAGCCGGTAATGCGGATGGTTTTCTGGGCGGCGGCACTCGAGGCGAGCAGGGCGAGACCAAGCAGCAGCACTTTCCGGATAGTCATAGCTTCCCTCCTGGGGGCGGCGCGATGGTCGCGCCGGGAACGAATTGAACCGGGATGTATTCGCCACGGGGCGCTTGCCCCGAGATGGCTTCTTTCATCAGGTCGAGCGCTGTCCGCGCGATTCGGGGAATGTCCTGGGCGACGGTGCTCAGGCGCACCGGCAGGGGCAGTTCCGGCAGGCCGTCAAAGCCGACCACGGACACGTCCGCCGGGGTGCGCAGGCCCAGGTCCTCCAGGGCGGCGATGGCGCCCACTGCACTCTCGTCGCTCTGCGCGAAGAGTCCGGTGAAGCGGCTGCCCGCCTCCCAGGCGCGGCGGACGGCGCGGTAGCCGCCCAGCACCGTGAAGTCCGACTCGATCAGGGTGACCCTGGTGCCGCCGGATTGAGCGGCGCGCAGAAAGCCGTTCTGCCGGTCCTGCGCCACCTGGCTTGGCCCGCTGCCCAGATAGGCCAGCTGGGTGTGGCCGGCGCGGGTCAGCTGGCTGGTGGCGAGGTACGCGCCGCCTTCGTCGTCGGGCGCCACCCAGAAGCTGTGAGGGTGGTGCCCGATGAGCACGGAGGGCACCTGGCGCGAGCGCAGGAGGGCGAGCCGTTCGTCCTGCTCGATGGCGTGCATGACCAGCACCGCGCTGGGCAGGCGGGCCATGGCGGCGAGGTTCGCCTGGAGGTTGACAATCTGAAGGCCGAGGGGCGCGGTGTGCTGTTCCAGGGCGGTGCGGAACAGCACGTGGTACGGGCTGAGCATGGGGTCGTTCACCGCGAAGGAGAGCCCGAGGGTGTGGCCGGTTCGCCAGCTGAGGTGCTGCGCAGCGGGGTCGGGCACGTAGCCGAGCTCCGCCATCACGGTTTCGACGCGCTCGCGGGTTCGGGCGGCGACGGTGGAATGCCCATTGATGACGCGGCTGACCGTGCCTTTGCTCACGCCGGCGGCGGTGGCAATGTCGTCGATGGTGGGGCGGGTGGGGACGCTCTTCATGGAATCAGTGTCGCCTTTGTAACCGGTTACAAGACGGGCAAGGCCAGCGCCGCACCACAGCGCTTCAACTCTTTTTGTAATCGGTTACAAAAGCATTGTGAGCCTTTTTCAGATGAAGTCAAGATCTTCATCCCTGAGTAAAGTTCTCCTGAAGCGCCGCGAGAAATGGCCGCCCCGGCCTGCCCCTGAACAGCACGCCCGGGAGCCGGATCGCGGAGGCGTTCACCCTGGCACAGTTCATCCCCAGCCGGACGGCTTACAGCCAGTCCGCACCGTCTGAAACGACACCAGCGCGGTGGGCCGCCCCTCGGCCGTGCGGCGTCACAGCCCCCAGCGCCTCCGCCGGGACTTGGGGCGGCCCACCGGGGGTAGAAGAACTTTCCTTGATGCAGGACGGCAGCGCCGTGACAGGATAGGCACTGTGCAGTCAGATCGGGCGAAGGCAGCGGACAAGGCCGCAAAGGTCTTCCGGCATGGCGTCTCGACGACGGCGGCCGGAGAGAAAGAGAAATGCATCGGGGTGCTTTTAAACCTGCTCACCGATTACAACCTCAACCTGTCGGATCTTGACCCGTCCTTCCCGAAAACGGCGGATCTGCCGCTGCTGCGGCAGAAGATGGGCCTTACGGCCACCGGAACCGCCGGCGCGCCTGGGGCACCCGGGCAACGTGACCGTGAGGAGCAGGCGCGGCAGCAAGCGGCCCACCACCGGGCGCCGCAGGCCCAGCCCAGCCATGATCCCGAAGTGGCGTTATGGAGCCCGTTGAAGCCCACTGACCGGCGGCACCTGCTGGACAGCGAGTTGTTCACGCGCTCGTTGCTGGGCGTGAAGTCGACCACGGCGTACCCCCGGCTGCTGGCCGACCTTCGTATTCATGACCTGTCCCCGGCAGGGGGGCAGCTCGGTGACACCCTGCTGGTCGAGTTGCTTGATCGCCTGCTGACCCGCCCGGGGCGGACCATCAGCTGCGCGTACCGGCTGCAGACGCTGTTCGACGACCTGTACAGCGCCTGCCTGGAGCAGTACCAGACGGCGGCCACGGTGAAGCGGGAGCAAGAAGACCGGCAGAAACAACGTGAAGCTGAGCAAAGGCGTGAACGGACGGAACGCACGCGCAAGGAGCGGGAGCAGCAGGAGCGCGCCCGTGCGCAGCAGCGGCGCGCTGAGGTGTCACGTGACCCGGAGGTCATGCTGTTCCAGCATCTGGATGCAGAGCAGCGCAAACGCGTGCTGCACGGCCCGGTGTTCAGCCGGGGCATCCTGCAGGCCATTGACGGCACCAGCGCGTACCGCCGGCTCCTGGCCGAATTGAGTCAGCTGGACCGCTCGGCCGCTGGCGTGCAGCTTGGTGACCAGGAACTGCTGCGCTGGCTGGAAGGGGTGCTGGTGCGGCAGGGGTCGGCCGTGCAGCCCAGGCACGGGTCAAACACGATGTTCGATGACGTGCTGGCGCACTGCCGCTTCACATACGCTCAACATGCCGAGCAGCTCCGCCAGGAGACGGCCAGGACCAAGGCGGAAGCCGCGCGCCAGAAGGCGGCGGCGGACGCCCGGCGGCAGGCAGCAGCGGCAGGCTCACAAGGCTCCTGGGGACGGCATGGCTCAGGCAGCGCTGCCCGGGACCCGGCCCAGACACCCAGGTTCACCCGGTCGTTCGACGATGTTCAGGAGGCACGGCTCTACCTGCATCTTGCCCGCCGTCACCTCGGATCGAGAGGCGAATTGCGGTCCTACTCCAGGGGCGAACAGTGGCACGTGGAACTGTGCACGGCGGCGGACGTGCGCGATGAAATCAACCTCGCCTTCCGAACGGTTCTGCATGAGCTGCAGCGGGCGGCCATGAATCACAGGCTGGAAGCAGCGCGGGTGCGGGATGAGACCATTCAGCGGGCGCAGAAAGAGTGCGAGGTGCAAAGTGCGCAGTCGTTCAGGACAGCAGTGGACGCTTACTTCACCCGTGTAGGATGAAAGCAGTCCCCGTCACCACTGAGCACAGGAGGCTGCGCTTCTCACAAGGAGGGCCCCTCCCCTGGCCGCCAGAAAGGTGGTCTGTGGTCATGAGCAGGCACCGTCATTCCCTGCGCTGGCGGCTCGGGCGGAGTGCTCTTCTGCCCCCGGACACTGAACGGTGGAAAGGAGGACCCGAAGAGCGTTGCTCACCCAGGGCCGGACAGCGGGGTCGCATCATCACACCCGTCGGTTTTCCGAGAAGTCCAGGAGCCGCACCGGCACCTGCCACGCTCCTCCTGGCCACCTGGCGCGGCTTGAGGCGTGTGGCTGCACAGGTCACTCAGCGCTGTGTGCGGGTTGACCGACTGGCGCCGGACCAGCCAGAGCAGGCCTATGGCACCGGGCGTCTCCCCTGCCGGGAGGAGCCTCTTCCACACCAGCGCCGCCCGCTCCAGCAGCCCTGGAGAAAGTGCGACCTCGTCTCCCTGTCGCGCCTCAGCGTCCGGCGGCAGGGTGAAATGCAGCCAGTCAGATCTTTAAAGATCAGGTCAATATTTTCTTAGCCGCCTCATATAATTCCGGGGTAGGAAAAGCGGAAGATAAACGCGCTTTCAGTCTGGCTCATCAACCGGCCATCCAGACCGGCTCACGTTCATGGAGGCATCCACCTCTGGTGAGGTGGCCCCCGACAGCTCCCCGGACTCGCGGCGGAGCATAGCGTCCTGCCCTGACCCAGCGCAGTGGTCAGGAGGAGGTGCCTGAAGCCCAGGTCCTGCGGCGTCTGTTGGCCTGCCTCAATTCGCGCTGTACCACCCAGGAGAGCACCATGCCCACTGCCCGGTCCTCCCGCGCTGTTCTGCTGTCGCTGACCCTCCTGCTGGGCGCCTGCAGCCAGGCCCCACGGGTCCCTGCAGGTTCCACACCCGCAGCCCCGGCCCCCACAGCCGAGCCAGCCGCACCGGCACCCACGACCCAGGCGCCGGCCCCCACACTGAGTCCCCAGAGTGTGCCCGTGCCCAGCGCCCTGTCCGCGTTCACGTACCTGGCCCCGCTCAATCAGAGCGGTACAGTCGACCTGAACAAGTTCGACGCGTCACTCCTGAGCCTGCTGACCGTCGACATCTGCCGGGTCAGCGGGGCCACCTGCCCGTCCATCGCCACCTTTGCCACTAGCGGCAGTGGCCAGCTGCGGCTTGACGCGCAGGGAGGCAAGTACATCATCAACTGGGCGGCGTCGACCGCCAACCTCAGCGCCGGGCAGGTCATCCGGGTCGCCGTGTCCATCACCACCCTGACCCTCGGCAGCATGGAGCTCACGGTCGTGAATGGCGGCACCCTCCGGACACCGACCGGGCAGCTGCTCACCTTCAACAGCAAGCAGACGATTCCAGTGACGTTCAGCGTGAACCGCAGCCCAGTGATCCGGGCGCACGCCCTGAAGATCCTCGGACGGTCGGCCAGCGAGATTGCCGCCACTCTGAAAACGGAATTCAGTCTGGCCGCTGACGTGACCGCCCAGCTCCTGAAAAACGAACTGTTCACGGCCGACGCGGTTGCCCAGGCGATGAAAACCGTCTTCACCCTGAACGATCAGGCCACCGGCACCATCCTCTTCCGCGTGGACTACACCGGGGCGCAGGCCGCCGTGGCCCTCAAGGCCGCGTACAGCCTGACGGACCTGGCCAACGCGACGATTCTCAAAACCGCCGGTTTCGGCGCTACCGCCGTGTCTGCCGGCCTGAAAGCCGCGTACCTGCTGGGCGACCTCGCCAATGCCGCACTGCTCAAGACCGTCGGCTTCGTCGCCAATGAGATCGCCGGGGCCATGAGTGCAGTGTACACACTGGGCGGACTGGCGACCGCTGAGATTCTCAAGACCCTCAGTTACGGCGCGGACGTGATCGCCGGCGCCATGAAGACGGTCTTCAACCTGAGCGGCGCGGCCACCGGCGCGGTGCTCAAAACGCTGAGTTTCGGCGCGAACGCCATTACGGGGGCGCTGAGCACGGTGTTCAACCTCAGCGCCCAGGCCATCGGCGGGATCCTTCAGACGGTCGGTTTCGGCGTGAACGCCATCAGCAGCGCCCTCAAGGACGTGCTGGGCCTGAACGCCGAAGTGGTCAGCGGCATCCTCAAAGCGGTCGGCTTCGGCGCGCAGGCCATCACAGAGGCCCTCAAGGACGTGTTCAACCTGACCGCCGGCGCGGCCGGATTCATTCTCAATGGCCTCGGGTTCGGCGTCACCACCATCACCCAGGCGCTGTCAGACGTGTTCAGCCTTGGCGCAGACGCAGTTGCCAGCGTCCTGAACGCCCTGGGGTTCGACGCCACCGCCATTACCGGCGCCCTGAAAACCGTGTTCAGCCTCGGTGCCGAGAGCGTCGGCGTCATTCTCAAGGGCCTGGGCTTTGGCGCCACGCTGATCGCGCAGGCACTTGGAGCCGCGTTCAGCCTGAGCGCAAGTGCAGTCGGAGCGGTCCTCGACGGTCTCGGCTTCGGGGCGCAGGCCATTGCCAGTGCGCTGCAGCAGGTGTTCAGCCTGAATGCCGACGTGATCACCGGCATTCTCAAAGGACTGGGCTTCACGGCGACCCTGATTGCCGGCGCGCTCAACAGCGTGTACGGCCTGTCCGGCGAGCTTGCCGCCGGCCTCCTGAAGGCCGCCGGATTCGGCGCGGACGCCATTGCCGGCGCCCTGAAGGACGTGTACGGCCTGACGGCGGACGTCGTCGGCGGCATCCTGAAGGCCCTGGCGTTCAGTGGCGAAGCCATCGCCGGGGCACTCAAGAGCATCTTCAGCCTCGGCGAAGAAGCCCTCAGCGCCCTGCTCGAAGGATTGGGCTTCGCGGGGGACATTCTGAAAAGCATCCTCTGCGCCCTGAATCCTTTCTGCTGACTCCTCCGTCCGAAGGGCTCAGGCAGGCGCACACTGCCACACTGCCTTGGCCGGGTGCAGGGCACTCAAGAGGAGGTGATAGACCCGGTGAACTGAAATGACCAGCCCGCCCGGGACCTGAAGCGTGGAACAGGCCATCCGGTTGAGCGTGCGGCCGCGTTCCGGCGCCTGACACGGCGACAACACCCTGGCGTTCCGTGCGGGAGGTCGATGTTCGGCGACGTTCCGCATGCGTTCCCCAGGGTGCTTCCGGCGTAGCGCTGTCCGGACCAGTCCTGGTGAGTTCAGGTTCTGATCTGGCGGCGCTGCCCCAGCTGTCTCACGCTAATCATCAAATTAGTGTCAGACAGCGCGGCTGTGCAGTACAGTGGGCGCAGCAATGCCAACCGCCCGGGACCCGCTGCCTCCGTTCGCCGCTGCCGTGCTGGAGCCCACCACTCCTAGCGCAGTGCAGGCCAGGACCGACCGGTGCGCCGGCCACCGCCGCACCCGGCCTGAACCTGACGTGCCTGAGCCGGGCGAAGAGTTCTGCTCCCCTGAGGCCAGGCGCGCGTGACGCTCGTCCGTTCGAACGACACCCTGGCCCTGACGAACCTCACGGATCAGGCGCTCCGCGTCCGCGCGGTCGAAGCGGCCAGCACCTACGACGTCGAAACGCTCGTGCAGGTCACGCAGGCGTACATGACCAGCGGCAGCCGCAAAGGCGCCCGGACCAGCCTGAAGACCCTCGCGGCGTACAGCCTCGCAGTGCGGGATTACGTGCCCTGGGCACAGCGTCACGGCGTGACGCTGCTGCATCCGGGGCGGCGCGACGGCGGGCGGTACGTCGCGCAGTTGCAGACCCGGCCGTCCAACGGCCGGGGCCGGACCGGCACCCTCTCAGCGTCCACCGTCGCGCAGTACGTCGCGGGCGCCCGCGCCCTGTACCGGGCGCTGCGCTGGGCCGGCGCCACGGAAGCACAGCCGTTCGAGGACGCCCACGTCCCCCCGGATCCCACGCCCGGCATCGTCAAGAACCCACCGTACCTCAGTGAGGTCGACGACGTCCTCGCGCACTGTGAGCCCCGGCTGGCGGCCCTGCTGCTGCTCTGCGCGCACGCGGGCCTGCGGGTCAGTGAAGCGCTGAGTGTCCGGACCGCCGACATTCACGGCACGCAGCTCACCGTCCAGGGGAAAGGCGGCAAGGTCCGCCGCGTTCCCCTGGGACGGCGGGTGCGGGCAGCACTCAGCGGCCTCTCCCCTGCCCGCGCCGATGGATCGCTGTTTGACTGGTCATACCATCAGGCGAAATACCGGATGAGCCTGGCGTTCAGAACCGCAGGCCACGGTCACGTCTGGCGGGGGTTCCACGCCGCCCGGAAGCACTCCGGCACGCGGCTGTACCGCGCGACCAAGGACTTCACTCGGGTGGGCCTGTTCCTGGGGCACAGCAGCGTGGACACCACCCGGCGGTATGTGGCCGTGGCAGAAAACGACGTGCAGAACGAAGTTGAGGACTTTTAAGCGGAATTGTGCTGCATATCCTGGGCAGAACCTGCATACCGCAGTATCCTGTTTCACATCAAAGGCGGCCCCACGGGGTCGCCTTTCTTCATGCCCGGCCGCCACGTGGTCACCTCACGGCTGCGCCGGCACGTGAGGGCTGTGCCCCGAAAGGCGCAGGCAGACGGTCAGGGCTGCGCTGCCGGGTCAGGAGCCGCGGGCAGGCGGTGCCTGACCGTAAAACTACCCGGCAGACCTCCCCGCCACCCGGTGCAGCTTCTCCGGGCCGACAGGCGCTACAGATCAACCGGCACACCGGACCGGCGAAGCGCAGCAGCGCTCATGCTGGTCCGGGCGCACCCTCATACGTGCTCGTGCCGGGGAAGCGCCCGCGCTATCTTCAGCCTCACTCATGCCTTTAACTCCGCGAATGACAGCTGGCGGCCTGGAGCGTCTGAAGCAGACCCTCGAGCGCGAACAGGTTCGCCTCGATGAAGCGCGGGACTACGTGCGTGATCAGATGGAGTCCAACGAGGCGGAGAGCCTGGGGCTCGTGGAGGCTCAACAGCAGCTGGCAGCCCTGGAGGAACGCGTCGAGGAACTGGAGCATCTCCTTGCCACAGCGCAGGTGATTGAGCCGGTGGGCGGCACCCACGACGTGGTCTCCCTGGGCGACGTGGTTCTCCTGACCGAACTCGGCTCTGGTCGCACGCAGCGGATTCAGCTCGTCAGTACCGCGGAAGCGGCTGGCCCCCTGGGCGACATCGTGCAGATCAGTTCGGACAGCCCAGTCGGCTCCAAGCTCGAAGGCTGCCGGGCCGGTGACCACTTCACGGTGACCCTCAGGCAGCGCGAGGTGCACTACGAGGTCACGCAGATTGAGGCACAGCCGCTCTGAGGCAAACGGTCCCCCGGGACTGCACCGGAGGACCATCGCCCGGCGTCATGCGTTCCCAGGGGCGGCTATCGTGACTGATTCGCTCCTTGCGTGCGGCGCCTACCGAAGACGGCGCGCCGCGTTCCGGCCGTCCGCCGTGCTCCGCCCCCAGCGGGCGCAGGACCGGCTGGCAGGTCGCCAGGAGACGTGAATCAACGCGCGCACACTGGGCGCTGAAGGCGCGCCAGTAGCGCGGGCCCGTACCGGTCAGGGCAGGCCCACAGCCCCGCACTCAGGCCACCGATGACCCGGCCCTGCACCCGCGGATATCCCACACGTGAAGTGCGCGTCAGACCAGCCGACGCCCGGCGTGTGCCTCCGCACAGGAGCCCTGGTCTCGGCCGGCAGCGACCGGGCACGCGGGCGCAGGTGCACGACGAGCGGCGTGCCGTCGGAAGATCGGCTCCTGAAGGACAGGACCCTCCGGCAGCGGTGGAGACACTGAACGGCCGGTCGGGTCACACGCTTCAGGTCGTCAGCCGGCGAAACGGCACTGTGTGGCCGCTGGGGTTGCCGGTCGCGACCCTGCTGAAGTCAGGGCGCCGAGGCTGGGGCCGCAGAAGCGCAGCGAGGCTGGCTGCGCCGTAATGGTCAGTGGGTGCAAGTGCCAGTCAGCTGCTGAATCCGCCCGCGCAGCGTGCGCTGCAGCATGATGGGATAGAGGTGCAGGGGAACACTCAGCAGGAGCAGCCAGCCCGCGAGGCTGGGAAACAGCCGGCCCAGCAGCAGGGCCGTCCACAGCGCGGTCAGGGCGGACCAGCCGTGAACCAGTTCGGAACGCCACGTCTCCTCGGCCAGGATCCAGAGCTCACCGCGGGTCCCACCGAAGCGCCGCATGCTTCTGACGACCCGGTTCCACCGGGTGAACTCAAGGAGGCGGTTGAAGTGCCGGATGCCCAGGCGCCGGTACCAGTGGAGTTCTTCTCGCAGGACCTTAAAGGGAAGAAGGCCTGCTACGCCAGGTGTTGGCCGGGGCAGCAGCGCTGCGGCGCTCGCCATGAGGAGCAGGTGAATAAACCAGGCCAGGAGCAGCGTCGGCAGCACACCGCTCAGCCTCAGGCCGTCCCGCTTCATTCCTGGACTGTACCCGGTTTCCACAGTTTCACAAACCCAGGGTGGGCGTTCCGCGCGGCCTGCCCCGTTCTCACGGGCACCTCGCCCGGCCTGCGGAGAATTAGTCGGGCGAAATGCTGTCAGGCTGATGCCCGATGGCGGCGCCGGAAAGACCGCCGTTCAGCTTCAGCGCCGCCAGCGGGCCTGGCGCAGTTCAATGCGGGCACGCTCCACTTCGACCTCCACGGCTGCGCGCCGCACGGCCATCACGGGCGGCAGCCCCCTGGCGCACCAGCGCAGCGCACTGGCCAGGGCCTTGTCTCCCAGCGCGTGCCCGTGCGCGGCCACCTCGTCCCCCAGATCACCCAGATCTGCGCGCAGCAACGTCAGCTTGCGCCGTGAGAATTCATCCCTGCCGCTGCGCAGCGCCGCGTAATCCTCGAACGTTGCCGCGTCGCCCAGGACGAGGATCGCCGCCAGAGCAGCCCGGCGCGCATCAGGGCTGTCGCCGGCCTCCTGGTCGGCATCCTGAACGTCATCTTCGGGCTCCTGCGGGAGCGGCAGAGCCCGGCCCACATAGCTGTGACTGCCGGCGGCCATGAACGCCGCACGGTAGACCGGGTCGCGCGCCCAGCCCCGGGCCAGCACGCTGAGCGTGGCGGCGTCCAGCCGGCTGGCTTCGATTTCCAGGCTGCACCACGCGCCGTCCGAGAAGTACATCGTCAGCGACGCGCGGTTCTCCCCGGGAAATTCACCGCCCGTGAACCGGCAGGGCCGGCCGCGATCGTCCATATGTGTTTCGTTCACGAGTGCCCGGATCGCCATGCCCCGCGATGGTAGAGCGTGAGCGCTCAGGGCTGCCGTGCCTCAGGGCACAAGGCGCGGGCGCCCAACTGTGCGGAGCGCAGGTCAGAGGGTGTATGGCTGCGGGGACGTCTGGCCGCGTGGAGCGCTCGATCAGGCCGGAGCAGACGTGTCCAGGCTGTGCCGGTGCGGGCCGAACGCCTGAGCCACCTTTACGGACGCCGGCCGGCAGCGGCGTTCAGGCACCTGAGACCGGCGCCCGCCCTGCCTGAAGCCCTGCAGAGCCTGCGCTCCCGCCAATGATCCGGCCCGCTGAGGAGCACACCCATCCCGGTGGCGGCCCGCTGTACCGTCGGCCCGGGCGGACCGAGGTTCTGGCGTCGTCAATGCGGGACCTGACCGGCGCAGCGCCGGGTCATCACCCCCAGTGCATCGGAGAGCGACTGAGCAGTTCTCGTGCGTGAAACCGGACGGCCTTCGGCCCGGAGGTTTCCTGCACCGTCACGGTAATGCCCTGAGACGCCAGACCCCTGGCCCGCAGCAGGAGCGCGGCGGTCCAGGCTCCCCGCCGGGCACGCTCCGCCCGGCCCGGCCCTCCACGAACCTCGCCTGCCTGCACAACCGGCGCGAGCGGCCAGGGCAGTCTGGCGGCTTCCACCAGGGTCGCCTGCCGTTCGGCCCATGGTGCCTCGACCCCGGCTCTGCGCGGGTGCACGGAGGCTGCTGCACCGTCAGATGAGATTGTTCAGCACGCACATCGGGCAGTCGGCCAGCAGGAACGCCACGACGTAGTCTTTGGTGATGATTCCGGTCGGGCCGCTGTCGGTGATCTGAACTGGATTGATCGTTTAGCGGTACCCACTGGGGAACTCCTGCCAGGTCATCACGAGTTTGTCGTAGACGTCCAGGTAGTGCACCCAGCGGTCTGGGTCTTCTACATCGTCCCGGTCCACCCACACCACCATCCCGATGCGCATGTCGTGCTCGAACCGCATCTCCACTCCATTCCACTGCAGGCGTATCACGCTGGGTTCATCCGTCCTACTGTGCTCCTCCTTCGTTGTCGTGCGTGTCAATCATCAGGCGCCCGGTCGCGGGGCTGCACCACGGCTCGTGATGGCCTGCCGTTCTCCAGGTACTTTGGTTCGCCACTGGCGGCTGAGCTGTTCACCCGTCGTGGGCTGGCGACCGTGCAGGGCCCAGTTGGGGGCATGGGTCTTGAGCAGCACGTCCAACCTCCAGCGTGGTGAAGGCGTGCGGCTCGGGCCTGCCCTGGACGAGGGTAGAGGCGATCCGGAAATTGGGTAACTGTGTGTCCCATGATGGTGAGGAACACTGCGAGGCATGCGGCTGACTGACGAGCAATGGGCCGTCCTGGTGCCCCTCATTCCAAAGCCCGTGAAGCGCACCAACCGAGGACGCCCGCGACATCCAGATCGAGCAGTGTTCGACGGCATCCTCTGGATCCTTCGGACTGGTGCACAGTGGGCAGCCTTGCCCAGAGACAAGTATCCACCCAAGACCACGTGCCTTGATCGCTTCAAGGAATGGAACGAGCTGGGCACGTTTCCCCGCATTCTTGCCGCTTTGTACGAGATGAGCGAGGACCAGCACCTGCTCGACTTGCGGGAAGCGTTTATCGACGGGACCTTTAGTGCCGCAAAAAAAAGGGGGGCTGATGTTGGCCCAACCAAAAAAGGGAAAGGCACCAAAATCATGATCGTCGTTGACGCGAACGGGGTCCCACTCGCAGTGCAGACTGCGAGCGCCAGTCCCGCTGAGGTTCGCCTGGTCCATGACACGCTGGACGCGTCATTTGGCCTGGACTTTCCCCAACGCCTCATCGGCGACAAAGCCTATGACAGTGACGGCCTTGATGAGGAACTGGCAACCTTGGGGATAGAAATGATCGCGCCCAATCGCAGGAATCGAAAGAAGACTCAGGATGGCCGACCACTGCGCCGTTATAAGCGGCGCTGGAAGGTGGAACGGACGATCTCATGGCTCCAAAGTTTCCGACGAGTGAGAACGCGCGACGAAGTTAAGGCCGAGAATTTCTTGGCTATGGTTCAACTCGCCTGCATCGTCATCCCGCTTCGCTTGGTTTCCTGAGGGCCTCTACCCTCGTAATGCTCCCGGGTGGTTCTGGTCATCGTCGTCTATCCCTTCATTCAGCCGCAAACGAGCACAGACCGTGTCCAGTAGGTCTTGCAGCGTGCCACTGTTGTCCACTTGGTACACAGGGCAGGGGAGTTGTGCGAGCCATCCTTCGTGCTTGAGGCGATTCCTACCGACCACCGGAACGGGGTCATCGTAACTTGCGGACCACGCCATAAAATCTTGGTGTTTCTGGTGCAGCGCGCCTCCTTCGTCGAGGTGGTCACCGAAGCGCGCACGTTCGCGCTGCTGGGTCCGCTCAAGTCGGACGTGAACAGGCAACGTGATGAAGATGACCGCATCAAACAGTGGAATGAGCGGGTCTCCCCAACCGCAGAGTGACCCGCTCAGCACCCAGCGTTCATGCTGGCTGAGCGCTTGTTGCAACATGGCGAGGCGCTCAGCGGGCGCCCGTTTGATCTCATAAGGTGGATCGGTGGGTTCCCAGAAGAAATCGTCGGTGTCGTAGGGCGTGAGTGGGAATCTGGCGGCCAGCAGTTGTCCGAGTGTGCTGGTCCCAGAACCAGAAGCGCCCAGAATGTGCAGTCGAAGCGGCGCCATCATGGTTGAAGTCTATGACGTTGATGGCCGTATCTATGCGTGTTTTGTGGTGCTTCCAAGCACTTGCCCTTCTGCTTCCACGCTTCAGGCAACAACCGCCAAACGTGCCTGAATTACCAGCTTGCTTCGGTTAATTTCCGGATAACCTGTAGGTCTGCCGATGTCGTGGACGACCAGGGCGGCGCCGCAGAGGGAGAGTTGGTTGAAGCGGGCCGGAGGAACTCAGGAAGCGGAGTCCTCCAGCAGAGGACGCAGCAGGGCAGCACAGGTCGGATCTATTGCAGCGACCGCTTGCGCTGCTCCTAGAAAAGCACCAGCCAGTAGGGTAATGACGTGTTCTCTGGGCAACAAGGAGTCTTCCAACCATTTGGAACTGACCGCTTGCTCAAACTGCAGCCAGCCATCCAGAACCAGCGTTAACGCTGGTGGGAGGGTTTCAGCACCCAGCGCCTGGCAGAGCAACCCAAAGGAGGCCTGCTCAACTTCGCGGTGAATCTCCTGAACTGCTGAGTCCTGCGAAGAGTTGAGCAACACCTGCCAACTGACAGAGTCCTGCTCAACGTGCGTTAAGTAAGCGTCGAGTGCTCCCAGAAGCTGTTGCCGGGGTGTTCCCCCTGGCACCGTTTGCAGAGCAGTCATCAGGCGCAGGGCTGAGCGTTGAACGAGGGCCACCGTCAGGTCGCGCTTGGTCGGGAAGTAGTAGAAGAGCAGGCCCTCCGAGACGCCAGCAGCCGCTGCAATTTCAGCCATCGTGATGCGGTCTAAGCCGCCCGAAGCCGTGAGGATCGTCGCCGTCGCCAGGAGTTGCTCGCGGCGCTGCTCAGGTTTCAGGCGCTGTCGCGAACCAGGAGAGCGTGACGGCGTCATTCCACTAGGGTAATTCATCCCTTGCTGAGCCGAGACTCAACAGATCATACTGAGTCAAAGCTCAATAAGGGGGGCCGGATGCAACGTAGCGAACAGATCTACTCGGTATCTCTACAGCAAGGAACGGTGGAAGTGCGTGATGTCGGGCAGGGCCAACCTCTGCTGTTCCTCCACGGCGCCTTCAGCGACAGCACTATCTGGAACGCACTGGTCCAACTGCTCATTCCACTCGGCTACCGCTGCATTCTGCCCACATTGCCGCTCGGGTCCCACTGCATTCCTCAACCGCCGGGCGCCGATCTGACGCCTCCTGGACTCGCGGACCTGGTCGCGGACCTCATTGCCGCGTTGAAGCTCACCCCCGCCACGGTGATCAGCAACGACACAGGCACCGCCGTGATGCAACTGGTACTGACGCGCCGTCCAGAAGCCGTGGCCACCGCTGTGCTCACGAGCGGAGACGCTTACGAGTACTTTCTCCCCCCGGTACTTGCGTCTCTCAAGGCGCTTCCCTACCTGCCAGGCGCATTACGTCTGCTGGCCTGGATCATGCGCCAACCTGCCCTTGCCCGTCAGCCCTGGGCATTTGGGCGACTCAGCCGCAAGGGCATGACCCCAGCGCAAGCCCAGCGGTGGAGCCACGCTCTGTTGCACCACGCCGAGGTGCGTTGCGACACGCGTGCCCTGATCCGAGGGTTTCACCGCCGCCACACCTTACAGGCAGCCGCAGGCTTTGCCCGAGTGACGGTTCCGGTGCAAGTGATTTGGGGGAGGGAAGACCGCATTTTCCCGGTTGAGCTGGGAAAGCGGCTGGCCCGGGACCTGCCCAACGCGGAGTTCCATGAGTTGGAGAAGACCGGGACATACATTCAGGTAGATGCTCCGGATGCACTGTGCGCTCGGATTCATATGTTCCTCCAGCGTCAGGGAACACAATCTAAGCAGACCGACGCTGCTGCCATGGCCTTGAATGGCCTGGCCCTTCTGACTCCGCGGTCCAGACCGGCCATCGAAGACGCTGCGCGCCGCGCCACCGGTGAGGGCAGGACCTAGGCACAGAATCTGCTCGCTCACCAGAACGCGAAATGATTCAAGTCCCCTTGGACGTCTTTTGACTCCCTGGGCGACTTCTCTAACGTGCTGGCCAACCGCTGTGCCTGGCTCCTCAGCACCGGACATTTCGCGTAAATTGACGTTCCAGCTAGCGGGAACGAGGTGCTGAGCAGCTCAAGGCAGGTCCAGAACACATCACTGCCCCACCACACGGCCTGACCCAGCACCTGCCACCCGATGCGCACCTGGCTGACCACGGGCCGTCCCCAGTTGTCCCGACGCGATGGGCTCTCTTGTACGGTTTTCGAGCCCACCCGGGCCGCATACACAGCAGTCCGAACAGGCGGGAAATCCGATCAGGGGCCGTCATGTGCGTGGCCTTCAGGTTCAACCCGCGGGATTTCAACGACGAGAACGCCGATTCGATGCCCCAGCGGGGACAATAGGTGTTCAACACGTCCAGCATGGGTAAGTCCGACGCGACGATCACCCTGTCCCCCACGGGGAACAGGGTGACGACCACGTGCATCCATCCCCTATACCCCCACGTCCGCTCGGACAGGGTCCGCACCTGTCCCGGTTGCAGCGTCGTGAACAGGTCCCGAACCAGTTCGTCTCGGGTGCGGGTGTTCTCCCGGATGCGGATACAGTGTCGGATGCGTTTCCAGCGCAGGAACGCGCACCACTCGCGCCCCACGAACTCCCGGTCCGCGATCACGACGGCCCACCGACGGGCAGGCAACACCCCTTGCAGCCGGGCGACCAGGAGGATCCGGGCGGCGGTGCAACTGTTCCCTTGGTGGGGCAGGATCGACCAGACGAGGGGAATGACTGCGTCCCTGAGGAGCGCGCCCAGCACCAGGATGTTCGGCGGAGTCTGGCCGTCGTGCCAGGTGGTGCGGTCCATGATCAGGGTGAGCTGAGCATCGTGGAAGACTCGGGCGACCGTGCGAGTCTTGGATTCAAGACTGGCGTCCCGGGGCAGATGGAGCGCGATCTTGCGGTGCAGGGTGGATTCCGCCTGGAGCACCACCAGGAGCACGTCTGCAAGCCGCTTCAGGGCATCGAGGCGGCGATGAGGAAGGTGGGTTTTCAGGTGAGCGGCCAGCGTGTCAGCATGCAGGCGGGCAGCACTCGGAGCTCGTCACAGACTCAGATACTGCCCCTTGTCATGCTGCGCCGCGTTCAGGACGCCATTTCCCGCGAAGTGTCAGGTGCTGAGCGGCAGACCACCATCTTGTCGTAATCGGAGTGGACCGAGAATCGGGGGTCACGTCAGGGTTCGGAGTTCACAACGACGGAGTCCAATAGCTGGACGTTGGTTGCGAGCTGTTCAACCACGGAGGTCAGTCGAGCGAGTCGGATGCGTGCCTGAGGTTCTGATAGAAAGTGCGGGAAGTGGTTCAGCTTCAGGAATCGCCACCACCGGCTGAAATACAGGGAAAGCATGATCATACTTGATCGGTTCGGCATCTGGGCGGACCTCCAGGCCCGCGCGCCGCAGGAACTCACCCCCGGGCAGATCGAAGGCTTTGTGCCGGCCCTGCGCCCGCGTGTCCTGCCCAACTCCTGAGTGAAGTTCTTCGCTCCTGCACCGGCCAGCCCTCCATACTGCAGAGCACATGTCCTCTCACGATGCCGTTCGACTCCATCAGCTCTCTAAATCGTATGTCGTTCCCGGTCGCATGGACGGTGCCACGCACGCCCTGGATCAGGTTTCTCTGGTGATTCCCACAGCCTCCTTTACCGCCGTGGTCGGGCCCTCAGGCTGCGGAAAATCCACCTTGCTTCATTGTGCCGCAGGGCTCGATATGCCCACCTCCGGTGAAATTGATCTGCTGGGCTCACGCATTACTTCGCTCAAGCCCGCTCAATTGGCAGCCTTCCGCGCACACCACCTCGGCTTCGTCTTTCAGGATTACAACCTGATCTCGTCCTTGACGGCTTTTGACAATGTCGCGTTGCCAGGTCGCCTCGCTGGTCGGAACCTACCTCACCAGGAGGTAATGAATGCCCTGAAGGCCGTCGAAATTGATCACCGGGCAGATTTACGCCCACACCAGCTGTCTGGAGGAGAGCGCCAACGGGTCGCAATCGCCCGTGTTATGGCCTGCCGTCCTCCTCTGGTCTTTGCCGACGAGCCGACGGGAGCATTAGACATTGAGTCGAGTGCGGTCGTCATTGAATGGTTGCGTTCCCTGACAGGTCAAGGCACCACGGTGGTCATGGTGACCCATGATGTCGATGCGGCGGCCGCGGCAGATACCGTCGTGGTCATGCAGGCAGGAAGCATTCTGACCACGGTATCCGGTGGTCGGACCCGCGACATTGCTGCGCTGCTCCACAACAGTCGTCACGATCGTGACCAGGCTGCTCTTGCCCTGCCGGCACAGGCATGAAGTGTTTTCGCAGTGCTGTGAACCTTGCAGCTCCAACGCTTGAATGCACTTCAACAGCTCAGAAGGGGAATGGATGCTGAAGCTGTTCGCACAAGATTTCAAGCAACACGCGCTCCAATGGCTGTGGACTCTGGTCGTGGCCACAGTGGGTGGCGCCTGTCTGGGGGCTCTTCTCACCACAGCGAGCTCGCTGATGTCCTGGGCAGCCACGCAGCCTAAACCCAGCGAACTGATGGAGCTTGCTGCGCTGGTCAGGGGGCAAGTGGCCTCCTACGTGAGCATTGCCGCAGCGGTGGTGGTCGCCTCCACCGCCAATCTCACCATCACTGCGCAGTCCCGCGAGTACGCCCTCTGGAAGATCCTCGGCGTTCCTGCCCAGCACATCACCAGGGTCATCCTGCTCCAGCTCATGGCGGTGGGTGTGATGGGAGGCATCCTCGGCGCTGTGCTCAGCCCCCTGGGCACTCGCCTGTACCTGCACACCTGGGGCAGTCTGGGGGACTTTACCACCGAGTTCCCCATCACCTTCGAAAGGGTGACCCTGCCTGTCGTTGCGGCCCTCACAGCAGCGTTCACCGTCATAGGCGGGTTCGGTGCTGCCAGGCGTGGGGGACGGCTCCCCGAGATGCAGGCATTGAGAGAGAGCGAAGCGCCACAAGTGCGTGTCGGCCTGATCTCCAAATGCTTTGCGGGGCTGCTGATCTGGAGTGGTGGGGTAATCTGGTTTCTCCCGCTCCTTGATCCGAACCTGCCCGCGGCCGACCGGATCCCTCCTGAGCTCCTGGGCGGAACGTTCAGTCTTCTGTTGGTGACGGCGGCCTTGTTACTTGGCCCGTGGACAGTTCGTCCGTTGTTGTTTGCCTGGACGGCCCTGATCCCAAGCCGGAATCTGGCTTGGTTTGCTGCGCGGGAAGCGTGTCGGTACCGGTCCGGACAGAGTATGGCAACGATCCTGCCTTTCGCCGTCGCGATTGCGCTGACGGGCACCATCTACGGCATGTCCGCAGCTGGACCAGAGGTGGCGGTGAGCGGCTTTCAGGTGATCTTTGCGCCGATCTTTGTGATCTGCGCTGTGGGTGGCGTGGCCAACATTGTCTTGGTGGGTGGTCAGCGCCTCCGCGATCTGGCGCTCCTGCGGGTGCTCGGAGGGGATGACCGAACCCTGGCTGCCGTACCAGTCTGGGAAGGCGCCATCTATGCAGCGACGGGGATCCTTTTTGGTCTTGTGGCCACGGGATTCACGGTGGGATTGACTGCTGTGACGGCGCAACAGCCGATTTGGAAAGGGTTTGCTGATCTTCCTTGGATAGAACTGGTAGGACTTTCCTTGGGGTCTTTGACCCTTGCTATTGGAGCAGTCGCAGCTTCGGTGATCCCTGCAAATAGGGAGTCGGCCATGGACATGTTGCGCCAGCCTACTTGATAAAGAGTGAGCCCGAAGGGCTCAACGGCGAGGCCCCAGAAGAAGCGGATCAGGCGACTCATACGACAAGCAAAGCTTGTCGCGCGTGAGAACCGGCAGTTCCTCACGACCACCAGGGTGAAATCCTTCCGCTCAGTCGCGGAAAACATTCTCGCCAGGGAGTTCACTGCGGACGGCCCGAACCAGAAGTGGGTCACGGACATCACGTATGTCCCTACGCGTGAAGGCTGGCTGTACCTGGCGACGGTGATGGACCTGTACTCGCGGAAAATCGTCGGCTGAGCTCTGAATGAGCGACTTCAGACGCCGCTGTGACCAGCGGCGTTCGCGATGGCCGGAGGGCGTCGTAAACCACCAGGAGGACTGCTGCATCACTTGAATCGAGGGAGCCAAGGTTGGGGTTCCCCCGATTCTGCCCACTTGTGGTTAAACCACTATTGATAACGGCACAGGTTCGCATTCATCAACTGATGGGCCAGGTTAATGTACCGCAGTATGTAATTAGCGATGTCGGGGCCGGCACAGGCAGGCCGTCGTGCCTGCGCCGGGCAGCAGGGATAGGGATGGTCAGCGGGGGGCTGCGCGAGGCTGAAGGCTTGTCAGAACGTCGAGTGGGTGTTCCACGTGACGTTTGGCCGTCTCCACCACACTTTTGATCATGGCGTAGCTGTCGGCGCCTCGTTGGGTCTTGCTGCACTGGGAGACTTTCCGGGCGATGACCCCAGACCGCAGAGCGCGCTCTGCGGCATTGTTGGTCGGCGGGATGCTGGGGTCGTCGAGGAACCTCAAGAGGTTCCCGTGCTGGTGGTGCTTGAGTAACCCCTTGCGGAGCCGTTCATTGACCTGGCTCCGCAAGGGGGCACGGTCAAGCAGCCCGGAGACGCGAGTCTTGAGGGCGTACCCAGCGCCCCGGTACTGCACCAGGCTCATCTCATCGCGGCTGAGTTGCCGATGCAGGCTGTGCGCGTCCTGAAGGGCTTGCAGTAAGCGGGTGGCGTAGACGATGCCCTGTCAAGAGCGGCCTTCGTGTACCACCACGGCTTCTTGCACGTTGCGAATGATGTGCCGGATGCACTTCTGGTGCTTGCCGCCGGTGAATGCGGCGTGATCGTACACGTTGTACCGATCTGCCACCAGCATGCCCCCGAAAGTCTCTCCCAGCAGCTCTTTAAGCTGCTGGTGGGTATGCCGGCTGAGGATTTGGTAGAGGACGTGCTGTGGGGTACACGCCACTTGCAACCAGGCCTGAGTGCCATTGATGCGCCAGCCCGTATCGTCCCGATGCACCACGGGCGCGGCCTAAACGGCAGCCCTGATCTGCTGGTACGCCGTCGCCAGGGGGCTGGTCGGGGCGGTCGTGCGGGTGGCGGCCTGGTTCACCGCACTCTGCGTCACGGAGATGCCGCACAGCGCCTGCAGCACGTCTGGCACCTTGCGCTCCGGGAGACCCAGCCCATGGTGGAGATACGGCGTGGCGGCGATCAATCGAGGACCCAGTCGGTGGGCCGTGGCGCCCCGTTGGGTTGGGCACAGGTCAGGATGTTCGCCCCGAACATCCTTCCCACACGTCGGGCAGGTGGTCATGGGTGATCTCGGGTGCCACTTGGGGCAACTCCGTGACCCAGGCCAGGTCCGTCTTGTACGCCGCACCATCCAGCGGCGTCTGACAGAACGGGCAATGGTTCGCCGGTTCCACGTCAATGACGCGCGTGACAGTGTCACGCGCTGGAGCCCGCTTGAACGTGAACGGGCCCTGCCCGACTCGGCGCCCAGGTGGCTTGGGCTCCGCCTTCGGCTGCTCGCGGCTGTGTGGTGCGACGTAGTGCTTGACCTGGCGTTCAAGTTGCTCGATCCGCTACTTCAGGCGGGCATTCTCTTCAATCAGCACCTTGATCTGCTTGGCCTGTTCGCTATTCTGCTCGATCAGACCGGCAATCTGGGCTGCTTGCTGAGCAAGCAGCTGGAAGAAGCCTTCGCGAGTCAGCGGCTCTGACACGACCCTAGCCTAGCTGTCCGCCCCTCGCCCTGTCATCTCCAACGGGGCGGACGCTAATCACATACAGTACCGAACCCGCTGCCAGGCAGCCACAAGCTTCGCTTTGAGCACCGAGACTGAGCGGGCACAGAAGTTTCCCAGCACAGTGCGCTTCACATACGCCCACAGTATCTCAATGGGATTCAATTCAGGGGCATAGGGCGGCAGAAACACCAAGGACAGGCGTTTGTGGAGGTCGACAAACGCCTGTGTTGCCTTTACACGATGAATACCCGCGTTGTCCAGCACGACCACGATCTCCCCCTGAACGTGACGCAGGAGATGCGGGAAGAACCGGATGACGTCCGCACCGCGAATCGCCCCGGACGTCGTGTGTTGGAAGAAGCGTCCGTCCGACGTGATCGCCCCAATCGTTGAAAGCTTCTCCCAGTTCGCCCTCAGCATGACCAAGGGCGTGACACTCTTGGTCGCCCATGTCCGTCTCCGCACGCCTTTCAAGGAGAAGCCGACTTCATCCAGATAGACGAGAGTGGCAACGTCAGTGACCGCAAGCGTCACCTGCTCGTCGACACCCTGTGCCTGGTCATGGCGATCAAGGGGCATGAGGCGGATATCCAGGATCGCACCGGTACGATCCTCCTGTTGCGCGATCTGCCAAACGTTTTTCCGTGCATAGGGCACCTCTTGGCGGACGCGGGCGACATCGGAAAGCTCGCTTCAGACCTGGGGACGCACCTGGGCTGGACGATGGAGATCGTCAACCATCCCTGGCCTGGTTGGCAGGGGACCTGGGCACCAATAGACGCACCGCCACGCGTGGTGGAGGTGCCCAAAGGATTTGTGGTGCTGAAGCGCCGCTGGGTGGTGGAGCGTTCCTGCGCGTGGTTGGGCAAATCCGGGCGGATGGCGAAGGACGATGAAGCGCTGGTCGAGACCGCCGAGAACCTGGTATACGAGGTCATGATCCGCCTCATGGTGCGTCGCCTGGCAAAACGCTGACCCTGACGGTTATCAGACGCACTATAAGCTGTTTGGGCGGCCATCGGCCGGATCTCTGCACGCCCGTCATTCGACGCCCAGAGGGGGTATTCGTGATGGCCTGCCCGGCAAGTGGCGAGGTGCCCTTCCAGCTCGTTCATGTGAACGGCATCCTGTGGGCGGCTCTGGGAACTGATGCGCTGTTGATGGTGAGCGGGGTCCCC
Source organism: Deinococcus taeanensis (assembly GCF_020229735.1). Lineage (NCBI taxonomy): Bacteria > Thermotogati > Deinococcota > Deinococci > Deinococcales > Deinococcaceae > Deinococcus > Deinococcus taeanensis. Next base: position 128,602 of record NZ_CP083459.1, on the reverse strand, counting down.
GGTGTCTTCCTCGCCGGACGACGCGCGGGTGCTTCTCGAGCGGAACAGGGGACGCACCGGGGAGCAGCCGTTTCGGAAGGTGGTCTTCCTGGCAGATATGTTGAATCTGTCGGGCCTCGCGGGCGCCCCGGCGGACCCCCGCGTTCAGGCGGCTCAGTCGGGGGAACTGTGCTGGGTCACGCTCCCCTCCTGAAGCGCTTTGGCGGGTCAGGCGCCAGGCTGCTGTGGAAAGCCGTAGCCGTCCATCCAGCCGTCCTCTGCCAGGAGGCCCAACACCACCGGAGCGCCCGTCAGCAAGGGAAGGGTTCTGGCCTGGATGGCTGTCTGCAGCCGTTCGACCGCTGCGGTCACGGCCAGGTGACCATGTGTGCGGAGCGCGTCGTGCGTCACCATCACTCGCCCAGCCCGCTGCATGCCGGTGCCGTGTACAACGGCGGAGATGACAAGCTGGTCCGGGTCCTGCTCCTCGCGGATCGTCACGTCCGTGCTGGGCGGAAAGGGCGGCTGGGCCTGGGCGATCATCTGTCGGGCCAGGTGTTTGGCAGCGGCGACGTCCATGCCTCATGGTGACAGATGGACTGTGCCGCGAGGTGACTCCTGATCTTCACGCCGGCAGTTGGAACGGTTCAGAGGCTGCTCTGGGTGTTACCTGGCAGTCAGCCGCTCCCGGATCTGGGTGAGGGTCTCGATGAGGGTGAGCAGCTGGCCGTGGCTGAGGTGCGCGAACTGCGCATCCTGCAGGGCCGCGTTGGGCTTGTCGAGCGCGTCGACGAGGGCCCGGCCCTTCTCGGTGAGGAGGGTCGGTACGCAGCGGCGGTCCGTGGTGCTGCGCTGGCGGAGCACGAGTCCCGCCGCTTCCATCCGGTCAAGCAGGCGTGTCATGTCTGGGGCGCGTTTGAGCATGCGCTCCCCGATTTCGTTGCGGCCCAGGCCGGCGTCGCCGGCGCCCCTCAGGATCCGCAGAATGTTGTATTGGCTGGGCGTCAGTCCATGCTCGCGCAGGAAGTCGCTCATGACCTCCTCGATGACGCTGACCGTGCGAAAAAGGTTCAGCGCCGCCTCTTCCTCAAGACTTCGGAAGGGGCGGCGCTGCTGGATCTCGTCACGGAGGGGCGTCATGGCCTCCAGTTTAGGTGTTATAACACCATGAAATAGTAAGCGGACCTGATGTCCGCTCCCTCGGCTCAGGCACCGGCGGCGGTGGCTTCGCGGGCGGTCTTGAGGGCTCTGGTCCACCAGGCAAGTTCTTCCAGCATCGCCTGCACGCCCGGCTGGAGGTGCGCCATGTCTTCGAGCGCCGCGCCCTGCTGCCAGGCGCCGAAGAAGTCGGCGCCCTGGATGTGCACCCCTGTGCGGATGGGGGCCATCTGGAGTTCCACGGCGATCTGGCGCAGCTGCTCAATGGCGCGCGCCGCGCCCACGGACCCGTACCCGACGAACGCGGCAGGCTTCTTGTTCCACTCGGGGTAGGCGTAGTCCAGGGCGTTTTTCAGCACACCGGTGGGCCCGTGGTTGTACTCGGCGGTGATGAAGACGTAGCCGTCGAACTCGGCGAGTTTCTGCTGCCAGCGCACGCCGACGGGGTTCTGGGTGGGCGCCCAGGCGTTGGAGGCAACTTCGTCGAAGAAGGGCAGGGGGAAGTCGCGCAGGTCGACGATCTCGAAGTCGAGGTCGGTGCGCTGCCGGGCGATGGTGTGGAACCACTGCGTGGGCTTGTCGGCGAAGCGGGTGGCGCGGGTACTGCTGATGATGATGGCGATTTTCGGGTTCGGCATGGGGGTCTCCTGGGCGGTGGGGATGGTTTCGGTGGTCGGGCGGCGATAGAGCTGCTGAAGCAGTTTCTGCAGGAAACCGGGTTGGGGGTCGGTCATGGTGACCTCGGTGAAGGGGCCAGGGAGAAGAATCATCGGCCCGGACAGTGGCTCAACCGTAGGTGTTGAGCCACCAAATGTCAATTAGTTCAATGTTTGATGAATTTGGAAGATCGCTTACCTTGACCGCCTGTCCTTGCGCTGTGTTTGTAACCTCTGTCGGGAGCCAGGAAAGCCAGCCGCTGGAAACGGCTGACGAAATGGGCACCTGGAGCCACCCCAGGCGCGATGACTTGAGAAAACCCCGAAGCTGTTCCCCGACCAATTTCGCCCCCTCCTGCTGCCCACTGGTTACTCACCCACTTCTGGCTGAGTCCCGCCCGACTCGGGCGCCGCCCCAGGCACTCTCTGCCCCAGCCCCCGCAGGCATGAGATTCATCCCCCAATCGAGCAGGTGTTTTAACGCCCATACAGAGTTCCCGTGAAAACGCCTGTCCTTCTCCGCTGGCCCCACCTGCCCGCCGAACAGTTGGGACGTGTACCTCCATACCCAGCCCGGAGCGATCCACCTCGGTCATGCCCTCCTGGACATCAACGACCTCACCGCATCCCAGCACTTTTATCGTCAGGTTACCGGCCTGACCCTGCACTTCCACAGCATGCGGGACGGCCAGTGCACCCATCGAGTCAGGGTGCGCTCCGTCTCATCATCGGACGTCCTGTGCCCGCTCAAGGCCCGCGGAGCATCACCCGCCGTTCTGCTGGAAATTTATCCAGGGTCCCTGAAGCCTGGACAGCCGCTGGCGCGCCCCGAACAACCCATCCGGCCTACAGCAGGAAACATAAGACTGAACCAGAAGGCTGTTCCCCGCGTCTCTTCACAGCCCTCTCCACCTCTCTGAGGTTCTGCCGCGCCAGGTCCGTGGCGTACCGCGTTCCCTGCCAACCTGCGAAACCCGAAAGTCCGGAACCCGCAGGCGAGCGTCAGTCCACCTTGCGCGACCACGGCAATGGCTGTCATCCACCTGGCCTGAACCGGCTGCGCCCGGGGGCAGAAGCGGCTCATGCAGCTGTCACGGGCCGGTGGTGTGGCCGCGGGCGACGCGGGCACCCGGTGGATGGGTCAGCCAGGAGCTGCGGTGGTCAGGTCTTCTTCGAGGGTCAGCAGGGACCGGTGGTCGCTGGTGTCGTCCCGCCTGGCCACGCTGTCACGGTTGAGCCTGCGTGCGTCAGTCCCGGGTGAATCACCTCCCGGATGCGGGCGTCTTCCCTGCTCTTCTCAGCACGGCGCTCCTGCTGGTCCGGTGTACCCTTGACCGGACGCTGCGTATGGGGCGTGCCAACCGGCGCCACAGGGACCCAACAGGAGGGCCAACTCAGAGGTTCAGGACCCATCACGCCGTCAGGCCAGCAGGCGCCATGACAGAGCCGGGCACGACCACGGCCCCGCGCGGAACACGGTTGCTTTCAGGGCCGTGGCGTTCGGCGCCGGGGGTCAATAATCAACCGGTTGCGTGGCGCCCCGTCCTGTGTGCGCCTGGGAGCGCCTGGGCCGGCGCGCGAGATCCGCGCCGCAGGTACCATGGTAGGGTGGCGGCCTCCCTGTGGAACTTTCTGGCTCTCCTGGCGTTTCTCAGCGGCGGCCTGTGGGGCGTTCTCCTGCTGTCTGCGCGCGCTTTTCTCCTGTTGCCCGCCACCTTGATCATCCTGGCGGGCCTGTGCTGGGGGTTTTACCGGGGTCGCTTCCGGCGGTGGCGCACTGCCGTGACCTGGGCGTATATCGGGCTGGGCCTGGGCATGCTCTGGGGGATTGGCGTGAGCGTAAAACCGCTCTGGCTTTCGGGCGCTGCGATCATGGCCGCCGCCATGCTCCTGCTGGTGCTCCCGAGTTCGTTCAACCAGCTGTTCTGGACGCTGGCTGTGCTGCTTGCCCGTCCACCAGGCTGGAGTGCCCCCACGGCGCACAGTCGTGCGGAGGTGCTCGCCTCCGGGCCATTCACCCTGCATGAGGTCTTCAAGGTGACCGAGCACGTGGAAGGCGGCGTGGTTCAGAAGGCCGAGCGTGAACTGGACCGCCTGGAATGCCGTTACCGGGGCGAGCCTGTGGAAACAGCCAGGCGGCTGCCGGAACTCGAGGACTGGGTGCTGGCCCGCTACCGGCACTACCGGGCTTTCAGGCGGCTGCCTGTGTCCCCAGAGGTGAGTCCGGCGCGCGATGTCGTGCGGGAAGAAACGCAACCGGTCAACCCGTACGGCAGTGCCGTGTGGGCCGGCCCGAAGCCACTCGCTGATTTTGAGGTGCTCATGCACAGTCCATATCACCTGTGGGTGAAGTTCCTGCAGGCGGACGCGGCCTATCAGGTGCAGTACGCAGATCGGGGCGGCCAGCAGGAGCGGCTCTTTGTGTGCGGGGCAGAGTCTGGGTATTCGGACCGGGGTGACGAACATTACCGCGAAGTCACGCAGGCGGACCTCGACCGTGACGGTCTTCTGGTGGAGACGGTCACCTTAACTCTGGGCAGCACCGGTCAGGTGCAAGGCCTGTTCGGCGACCTGGCCAGCGCGGAGTCGGAAGTGGTGCGGCGCTACCGGGCCCAGCGTCCGCCGGAGCAGGGCGTCTCGGCCTGACGCGCAGGCCGGCGGGCCAGACCCTGAGGGAACCCGTCAGGCAACCTCACGTTCCCACCCGCCGGCAGGCCTTCATCACGCCACGCGGCGCCGCGCGTCTGCTCAGCAGGCTCCTCGGAGCTGCAAGGGTGTGTGGTGGCAGGCGTCAGGCGTGAACGTGATGACAGCCCAGTCTGGGAGAGGCAGGGGAAGTCAGGCTTTGCGGCCGAAGACCTTTTCAGGCTGCATCCAGAGGAGGCCACCGGACGTCCCTTGACTGCTCCTCAGTGCCGCTCAGCTCATTGCGGCTGGTGCCAGCGGGAGAACTGGACCGGCAACCTGCTGGCGAACTGACTGTGGCGTCGCACGCACCGGACGCGGCACCTCGCCTGCTGAGGAGTCGCCCAGACGGACAGGGAGAGCGGCAACTTCTGGCCGCGCCTTTCTGTCCGACTGGAGCTCGACCCCGCGGCAGCTCAGTGGAGGTCGATGACCGCCCCGTCGTCGGGCACCAGCAGCTGGCCGTCCAGGCCCGCCTGACCCGCGGCGGCGCGCAGCGCATCGCGCGTCACCGTCATGTGGTCATATGCCTCCAGGTGAACTGCAATCACGGTGGCCTGAGGGGCGGCGGCCGCCACCGCCAGCGTCTGCTCGGTGTCCATGATGATCAGCGTGCCCTGAAACTGCGCCCCGCCGGAGTTCGTGACGATGACGTCCGGGTGATGCGTGCCGATCACGGCGCGAACCTCATCGGTCCAGATGGTATCCCCGGCGATGTAGACGGTCGGTTCGCCCTCGGCGCGCAACACAAACCCGCACACCTTTCCCATGGCCTGGCCGACCGGGCCGGTGCCGTGCTGCCCAGCGGTCCGCGTGATGTGAAGACCCCGCCAGCTTAACTCCCCGTGCAGCGGAAGAACGGCCGTGAAGCCGGCGTCATGCAGCGCGGCTTCGTCGTGCGGTTGAGCCACCACCGGCAGGCTGGTGGGAAGCTGCGGGGGCGCCAGATCGATATGGTCGCGGTGCAGATGCGACACCAGCACGAGTTCCACTCCTTGAATGACGTCCTGGGCGGGCATGGGCAGTGGAACCGTGGGGTTGAGGCTGCGCCCGGCGAGGGCCGGCTGGCTGTGCAGTTCGGCGAGGGACGGGTCGATCAGAAGGGTCTGTCCCGCGTAGGTGAGGCGCAGTGTGGCGTTCCGGATCAGTTGAAGGCGCATGGGACACTCCATGAGGGATCCACCCACCACGGGGCGCAGCCCGGGTGAGGCGAGAGGAATCAGCGCTGGCCGGACCGGACCGGAGCGCCAAACGAGCTGGCTTCTGCGGCGAGTTTGTCCCGCAGCCGCTGCAGCGAGGCGATCTGCGTGTCCAGGACGGCGACCTTGCGCAGGTAGAAGGCGGTCATTTCCTCGAGGGGAAGGTCGTCTGGCCGGAAGCCACCGCCAAAACACGGCGACCACCGCCGCACCTCGTCAAGCTTGAAACCGACGCTGAGGAACAGCTGAATCAACCGCACCCGGTCGATGTCCTCCGGGTGGAACGCACGGTAGCGGTTGTCCTCGCGTGAGGAGGTGAGGAGCCCCAGCTGATCGTAGTGCCGGATTGCCCGGACACTGACGCCGGTGGCCTTCGCCAGCTGACCGATACGCAGGGTCTCCACACAGGCAGGATAAACCCTGACATATGCGTCAGAGTCAAGCGGTCATGGTCGCCCCTGGCTTCAATGGGGCGCGAGTTGCGCGCCGGCACCACTCCGGGGTCCGGCGCCGGTCCTGCTTCCGGCCCGGAGCAGGGAACTGGCCGGCCTCAGAAAACCAGAGGGCTTTCTCTCCGCCTCCTGGAACAAAAGGCCGCGCCGCAGCAACCCCAGCTGGTCACCGCGGCGCACAGCTCTAGCAAGACCGGGCCTGGCGGGTGGCTGGGGTGCCGGCGCGTGTCCACTCGGGCGCCCCAGACGGCAGGCGAAAGGCCCTGGTCTCAGGTGTGCCGGATCAGCACCTGCCAGTCCCGACCTGCATGCCTGACCGTCTCGTCAACCTGAAACCCGACCCTGGCCGCCAGCCGCAGGGACGGTGCGTTCTCCGGCTGAATGATGCAGAAGGTCCGGCCTGGCCCCAGCGCCGTGTCACGCCAGTCGAGAACGGCCCGGACCGCCTCCGAGGCGAAGCCCTGCCCGTGGCACCAGGGCATGAGGACCCATCCGGCCTCCGGCACGGCGTCCAGGGCGGGCCGGCCGGTCAGCAGGTCCCGCTTGAACCGGGCGGTGCCCACCTCGCCCACAAACCGGCCGGAGGTCCGTTCGAAGGCGAGCCAGTACCCGAAGCCAAACAGCGCCCAGTGACCCGGGTGCCGCAGAAGCCGCGTCCAGACTTCCTGCCGGGTGAGGGGCGCACCCGTGGTGTACCGCGTGACGTCCGGATCACTCCATAAGGCCGCGCAATCGTCAAGATCGCTTTCCTGATGTCCGCGCAGGAGCAGGCGTTCGGTGTGCAGAACAGGCGCAGAAGGCATGCTGGAGTGTAGACCGTCCCTTGCGGTTGCCCGGCCTGCACGTGAGCCCTGCAGCCCGTCCTGGAGCGCCAACAGTGTTGTTCTCAGCCCGCAGGCACCCTACCCCCGCATGACCACACCGGCATTCATGTCACACGCCGGCGCCCCACCATCAGGCGACCCTGGGCAGCGACGATCCTGACCTGTGTTCATGTACCCAGACCGGAACAGAGCGGGACGGACAGGCCGGATTCACAGGTTCTGAGGCCCTCCGCCCGGCCCGTCAGGATGAAGACACTGATGAACACCACCACACGACAATCACGGCCGTCCGGGCCCGCCTTCAGGACCGCGCAGTTTCACTTCGACACCGGGCCAGCCGCTCTGTTCGACCGCGTTCGTTTCCAGTTGCAGGGCCGGCGGAAGCTCAGGTTTCATGCTGCCCACACCCGGCGGCACCTGGCGGAAGGTGGTGCGCCGGTTGGTGTTCTCCAGGACTTCGACGCGGAGACGTGGACACTGGTGGCGGCCGGGGTGCGGACCGATACGGGAAAATTCGTGAACTCCACCTGGCTCCGCGAGGTGGACGACCACTCCTGGTGGGTGGTGATCGGCTTCGGTGACACCATCGAAACGGTCACCCAGACTGAACCCCGGGGCGCTGGCCCGGACATCGTCACCGCCGGCCCGCTTTACCGGCGCGTTCAGCAGGTCAATGAAGCGCTGCTGGATGCAGACGACTGAAAGACCCAACCTTCAGCGCCAAGGCGCCGTGCCCTTCCGAAAACGGCGCAGCGTCAGCGGCTGCAGCCCGGCCGCCTGGGCGCCGCAGACGTTCTGCCTGACGGGCCGCTCCGGACGGCTGGGGTTCATCCTCAGGCTCAGGCTGAGGCTGGTCCGCCCTGCCAATGGAACGCGTAAGCTGCGCGCATGCTGCATTTGAACGCTCTGCTCTCGGCCGCCTTCACGGTCTTCTTCTCCTGGGAAGAAGCGCAGTGGCTTCCCAGCGGTGACCCGTGGCACATCGCCACTGCCGGTCTGGGCGGCCTCGGGGCCCTGCTGGTGCTGCTGCACACCGTGCGCTCCGGTGTGGGCACACGCCCAAAGGATTGAAGCTCCACTGAACAGCCCTCTGTGGGCGCCGCAGGAACTGGTCCGGAACGCGGCAGGCCCTGGCCCACGCCGCCTGCATCCCGGAGCGTGCAGCCAGAAGGATGCGGCACGCCTGTAGCGCGGCGGGCCTGCTGGCCCTCAGGTACAGCAGACGGATGACCTTGTGCCTGCCCGGGCCACAGTCCTTCCGCTGAAAAAGGATGCCCCGCGCTGGCCCCCCGGCACCGGTGTGCTGGGCCGGACCAGGTGAGCCCGCTGATCCAGTCCTTCATCTATTCTGAAGTGTGCCTGACGTTCCCTTCTCAATTCCCGGTGCTGCGGGTGAGTTCCTCCAAACCCTGATCCACACGTCATCCGCCGGGGCCGCGCTGTTCGACCGGAAGATCCACTACCTGGCCCTCAACGCCACCCACGCCCTGGCCAACGGGCGGCACGTGGAGGAACACGCCGGGCAGAGCCTCGAAACCATGGCGCCCAGCCTCGCCTTTCCCCTGACTCGCCTGCTCCGGAAGGTCTTCGAGGAAGGACAGGCCCTTCAGGGTCAACGGGTGATCCGGGATGTTCCCGGGCAGCCAGGCCAGCTGCAGACCTGGACGGTGGACCTTCTTCCCGTGCCCGGGGCGTCGGGGGAGGTGGCGGCCGCCTGCGTCCTGTTCACTCCGGCCGACCTCCGCAGCGCGCAGGCCCCCAACCATGTTCCTGAGCGGCTGTGGGACCTGACCCTGACGCTCCCCCGGGCGCAGTCCGTGGAGGCCGTCGTGAACGCCGTCATGGAGGAAGCGGTGCCGTTGACCGGCGCGGTGGCTGCGGGTATGAGCCTGCTGAATGAGGAGCGCACGGCCCTGAAGGTTCTTGGTGCCACGGGGTACGACGCATCCACCCTGCACGCCTGGCCGTCTGTGCCCCTCACGCTGAACATCCCTGCGACCACCGCGGTGAACGAGGCCCGGACGCTGTTTCTGACCGAATCTGACCTTCGGTCTCTTTACCCGGACCTCGCCGTGGCGCCCACGTACGCCGGCATGGCCCACGTCGCCTTGCCCCTCGTGGATGACGACACCGTTCTGGGGTGCCTTACCCTCGCCTTTCCGAACCGCTCCCCGTTCACGCCATCGGAACAGCGGGTCATGACCGCACTGGCCGCCACGTGCGCCGGCACCATCACGGCGCTCCACCGCCGCGCCGCGGAGCAGGCTGCCCGGCAGGAGCTTGAGCGCACAGCGGCCTTTCTGAACAGCGTGATGAACGGCGCCCCCAGTGGAATCGCGTTCGTGGATCTCAAGTTGCGCTTCATTCAGGTCAACGCGGCCTTCGCTGAACAGACCGGCCACCCCGTGACCGCCCATCCAGGCGCACGATGGGGTGATGTCGTCCCCGGCTGGGCAGCGATTACGCAGGCCCTGGCCATCACCCGGCAGACCAGACAGGGCTCACGGCAGACGGTCACCGCGTCCCGCCCTGGCGGTGCGGGCGATCAGGTGATGGAGATGGAGGTTACGCCGGTCCTGACGCTGCGGGGTGAGCTGCTGGCCCTCAAGTGCAGCGTGACCCCCCTGTCCGTTGCCGCCCAGGAAACCCAGCCGTCACTTCCCTAGCCCCTTGAGATCCGGATGGAAGTCAACGCCGGGTTGACAGTTACCGGGAGCCCAGGCACCCTGCTGGCGGGCGCGGCGGTTCTTGATGACTGGCGGCCACGGGGCGACAGCCGGAAAGGCAGGCCGTCAAGCCTCTGTCAGGTGATGCCCCTCGCCGGGGCGGGCGCTTCACGCCTCGGCGCCGCCTCCCCTGCCCTTTTCGTCGTCAAGTGGCGCGGTCGGTCCACACCATTCAGGTCATTTTCCGGCAGGCTGAGGCGCCGACGGACCCAGCAGCTCACGGCCCGCCCACCGACCCCGGACCTCCAGAACCGCAAACCGGGCAAACAGCTCCTCGGTGTACCACGCTTCGCGGCGAGTTCGAGCGATCACCTCGCGGTGCGAAGCGCTCCCGTACGCGAACGCCTGCATGTCCTCCGAGCGGCGCCAGAGACTGAACGTGGCCTGGTGAAGGATGGGGACTTCGCCCAGCCCGACGGTTGCCAGCAGACCTGGCTGGGCACAGAGGTGCCGCTGAGACGCCGGCACGGCCCGCCAGAACCTCACCAGTCTTGAAGGCCGGATCGCGGCGCGCGTCAGTACTGCGATGGGGCCGTCCGCACGTTCGGATGGGGACGGTGGAATCCCGAACGGGTCGGCGCCGCCCCAGCGGCCATGCCACCGTTCCGGGCGGAGCACGACCGTGCAGCTTTCGCTCGTGAGCGCCCGCTCCTGGGCGCGCCACTCCCCACCCTCGAAGGCATTCATTGCCTCAGGGGAGGACCACACCGCAAACCGGGCCCACCGGGAGAGATCGGCGCTGAGAGTCAGGGTGCTGCCGCGTCCAGTGCCGAGAAGCCGGTAGAACGTCAACCCTGGCACCTGACGCAGGTCACGGTGGTCGGTGCCCATGCGCCTGAGGCCCTGCCGCGCCGCGTGAGGGGGGTAAGTGTTGAGGGTCAGGGTCACTACTGAACTGGCGGGTCGCACCAGGCCGTGCGACGGCGCGCTCTGGAACATGCCGGGCTCTCCTTGGCGGGTCAAGTGGCCCTCAGCATAGGCGCTCGCCGGACGGCTGAACTGTGCGAACGACCGGGTCGGCTGCACGTCTGTCGCTGGGCGCCGCCCGGACCCTGCCCGTGAGGGGGGCAGTGACGGTCACCCGGCCTGAAAGTTTACGCCTGGGCCTGGAGCCCCCCTGAATGAACCACTGTTGAACCTGTTCCAGCTGCATGGTTGCGTGCCTGACGCGTTTGTTCACCTCTCTGCGTCTCACCTGCAGAACCGCAGGGGTGGTGTCTCGGCTCAGGGCTGGCTCACGCTGCCCTGCGCGTTCGGTGCTTCAGCTGTGGCCGCGCCCACGGAACGAAGCTGCTCGCCGTGCAGTGGACATCAGGCCCCGGTGTACCATCGCCCTTCGCTGCCCATGACTGGCGCCTCCGGGCCGCTTAGATGTGTTCTGCCGGAAACACCCGCTGGTCCACGAGCCCCAGTTCCTCGTCGTAATTCAGTTCCGCCAGGGGAACCAGTGAACCGTAGCGCGGCTCGGCGAACCAGACCACCTCACCGTGGAGTTCCAGGTGCGCTTCGCCGTCTTCCAGGGCCGCCGCGACCGCCCACCGGGCCCGTTCATCCGGCAGGAGTGCCGCCAGGTCGACGCCCTGGTCCGGCGCCGCGCCGCGCACCGGCACGTGGGTCGGCACAATCCACTTCTCCAGCGGCACCCGGCCATCCTCCAGCGGCCGCAGCCTGTTGTCCTGAATGAGGTTCAGCAGGTGCGCTGCGGCGGCCTCCCACGCGACGGGGACCGTCATCTCCCACGCGGGCACCTGCACAAACGCGCCCTGGTCGCCACAGACTACGGTGAAGAACACACGCTCGGCGTCCGGCACGACCGCGCCGAGGGTCGCGCCAAGGGGCATGCTGGCCTGCCACGCGGACACACCCTGAGCGGCCAGCGCCTTCAGGTTTCGGATGGTCATGGCCCAGCGTACGCTGCGCGCTGCTCCTGTTCAGCTCCAGCAGGCCCGGCAGTTCCCCCCTGACCCCTGAATACCGGACGCTCATTACCCGCCTATCCGAGGGATGGCGCAACAACCTGCCTGCGCTGCGGAGCCCGGAACACCCTGGCAGACAAGGAGGGCGTGTGGATACCGGACCGGACGTCAACCGTCGCTGGACGTCGAGAACAATCGCGCACCTGCAGCCACATACGCCCTGCGGGTGTGAAAGGACGCCAAACCTCAAGACCCCACGAAGTACGCATGAACCCACATCAACGCCGTTCTCAGGGGGGGGCCAGGGTCTCCGGTCAGACTACAACCAGCTTAAAAGAGCACCCGGCCGAGTGAAGCCGGAAGTCCCGCGCCCGATGTGTCCTGCGTCGGGCGCTTTTCTGCCCTGAGGAAAGGGGCGGCAACGCAGTCTGCGCGCCCTGTCCTCCGCTTACGCGTTCTGGTCAGGGCCGTAGAGGGGAGCCTCCAAAGGTTCAGTACGCCGACGCGCAGACCTCTTCTGGCTCTTCTGCACTGGGGTTCCCCGCGTAGACCCTTCTCCTTTGCCCCGATCCCTCTGCTGATCGGAGGGTTCGTCAGCCTGAAACTGCGCCGGGACAGAGCGGCGTCGGTCCTAAACGGCCGGTCCGTCACTGGACTGATGCCCGGCAATCCGGCCTCCAGGTGCGCCCCGCCCGCGTCCGGGCGTCGCATCCACGCGTTCCATAAAGCCGGGGACACCCCACGCTGCTCAGGCCTGCCGCTTCACCGGGTCCGGTTGTGCACCCGCGCTGGGGTCAGGAGCAGGAGGACAGGAAGAACGGCGTGGCCTCACCACCCGGCTCTGTGAAAAGCCCTGGCAACAGAAACCTCCCGTTCCGTTGTGAATCAACGTCCCTGCATCCAGCAATCGGAGGCACAGACTGTTTTCATCTGGCCTTTATCATGGAGGCATGACGGTTCCCCGGCGCTTTCTTCTCATTGACGACAACCCCCACGATCAGTTGCTCGCCAGAGAGGCATTCGCGGAACTCTGCCCCGACTGTCACCTTACCTCTGCCAGCGACGGCCCTCAAGCACTCGAAATCCTCCAGACCACCGACGACCTGCCGGAAGTCATCCTGCTGGACATCAACATGCCCCTGATGAACGGTTTCGAAGTCCTGCAGGCCCTGAAGACTGACACCCGGCTGGCCCCTATTCCCGTCGTGATGATGAGCACCTCCGGCGCCCCTGAGGACGTGACGGCCGCCTACACCCTCTATGCCAGTTCATACCTGGTCAAAGCCCAGGACTTCCCCGCCTTCGTGAACCAGATCGAGTGCTTTCTGCGCTACTGGGCCCACTGCCGGACCATTCACGCCTGAAAGCTGCAGTTCCGCACGGTCCGAGTTGTCTCCTGAATCAGGCCGTCGCTTCCACTTCCGTTTTAGAAGTCCCCACGCAACCGACGATGACGGCTCGCCCAGCAGAGGGTGGTGGGCGGTAAGGCGCCAAGGAACAGTGGAATAGCGGTGTACAAGGTCAGTCCCGCCACCCGGCCAGCCCTGGAGCAATTCATGGTGCCCCAACGTCAGCTGGCGCCACATGCACGAGCACCCTAAATGTCAGCGAGCCTGAGGTTCACCGGAGCACCGTACCTGCCGCGCACGGCATGGTGCGCGGCTGCGCTTGAAACAAGCAAACCATGACTGGACGCAGTACGTGGGAGGAGGCAGGCCAGATCCAGCAGCGGCCAGTGCAGGCTTTCGGCACCCCGATATTGCCGCCCGCCGGAATCGCAAACCTCACCCCCACCAGCCTCCCCAGCCTTCACAAGCATCGCAGCCACCCGCCTGGGTCGTCCAGCTCTTCGGCTCCGCTCCGAGCGCCTGCATGGCGTTGAGGGCACGGCGCAGGCTGACGCCCGCAGGTCAGGCCGTTATCGTTGATGCCAGCCACGCGGCGATGGCGATGTAGAGCATGCAACCTGTGACCTACAGGGGACTGAGCCGACCGCTGCTCGGCCTGCCGCAGCACCCTCAATGATGAGGTGACGCCCGCCCCACTCCCCGGCGCCTGAACCCCCATGCCTGGCCTTGACGTAACGCATACACGCGCCGAACACGAGGAAGTGGCCGAACTGGTCGCCAGTGGCCGCGGGCAACTCAGTCTGGGCCGGTTGAGGATGCCCACAGGTCTGTCCGGCACCCCAGTCGTCGGAAACGAGTGCCCCTCGTTGGAACAGCATGAGACCGTTCATATCGACCAGCACAGCAGCCGACGGTGTGGCGAGCTGGTGGAATAACACCAGGTTGGACCTCGGCCGGGTGGCAAAAAATTATCGCCTGACCATTCTGAGCTGGCTGGGGGTGAGGCCCCTCCCAAAGAGCGGCGCCCCCGGTCCCTGAGCGTTCCAGGGCAGGCTCGGTGACCTTAGAGGCGGGGATCACCCCCCTTCGTCACAGCGTTCCTCAGCCGTTCCCGCCCCGCAGCAGGTCAGGACGCTCCCAGGAGCACATGCCCTACTGACCCCGCATATGCCTGCGGTGGAAGTGACCGGCTGATCCGGCGGGATTCCTAGTTCTCTGCCGGCCCAGGCGCCTCCGTGCGGGAAGCCCCATCACCACATATCAGGCGTGTTTCTTCAGACTTCTCGATCCCTTCCTGTGGGCGTGCCTGCCCGTCACATGGTTTTCTCTACCGTGGCGGTACACAATAGACCGCACCACCACTGCGCAGACCGTCCCGCTGTTCCTCACCCCAGGAGGCCCAGATGCCCAAGTTCAGCGTTCGTTTCCTCCTCCTGACCCCGCTGCTCAGTGCAGCGCTCGCAGGGGGCGCCGACCGCTCGCCGGTCCTGGCCCCGCCCACCGTTCAGGGCGGCGCGCCCGTCCGGGACCTCCAGCTGGCGGCAGATGCGCAGGGTCACCTTATCCTCGCCGCGATCACCGACAACGGTTCAGCCCGTACCGGTCGGGGAACGTTCACGGCCCGCACGGTCCGGGCCTGGCGGTGGGCCGATGGACGCTGGACTCCCCTGGGCGACGTGCTGAACTACGACCAGCCGCGCCCGGCCGCGCGCCTCAATCTGACCCTGGACGCTGCAGGCACCCCGGTCCTGACCTGGAACGAGAACTACGGCGACAACGACGTGGTGGTGTTCCGGGCCTGGCAGAACGGCACCTGGACGAACTGGCCTGACCGGTACCTGGGGATCAGTTCACCCCAGGCGGCCAAAACGCGCGCGGTGGCCGCCTGGCAGGGCGAACCCGTTCTGATCTGGGGCGAGAATGTCCGTCAGGGCGTTGGCACCCTCCTGACCGCCCGGCGCTGGCAAGGCAAAGAATGGCTTCGCAGTGCGCCGCTGAATGAGGCGGCGCGGTTCGGTCGTCAGCCGGCCCTGGCCCTGAACCGACAGGGGAACGCCACAGCCGCCTGGCTGGAAGGCGACGTGTATACCAGTCAGGTCGTCGTGAAAAGGCAGTCAGGCGACCGCTGGCTACGCCTGGGCCGGCCGCTCAGCCGTTACGGCCCCACGTATGTCACTTCGCCGCTGCTCGCGCTTGACCCGCGCGGTCGGCCGGTTGTCGCCTGGCTGGAGGACGCCGGGGGACGCGACACCCTGTTCACCTCACGGTGGACCGGTGAACAGTGGGAAGCCCTTGGAGGCACCGTGAGCACCGGTTTTGCGTCGGCCCCCTCGTTCGCCCTGACGCGTGACGGTCAGCCGGTGGTGGCGTGGGTGGAGGAGCGCGGCTCACTCGGCCGGATTCAACTGGCCCGCTGGACGGGCAGGGCGTGGCAGCAGTTCGGCACCGTCAACCGGGACGCCGCCCGGGACGCACGTTCACCGACAGTGGCGGTCGAGGCCGCTGGAACGGTGGTCCTCGCCTGGCGGGAGGATGTCGGCGGGGTGTATCGCCTGCAGGTGCGCCGTTTCCGCCTGTAACCCGGCGCTTCCAGGCCTCCATGACAGACAGGAAGGCTGGGCAGCCGGCCTGCGGCCAGGGGCGCCCGCTGGACGGGGGCCCGCACCTTTTCGGGACAGCCCGGTGACCGGTGGACCCCAACGCGGGTCACGAAGGCGGAAGCCAGTGCCCCTTCACGCCTCGGACGCGCCGGCTGTCTGACCCGCAGGCCAGTGAGGGAACCGGGCATGCTGCCAGAAGCGCACCATCGCTTCCACCTGCTGGAGGAGCCCCGCAAAGTCCACCCGTTTGACACAGTACGCCCCGGCCCGGAGGTGGTACGCCCGCCGGATGTCGTCCGGGACGTCCGAAGTCGACAGAATCACCACCGGCTGCGCGCTCAGGGCCGGATCATCGCGAATCGCCTGAAGGACGTCAAACCCCGTCATGAGTGGCATGTTCAGGTCCAGCAGGATCACGTCCGGCCGCGGCCGGGCAGGGTCGCGCAACCACGCCAGCGCTTCGGGCCCGGTCGAACAGCAGTAAATCCTGACCGGATAGGGCAGGAGCGCGAAGGCTTCCTCGACCAGCATCCGGTCGGGTTCATGATCATCAACCACCATCAGGGAGAGGGTCTCGTGCGCACCGCTTGGCATAGTCCATCATGCTATGCCATGTTCCAGGCCACCTTGCGACGTCCTGGTGGCCCCCCGACAGGGGCAAGGGCCGCGCGGTGCACAGGCAGGGCCCCGTGCCCGTTCTGTCAGAGGTAAGGCCCGCGCGGGTGTCGTCCGGAACGCCGTGGGGACCATGCGCCCAGCAGCGGCTCCCACCCCGCGCCTCCTTCATTTCCCCATGATCAGGGTTACCCAGCGTGCCGATCACGAAGCCCAGCATGAAGGAGGCAGGCAAAACCCTAACCCTGCGGGGGTCATGACAGTGGGGGAGCGATTGTGCCTACCGTCAAAGAAGACTTCGGCGGGCGTCGTCCGCTGCAGCAGGGGCGCCATTGAGCACCGCCGCGAGTTCGCATGAAGCAGGAGCCCTCGGTGGGTATCCGCTGGCCAGGGCGACCGCACGACCTGACGGGCGGGCCCGACCGCTTTGCACCGGCGCTGGGAGCCTCTCCGCTCAAAGAAAAGAGCCTTATAGCGGCAAGCCCACGTCTGGCGGATACCTCGATGGGGTCTTGTGGTCTGATCGCCACGCCCTGGCCAGGGGAGGCCCTTCCGGTTGGCCAGGAGGGCCAACGACGCCTGAATAGCATTGCCGACCTTACCGGCTCCATTTAGTTCGTCTGTTGTGAGGGGAAAGGAAGAACACAAACCCTAATCTTCTGCTCAGGAACGTGACCTCTGTTCAGTCTCTCCAGAACGCTTCAGACCGAGGAGGGATCCGCCGGACTATGTTGCCCACTGCTCGACTTTCCCACAGTGCCAACCCGCTCACCCCAATCGGGTTCGAGCTGCTGTGCCAGGCGGCCCATCACGCTCCGGAGCTTACACTCCTGTTAAACGCTCAGCACCATATCCAATACGCCAACCCGGCGGTGCAGAACGCCCTGGGGTCGCTGCCCACCGGCTGGGCGGCGTACAGCCTGATCCATCTGGAGGACCGCGCCGCGCTCGCCCTGCAGGTCAGGCACCTTCAGGCCGGTCAGACCGCCGAACTGCCCACCTTCCGCGTTCAACACACCAGTGGACGCTGGGTGTGGCTGACAGGCCGAGTCACCCATTTCCTGGAGAACCCCCATGTTCAGGCCCTGCTGATTCATCTGCGGCCGGCCAGCCGCTCGCAGGACCTGCACCGCGCAGCGCTGGCCCGCATCAGCCGGGCCCTGAGCGCCACCTATGACGTCTCGGAGGTGGTTGACGCGGCGCTTAACGAGGGTTTAAGTGCCATGGAGGCCGCCGCGGGGGGAATTTACCTGTTGCGGCCTGACGGACAGGTGCTTGACCTGATCGGGCACGCGGGTTACACCGACGCGGCGATCAGCGGCTGGGAGCAGTTTCCCGTCACGCTCCGGACGCCGGTTACTGACGCCATCCGCGAGCGGCGTCCCATTTTCCTCAGGGATTCGGAGTTCCGGGCGCAGTACGCTCACATGTACGAGGTTCATGCACGGACATTTCAGAGCGCGGCGGCGCTGCCGCTCATGGTTGGCGCGAACGTCATCGGGGCCATCTCACTGGCCTTTCACGATGACCGGCACTTTGAACCCGGCGAGCAGGAGTTCCTGCTGACCGTCGCCGATCAGTGTGCGCCCGCCCTCGACCGCAGCCGGCTGTACCACGACCTACAGCGGGAACAGGACTGGTACCGCACGGTCACGCGCAACGCCTCCGATATCGTGACGGTCCTCAGCGAGCAGGGGGTCATCGCTTATGAAAGCGGCGCCGTCGAGCGCGTTCTCGGGTATTCCCCGACGGAGCTTCTGGGCCGGAACGCGTTCGAACTGGTTCATCCTGACGACCACGCGCCGGTCCAGCACGCCCTGGCGCGCCTGGCCCCGGACGGGGGCCCGATCACGGCAACCTACCGGATTCAGCACCGGGACGGGCACTGGGTCTGGATGGAAAGTCTCGGCGTGGACCTGCGGCACCACCCGCACGTCCGCGGCCTGCTGATCAACTCGAGGGACATCACCGCCCGAACGCTCGCCCAGCTGGAGCAGGCGCAGACGCGGCAGGCCCTGGAGGTCAGTGAACGTAACTTCAGGCGACTGGCGGACAACTCCAGCGATCTCGTGCGGCAGTACGCCGTTGACGGGAAGGTTGAGTACTGCTCTCCTTCCGCCTGGGATCTGCTGGGGTACCAACCGGACGAGCTGCTCAATTCAGATCCCCTGCATGTTGTTCACGCCGAGGATCAGCCTGCTCTGCGCGACGCCTTTCTTCGCCGGTTCACGCCAGAGTTTGAACGCGAGAAGTTCGAGTACCGGCTGCGCCACAGGAACGGCTCTGACGTCTGGGTGGAGACGTCCTTCAAGGCCCTGCGGGACCCGGTGACAAACGAGATTACCGGGTTTATCGGAACGACCCACGAGATCAATCAGCGGAAGTTCGCCGACTTGAAACTCCGCGCACAGCTCGAACGCTATCAGCATCTGCTGAACTTCACCGTTTCTCTCGAGCAGCTGCATTCGCCGGTGGACCTGGCCACCGAGGCACTTCGTCAATGCCTGAATCTCACCGAGTACGACTACGGGTACGCCTTCGAATATTCAGAACGGACCGTGCGGTTCCTGGCCAAAGCTGGTGACCCGCCCCTCCCCGGGGCATCCGAGGAAGCCCTCTACGATCTGCCGTTCGCAGCGTCCATCCGCCGGGCTTTAAGGAGGAACGAGGCGTACTTCCTGGAAGAAACCCGGGCGGTGTTCGATCCACCCGAACCTCTGCCCCGCAAGCGCTGGGTGTCCCTGTGCGTGCTGCCCATCACCAGACAGGGTGAACTTGTGGCGATTCTTGCTTTCGGCACCGATCAGGGCATCACCACCAGCCCCGGAACCCGGCAGCTCCTGAGTAACGTCAGTGCCCGGCTGAGCCACGCCCTGGAACGCCAGCACCACCTGGCGCAACTCAACACGTCGCGGGAGGAGACGCTGCGGGCATTGGGGCTGGCACTGGAGTACCGGGACTACGAAACCAAAGGGCACACCGACCGCGTCGTCACCCTCACCGAGCAGCTCGGTCAGGCCCTCGGCTTTACCGGCCACGACCTCGACGCCCTGCGCTGGGGGGCCTTCCTGCACGACACCGGCAAGGTCGCCATCCCCGACGCCATCCTCCTCAAACCCGGCCAGCTCGATCCCCATGAATGGGCCGTCATCAAACGCCACCCGAGTATCGGCTACGAAATGCTGCACCACATCCCCTCCCTCCCGCCAGGCACCCTCGAAGTCGTCCTGTACCACCAGGAACGCTGGAACGGCAGCGGCTACCCCCGCGGCCTCGCCGGCACCGACATTCCCCTCGCCGCCCGCGTCTTTGCCGTGGTGGACGTCTACGACGCCCTGACCAGCGAGCGGCCCTACAAGACAGCCTGGACCCACCAGGACGCCGCCGCCCAGCTGCGCCGCGAGGCCGGCGTCCTGCTCGACGCCCGCGTCGTCGACGCCTTCTTGCAGCTGCCTGTATTTGGTGAGGCCCAGCAGGCGCACAACCATGACCGTCACTCACCGTAGCTTCGGCGAACGCGCCCACGTCACGGTGACCGGGGCCGGGCCGCGGACCCTGCTGTGCGCGCACGGCTTCTGCTCCCACCAGGGCATCTTCCGTCATCAGGTCGACGCCTTTCAGGCCACGCACCAGGTCGTGACGTACGACCTCGCGGGCTTCGGTCAGTCGGATCCTGAGCTGTGGAACGCAGCACGATACGCCACCCTCGACGGCTACGCCGCCCCCGCCTGGGCAAGTGCAGGCCTCGGATTCTCACGAACGTTGCGTCTTTCGTCAGCTGTGCGGGCAAAGTCCCCGGACGATAACGGTGGGGGCGGCCTGCAGTGCGTCATACCTCACCCGGTGTGCCGCAGGAGCCCGGAAGTCGCTTCATGGCGGAAAGCCTCACCAGGGGCCTTGCAATCACTGAGGGCTGCGGAGCGCACCGCGAACAAGCAGCCAGATCTGCATGTCCGGACTGTGGCGTCCGGCGCCTGTAGGTAACCGGCGTGGTGGCGCAGCCCACTCAGGTCATCCGTATGAATCTGCTCCTTTAGGGATGCGCTGAAGTTCACTGTGCAGTGCAACGGCCGTCTGAATTCCGGTGCAGGAGTGAGGGGTTCTGCGTGCCACGGACCGGCAAAAGGTTCGATGTCTTTCATGGCGAGCCGTCCTTGCGGTCGTTCCGGGGAAGTACAGTGGTTGCTTAGGCAGAGGCGCACGGGGCTTCCGGAGCGGTGTTCCGGCTCTGCAGAAAGCGGCAGTCACGTCGCTGGAGGCCTCGCCGGTATGCCCCCGGAGGGCAGGGGGCAGTTCCAGGCAGGTTGATTGCCGTTGCGGCCGCAACCGGTGACCGTCAGCGGCCTGCAGGGCTCGGAGTGGCGGGTCAGGCACCAGAGGCCTGATCGCAGGTTGGCGCATTCTGACGATCCTCAGGCTCCACTCTGAGCCTTGGCGGTGCGGGTTTCAGGGTCCTCTGCGCCCGGCCAGAGGTCTCCCCGGCCTCGCGGGAGCCAATTGTCTGGAGGCGTCCGGGCGCCCGACCTCACTTCTAGCGAAAGTGAGCTTCAGGTGGGTGCCGTCGTTCGCGCCCGCCTCCGAAGCGGCAGCTTTTGCCGCACGCAGCAGTTGAGTAGCTCTGAATATGCTCTGCAAATCCGGCCGCACGCTCAGGCCAGCCACAAAGAAGGTAGCTGAATGTCATCCCGTCGGGCAGTTGCTTTCGCCACTTCTCAGAGTGCTCTGAAAGCTCCTGTCAGCGGCCGGGGACTGTAGTCAGGGAGAGAACGCTCCAGCACTACCCGAATGCTTTCTCATCCAGCGTCGCGCTTCGCCTGTGGATTCAGGTGACTTCAGGACGATCTCTTCGGGAAGCGTTCCCTTCGCAGGATCCAAGAGGACTGCATGGTGAGTGTTCCCGGATGCCCGGATGACGAAGCAATCAGAGAAGCCCTGCAGCTGGCCCTGTGTCTTCTCAGCATTTTCAAATGAGACCGCCGTCAGCCAGGACGCTGGCGGATCACCGTACCTGCGGGGAGAATGCCGCAGGTACGGCACGCGCGAGATCAGACGGGCGTGGTGCGGGTGCCAGCAACATAAGCAGTGACGTCGACCGTCAGTGACAGAATCCCGGTGACCTTGGCATCAAACCCCCGGAAGGGGATGTAGGAGAAATTGACCACCAGATTCCGGGTCTCACCGGTCGCCGGGTCCGTGAGTACTGCCGGCATCTCCCGACCATGGAACGGGGTTTCGGTCGTGTACACCTGATCCAGCAGCTCGAAGTAGCCCTGGCCCTGCAATTCAGGAAACGCTTCACGAACCGTGAGGCCCTCGAGAGGACGACCACCGACGAGGTTACGGGCAAAGTCGTTGCAGTACTCGAATTGATGCTGAGGTCCCCTCAGGACGTACACCGCCACCGGCGCTTCCTGGAAAAGGTTGCGCAGATAGGCATGTTCGGTGTCCTTTTCGATGGTCCACTGGCGCTCGGTCACGTCACGGAACAGCAGCACCAGGCCGCCGTCCTCGTCCGGCACCACGCGGATTTCATGCCACCTGAACAGCGCAGGATGGAACACGTCGAACTCGACACTCACCCGTTGGTTCACCGCCCGGTGGAATTCGGACCACATCTTGTCCTCAGCGAGCCCTGGAAACATCTCCTGCAGGTGCACGCCGGCCCGCAGGCCGGGTTTACGCAGCAGAAACCGGGCACGTTCATTGAAGAAGGTGACCTGCAAGGCCGAGTCGACGGCGACCAGCCCCTGCAGGAGCCCTTCAGAGAGGCGTTCAACTGAAATCACCTTGGTATTCTAAGACCTTCACGCCAGGGGTGTACCTGAGCCGGACGCCGGGGAGACGCTGGATCGCAGACCCTGCGCTTTGATTCTCTCTCAGGCGGCTCGACCGTCGCTGAGCGGTGCACGCCACTGTCACACACGAACCTGCAGGCGCCCTGCTCGCCCGCAGGCGGACCTGCAGTGCCGGTTACCAGTCGCTCTCACTGCCAGAGCTGAGTCCTGCCTGTTCAGCACGGCGGTGTAAATCACGGTGCGGAATACTGCGTCACCTGGCCAGGCTGGGCGCTCTGACATTCGCGTACTCGTCAACAGGGTGGCGGGGCACTGGGAGAGGTCAGCGCGGCTCTCCCAGTACTCCGCCACCTTGGGAAACGTGCCGTGGAGCGTGGAGCCACATGGTGCTGTGTCGGGCGTCCGGACCGCAGCTCGTCACGGACTCCCTGGCGTCTGGGCGTTTCTTTCTGAGGCAGGGAGCATGGCCTGGCAGACCAGGGGTGGAGAACACGTGGCCTGATGCGCTCATACCGCTGGGGTCGCGGCGCAGCACCTTCAGGTCCGGTTTCGGCGTTGCGGAGCTCCTGCCTGGCGGCTTCCCCGGACTGGGCCCGGGCGTGCTTGCCGGGCTTCTCCAGCGCTTTGAGGCTGACCAGCTGACGTCAGGCCCAGCTGCGTGAGCATGCCACACGTGGGCTGCCCGGCGAGGTCACCTCCGTTCAGGATGAACCCTACACGCCTGTCCGGGTGGGTTCTGGCGGGCCGGACCGTCGCCGGGGCGTAAATTCTGCTCACGAACGTTGAGGCCTTTGGCGAGGGCGAATTTCAGTGGAACTGGCGGACACCCCAACAGTGGTGAGTGGGGGCTGTGATCTCCGGTTGCCAGGGAAACCAGATGCACGGCCGGCGGCTGACGGGTGACGAATGACCAACCGCTGAGCCCACACCTTCCCTGCACGTGGGCGCCCAACCGTCACTCAATTTGAACTCCTTCCATACTGGCCTGTGTGGCTCATCCATTCCGCCACAACGGAGGGTTCCGACATGGCCTCTGCCATTGAAGTCAGGCGCTTTGAGCGGCCTGACGAGCTGCTTGACATGAAAGATCACAGCCGGATATCCATTGTCAAACTGACAGATGGGACAGCCGGCATGCACGCGGTCTTCGAACCGGGCTGGACCTGGGAGGCAGATGAGAAGCCGCTGCTTGGTTCGCCGGATTCGTGCCCGATGCGCCATACCGGGTACTGCATCAGCGGCAGGCTGGTGGTCCGCATGATGGATACGGGGACCGAGACGCACATCAGCACGGGAGACTTTTTTGAGATCCCACCCGGCCATGATGCTAACGTTGAGGGTCATGACCGTGCTGAGCTGATTTTGTTTGCGCCCCCCGAACACCAGCACTGAGGTGCCACGTCATCAGCGAGTGCACCTTACTGTGCTCAGGCGCTGCGGTGGTGATCCTGAATCAGAGGGTCGCGACCAGGCCAGAACATCGGCGCGTGTCGTTCTCTCTGAAGAGGCAAGCTGAGATGTAACGCAGCCTGCATGGCCGTTCACCCTCACGTTCCCGGTCCGCAGTCCGCTTTTCATTCCCGGTAGATCGGGAACGGCCGGCATCTGCACTCCGTTCCCCTGGACTCCGGATGTGGCGGGCATCATGGCTCCATCACGCTCAGATCAGCGTCCACTGACGTCCTCACAGCCCAGGTTGAGCGGCGGACGGCGTGACCGGTGCGGCACTGTGATGTGCAGACCGGCGCTGCCTCGACCGTACAGCGGGTGCCACCGGCCAGCTTGTCCGGCCCTTACCTTGCTGTTCTTGCAGCTTTTCACCGTCCGGTCCTGTTCCTGGCGTGCCGCGCCCGCTCTGGGCGCCGCGTGCCTCACAAAGAGGTGGTGGTTGGTTCTCTCCGGTTTGTCTGGCCCATCACGCCGCAAGCTCACCCTCCTGAAGGGAAATGTGCAAGGCGCCACGCGCGTCATGAAGGTCCGCGTATGTCTCAGCAACGGTTCTTTCATTCCGGCGGCCTGACGTTCACCCTCCTGCTCATGGCCTGCGGCGGCGCCCCCCCGGCAGGTCCTGTAACGGCGCTTGATCTGGGCAGTTCCACCCTTCCGGTGCGCGCCTCCATGAGCGGCGGCAGCCCCTTTGAGTCCTGCACCGCTGACCAGGTCGCCACGCAACCTGGAGTCAATTTTGCAGACACTGAGGTTGAACCCTGGCTTGACGTCAACCCCACCAACGCCAACATCATGGTTGGCACCTGGCAGCAGGACCGCTGGTCCAGTGGAGGCGCACGCAGCTTGATGACGGCCACCAGCGTTGACGGCGGCCTGAACTGGACGCCCCATCCGATTACCGGCGTGTTCCTGTGCGCCGGCGGCAGCTGGGCGCGCGCTTCGGACCCCTGGGTCAGTTACGGGCCAACCGGCATCCTCTACCACCTCAGCCTGGCCGCGAATTCGGACGCTATCCACTCGGCTATCATTGCCGGCCGTTCCGTGGACGACGGCCTGACCTGGACAAACACCACGGTTCTCAAGCAGGACACCACCGGCAACGGGTTCAGCGACAAGCAGAGCGTCACCGCCGACCCGACCGACGCCCGGTACGCGTACGCCGTGTGGGACCGCCTGCTCACCGCAAGTGAGCACGCCGGGCCCGGGGGGTTCGAGAATGCCACCGGGTTCCAGGGGCCGACCTGGTTCTCCCGCACCACCGACAGCGGCCTCACCTGGGAAGCGGCGCGAATCATTTTCGACCCGGGCCGGATCGCGCAGACCATCGGCAACCAGATCGTGGTGTTGCCCGGCGTGAACGGCGGCGCGCCCACCCTGCTCAACGGCATTGACCTGATCTATTACGTGAAGAACGCCAAAAAGCAGCGGGGCTACAACGTCGCCGTGCTGCGTTCGGACAACCGGGGCGCCAGCTGGTCCGCTCCGACCATCATCAGCAAGTTCGCCCCGCCTGACGTGCTGGACCCGGACCGGCTCAGTAACGGCGCGCCGTTCCCGGTGCGCACCGGGGACATCATCCCGGAGTTCGCCAGCGACCCCAGCAACGCCAACGCAGCGTATGCGGTCTGGCAGGACAGTGACGCCGCGGGGCTCAGCGTCATCAAGCTCGCGCGGTCAAGCGACCGGGGCCGCACCTGGAGTGCGCCGGTGCAGGTCAATCAGACGCCCGCAGGTCTGGGCCTCAACGGGCAGGCGTTCAACCCCAACGTGGCCGTGAACAGTGACGGCCACGGTGCCGTCACCTATTACGATTTCCGGAAGAATGCCAACGACGCAGACCAAAGCGACACGCGCACGGACTTCTATCTGGCCCACTGCCACCCCAGCGCTGTCAACCAGCAGTGTGCTGGCCCAGGCGGGTGGAGCAGCGAGACGCGGCTGACCCCGAGCTCATTTAACCTGCAACGCGCCGCCGTCGCCCGTGGGGAGTTTCTGGGTGACTACAACGGCCTGAAATCCAGCGGCCGGGACTTCGTGTCCTTGTTTGCGGCCACCGACAGCACAGACGCCAGCCCCCACTCCAGCATCTTCTTCGCCCGCTTCACCCCGGACACCCCGTAATCCCTTCCTGCCCGCGCAGCAGGAGAAACGCAACCCCACCTGTGTGGGTTCTGGCAGCTTGGCAGTGGCGCGAGCACCCGGTGAATCCTGCTGGGGTCTGGGCAGGATCCACCGGCCAGCGCTTGTTCAACACCGGAACCAACGACTGGGCCGGAGGTTCCCGGAAGGAGCCCTCCGGCCGGCCGGACATGCCCCCACCGGACCCATCCGGACCCAGGGCCTCCACATGCTTCAGGGTCCGGGTTGAACGCGGTACAGTCAGGGCATGAGGTCCGGACGAGCTGCGGCGCAGGGACACAGTGAGGTGCGGCGGCAGGTGGCCGAGGCCATCCTCGCGCTGGATCTTCACGGCCGCACCGACCTGGCCGAACTGATTCGCGCGTGGGCTCTGGACGCCCAGACCTGCCCCGAGGAGCGGGCGCGGCTGCAGGGCGCGCTTGTCTGGCTGATCGATCAGCACGGCCTGGTCCGGACCGTCCGCGCGTAAGCCCCACCCGTCCGCGGGGCTTACGCGCTCAGACGTGCTCGGCGGGGAAGGCCCGGCGGTCCACCAGCCCGAGTTCCTCGTCGTAGCTCAGTTCAGTCACCGGCACCAGCGACCCGGACGTCGGCTCAGCGAACCAGGCCAGCTCACCGTGAAGTTCCAGGTGAGCGTCCTGGTGTTCAAGCGCCGCGGCCACCGCCCACCGGACGCGGTCATCCGGCAGGAGAACCTCCAGATCCACATACTGCGCCGGCCCGGCGCCGCTCTGCGGCACTCGCGGCGGCACGATCCATCTCACCAGCGGGACGCGGCCCTCGTCCAGCGGAAGGAGCCGGTCGTCCTGAATGAGGGCCAGCAGACGCGCCGCGGCACTCTCCCAGCTGGCGGGGTCCGTCATTTCCCACGCGGGCACCTGCACGAACGCACCCTGGTCGCCCCGTACCACGGTAAAAAAGACACTGTCCACTTCCGGCACCTCGGCGCCCAGCGTGACGTCCCTGGGCATGCCGGGCTGCCACTCGGCGACACCCTGCGCTGCCAACTCCTGTAATTCCTGCACAGTCATCCCTGCAGCGTACGCCGGGCAGGTGAGTGGTTCCGGCCATGCCCCCGCCGGGGCAGCCGGGAGGTGGGTGCGGCTCTGAAAAGGCGAGAGAAGCGCCGGCCGGGAGACAACCGGCGGGGCCGGACTGACCTGGTGAGGTGCAACCCCTGCGCTCAACGCGGCGGCCGGAACCGTGGGTGCGCCGCCCTGCACCAGTCAGAGGCCTTGGTGAGCCCCCGGCCCGGTCAGGCGCTGACTGGGGGAAGGAAGTTGCCGTCGAGGGGAAGTTTTTTACGCAAACAGATCAGCGTCATGACTCACCGCGTGGCAGAGCACCGCCCGCTTCAGCGTGTGCCACTCCGGGGAAGTGCTGAAGCACTCCGTTCAGCTCCCTTCTCTCACTGCGCCGGCGCCGCCATCCGCCCCGGAGTGTCACGCTTCCCCTTGACCCGCGGGCGCGGAAGGTGAACTGTAAAGCACTGTGGCCTTCGATCCGGTGGGTGAACAACAGCGGCTGCACGCGCTGAACCGGTACGAGGTCCTGGATTCCCTGCCGGAAACAGAATTTAACCGCATCACCCGGCTCGTCGCCGCGCAGTTGCAGGTGCCCATCGCGTTTATCAACTTCATCGACGAAAGCCGCGGCTGGTTCAAGGCAGTTCACGGCACGCTGGTCCGGCAGCAGGAGCGGCACATGGGGGTCTGCACGCACACGATCGAGCAGCCCGACGTCATGGTCATTCCTGATTTTGCGCTGGACAGCCGCTTCCAGCATCAGGACATCCGTTTCGGCGACATACGCGTCCAGTCGTACATCGGCGCGCCCCTGATCACCCCGGATGGGCACCGCATCGGCACCCTGAGCGCGGTTGATGCCGCGCCGCGTTCGTTCACGGCGGACCAGCGGACCCTTCTGCGTGACCTGGCGGCCGTGGTGATCGACGAGCTTGAACTGCGCCTTGCCATCCGCAACTGGCGTGAAGCGGACCGGCGCAGCTCTCACGCCGCCCACCACGACGCCCTGACCGGCCTGCCCAACCGCGCCCACCTTCTGGATCACGCTGAACGGGCGGCGCAGCACGCCCGCCGGACGAAAACGCACGTGGCGCTGCTGATGATGGACCTGGATCACTTCAAACACGTGAACGACTCCCTGGGCCATCACGCCGGGGACGCGCTGCTGTGCGTGGTGGCCGCGCGGCTGGCCGCGTCTGTTCGCAGTGGGGACACCGTGGCCCGCCTGGGTGGTGATGAGTTCGTGATGCTTCTGGGCGGCCTGGACGACCCGCTGGACGCCGCGCTCATCGCACAGAAGATCCTCGAGCAGGTGCGCCTTCCGGTGGACATCGAAGGTCACCGCCTGCAACCCCGGGGGAGCATCGGGATCGCTGTGTACCCACGTGACTTTCAGGCCGTGCCGGACCTGCTGCGGGCCGCGGACATCGCGATGTACCACGCCAAGCAGCGCGGCGGCGGGCAGGCCTGCTTTCACACGGAGCAGATGAGTGTCGAAGCGGCCGAGAAACTGCACCGTCACCTTGCGCTTGAGGTGGCCGCGCAGCGCGGGGCGTTTGAGCTGTACTACCAGCCGCAGGTGGACCTCCATTCACGGCAGGTGATTGGCGTGGAGGCGCTGCTGCGCTGGCCGAGGCCCGACGGCACGGTCGAGTCCCCGGACGCGTTCATTCCTCTGGCAGAACGGTCACGGCTGATCCTCCCGATCGGGGCGTGGGTCCTGCAGGAGGCCTGCGCGCAGCTTCAACACTGGCGTCACGCGGGCCGGCCAACCTGGAAGGTGGCCGTCAATGTCTCGGCGGAGCAGTGGAACGCTCCTGATTTCGTCCGGCAGGTGGTCGCGGCGCTGGACCTCAGCGGCCTTCCCCCGGAATGCCTGGTGCTGGAGCTCACGGAAAGCCATGTGATCAGCAGTCCATCGGCCGCCCGTGACGTTCTCGCCACCCTGAACGCCCTGCGTGTCCAGGTGGCCCTGGATGATTTCGGGATGGGGTACTCGAACCTGAGCCAGCTGGCGCAGCTGTCGTTTCAGCAGTTGAAACTGGACCGGTCGCTGATCGCCTCCATGACCACCGACCGGCGGTACGCGGCGCTGGTACGCAACAGCATCAACCTGGCGCGCGACCTGGACGTGTCGGTGGTGGGAGAGGGCGTGGAATCCCAGCTGCACCTTGACCTGCTGACCGCGTGGGGCTGCGCCGTGGGGCAGGGGTTCCTGTTCGGCCGGCCAGCCCCGGCGGCCGCCTACCGGGATGAGCTGGACAGCAGTGAGTCATCCCTCGATTCCGGGGAGGGCGGGCAGCAGAGCTGAGTTCAGCCCGGCCACCGTCCCCGAGTTCGCCGGACGTCCTGCGGGCTGATGACCCTGAACGCCCGTTCTCTCCGGGGGCAGCGTCGGCGGGCCGGCCAGGAAGCCCGGCCCGAGCTGTCCGGTGCAAAGCAGGTCACTCGCCGGGGCGGGCCTCACCGTGGGCAGGGCGCCACCCCGCTAGGATCCGTGCGACTGAAGATTTGACCTCGTGCGTTTGTCGGTTCGGGCCCAGCGGGCATACTTGCCCGCATGACGTCACCCCTGAAGGTCATTCTTGGTGCGGGCAGTCAGGCCTGGGATGGTTGGCTGCCCACGCAACGGGAACAACTCGACCTCACCAACCGTGCAAGCTTTGAAGACTATTTCGGTGACCGCCGCGCCGGTGCGTTCCTGTGCGAGCACGTCTGGGAACACCTGACCCTTGAACAGGGCCGAGCGGCCGCCCAGCTGTGCTTTGACTTCCTCAAGCCAGGTGGATTCCTTCGCTGCGCGGTCCCCGACGCGAATTTTCCGGACGAGGCGTATCAACGAATCGTGCAGATCGGCGGACCTGGTCCAGCTGATCACCCGGCCGCGGATCATAAGATCGTGTATGACGCGCACCTCTTCAGGGATGTTTTTGAGCGGGTCGGCTTCGAAGTGGAGCTACTGGAATACTGCGATGAGCAGGGGCGCTTCCACTATCACGAATGGGATGTCACGACAGGGCCAATCTATCGCTCGCTGATGCTCGACCACCGCAACCGTGACGGGAAGGTGGGCAATGTTTCGATCATCGTCAACGCGATGAAACCTAAATAAGCGTCATTTGGCTGGCTGTAGGACACCGGCTGATCAGTCGCACAGACCCTGGTCCCCTGAGAGCCACGGCCCGCTCGGACCAGCTCAGCCTGGCTCTGGTGCCCACCAGTGGTGAATTCGCGTCCCTGACCCGTGGCCTTCTGCACTGGTCGCGTGTGGTCTCCACCGTGCTTGAAGCGCGGCACGAGAAGCGTGGTTCTGGGGAACCCCTCACGCCTGGCTGTGCCGGTGTGGACAGAAGCGGGACAGCCGGTGGGCAGGGCGACGCTGGTGACCAGAAGGGGAGCGGCAGTGGTCCAGACACGGCGCACAGCAGGTTGAATCTTCCTCGGATCATTTCAGCGGCGGGGGCGGTGAGCGCGGGGGTGCTCTGGCGACGAATTGAGCTTCCCACCGCGGGGGAACAGTGGCATTCCAGCGCGGGGAGTGCCCGCCCGCGGCGGGTTTGAACGTGCCGGGTCAGGGCAAGGAAGTTTACTCAGAGGCTGCCGGGGCGTTTTCCGGCCGTGACGGCCAGCCCCGCTGCATCCCAGGGATGTACTTTGCAGACCCGGCTGCCCTAAGGTGGTCACGTTCCCGCTCACACGGGCCGCCCCACCGGCTCGCCTCACCTCACGGCCCACCCTTGAGGGCTTCACCCAGGCAGGTGCCTCATGACCAAGCAGGAAACCATCTTCACTGTAGAAGCGACCCCCGTGAAGTTCGGCCCCGGCGCGGCGCTTGACGCCGGCTGGGAGCTGCAGCGGCTCGGGGTCCGCCGGGCCTTTGTGGTGATCGACCCCCGCGTCGCCGCACTCGACGCGGCCCAGGCGGTCCTCGCCGCCATCCGCAGCGCAGGCACCGAGGTCGTGCTGTTCGACGCCGTCCGGGTCGAGCCCACCCTGTCGTCCCTCGAAGACGCGGCCCGGTGCGCGCAGGCTGCGGGCGCCGACGGGTTTGTCGCTCTGGGAGGCGGCTCGACCATCGACACGGCGAAGGTGGCCAACCTCATCACGGCTGACGGCGGACAGATCATGGAGTACGTGAACCCACCGATCGGTGCGGGCCGCAAACCCGCCGGGCCGCTGTTTCCGCTGCTGGCCCTGCCCACCACCTCCGGATCAGGGTCCGAAGCCACCACCGTGGCGATCCTGGACCTGCCGCACCTGGGGGTGAAGTCCGGCATTTCCCACCGCTCGCTGCGCCCGGCTCAGGCGATCGTCGACCCGGAGCTGAGCGCCACCGCTCCTGCCGGGGTGACGGCCGCCGCAGGACTGGACGTGGTGTGCCACGCGGCCGAGTCGTTTCTCAGCCGGCCGTATCACACCCGCCCGCGGCCGGAACGGCCGGATGACCGCCCGCCCTACCAGGGCAGCAACCCGGTCGCGGACGTCTGGTCCGCGTGGGCACTGGAAACGGGCGGACGCTGTCTGCGGCGGGCCGTGCGCGACCCGGCAGACACGGACGCCCGCGGCGAGATGATGCTCAGCGCCACGATGGCCGGGGTGGGGTTCGGCTCGGCGGGCGTGCATATTCCCCACGCGTGCGCCTACCCGATCGCCGGCCTGAACCACCACTACCGCGCCGCAGGCTACCCGCAGGACCACCCGTTCGTGCCGCACGGCTTCAGCGTGATCGTCACGGCGCCCGCGGCGTTCCGCTTCACGTACGACGCCGACCCGGCCCGCCACGAACGCGTGGCCGAGCTGCTTACCGGGCGCCCCGCACGCGGCCGCGAGGCGCTCCCGGACGCCCTGCGGACCCTGATGCAGGACGTCGGCGCGCCAGGCGGCCTGCGCGAGCTCGGGTTCAGCGAGACGGACCTCCCGGCCCTGGTGGAAGGCGCGCTGAAACAGCAGCGTCTGCTGGCCGTGGCGCCCATCACGCCGCAGCCAGCTGACCTGGAGCGCATCCTGAGGCAGTCGATGGGGAACGGATGAGGCCGCGCCTGGCACGCTCGGCCTTCCGTGAGTTCAGCGGCATCTCGACCCGCTGGATGGACAACGACGTCTACGGGCACGTCAACAACGTCGTGTACTACGCCTACTTCGACACCGTCGTCAACAGCTACCTCATCGCCCAGGGCGCGCTCGACATTGCTCAGGGCGCCGTGATCGGCCTTGTCGTGGAGTCCGGGTGCCGCTACGACGCCCCGGTGGCGTTTCCAGACCGGATCACCGCCGGCCTGAGGGTCACCCGGGTGGGCAACAGCAGCGTGCGGTACGAGATCGGCCTGTTCCGCAACGACGAGCCAGACGCCAGCGCCGCGGGGCACTTCGTGCACGTGTATGTCGACCGCCACACCCGCCGGCCCGTGCCCCTGCCCGGACCGCTGCGCGCCGCGGTGGAGGCGCTGGCCGAGCCCGCAGCGCCACCGGACGGTCAGATCTCCGGGTGACTGTCCGGCCCACGCCAGGCGCCTACCCCAGGGTGTCCGCCCCGACCAGTCCACGCCATTGCCGACACAATCAGACTGTTGCCCAGAGCCCGCCCAGCACTGGTTCTCCCGGCCAGACACCGTGGCGCCGCCGGTCCCTCACACCAGAAGTCGCCGCGTGAAGAGCCGCGCTCACCCTGGTCCGCTCTCCAGTGCTGGTCATTTTTACAGGTCACGTCGCTGAGCTCCGCACCCACGACCTTGTTCAGACCCCCGGCTGAAGGTGTCTCAGATGGATGGTTCCCAGCGGTCCTGCGGCGTGGCGCCTTCACTCTGGAAGGCGCGGGCGGCCAGCCCACGTGAAATCACCCGGAAACCGAGGGTCGGGGGGGTCCGCGTGAACGTCGGTGCTTCTCGTGTGCCCCGGGTGGTGAGGGGCGCCCTGGCGCCGGGCCTGGAGCGGCGTGCGCCCTGTGGCCGGATGGTCTCCAGAAAATAGATATGGAGCGGACCCCTTCCGAAACCACCACAGGATGATCCGCCGAGCGGGAGTCTTCCTCCGCTCAACTCCGGGCCCGTGACGGGACTGCCGTGCGGGGCCGACGTTGTGTCCGCGCAGACCGGTCGTGGAGAGGCGCCCACCTGCAGCTTCAGCGTGCGGCAGTGCTAGGCTGTCTGGACCTTGTACCGGAAGCCGAGTTCACGATGAGTCTGCCCATCACGTATCTGAATGACGTGCAGCACCCGGCGGTGCTGGTGGATCACGAAGCGCGCGTTGAGTTTATGAACGCCTGCGCGCTGTCCAGCTGGCGATTGCATCCGGACGCCGCGCTGGGTCAGCGCATGGAGGCGGTGCTCGGCGGCCGGCTGTCCCCTGACGCCCTGGCGCGGCTGCGCGGCGCCCTGAAGACGGGCAGCGCCGTGTCGTTTGAGGAGAGTGGCCTGGGCGCCGCGTGGCCGCTGCGCGTCGCGGCTTACCCCACAGGCACGGGGATGCTGGTTACGCTGGCCCAGTCGCCACTGGCGCAGGCTGAAGCGCACCGGCGCGCGCTCGCCACCATCAGCCTGCGCCTCGCCTCGGCCCTGACGTTAAGCGCGGCGGCGCGGGTGCTGGTGGATGAACTGCCCCGCACGCTCGGTGGGTCCTTCGCGGCGGTGGTGCTGCTGGAGCCGGGCGGCGAGCAGCTGCGCACTGTTGCCTTTCACGGCCTGCCGGCGCAGACCATGACGGGGTGGGACGCTTTCCCTCTGGCCGCGCCCGTTCCGCTTGCCGCGGCGGTCCGCAGTGGACAGTCCATCTTTGTCACGTCCCGCGAGGCTGCTGCCGCGAGCTACCCGCTGCTGCTGAGTGCCGAAAATGATAACTGCGCCTGGGCGAGCCTGCCGCTGACGCTGGAAGGAGAGACGTTCGGCGCCCTCGGTCTGAGTTTCACGCAGGAGCGTCCATTCGACGGGGCCGAGCAGGACTTTCTGCACGCGGTGGCCACGATCGGCGCGCAGGCGCTGGACCGCGCCCGTCTGCTGGACGCCGAGCGCCGCGCACGCGAGCGGCTGACCTTCTTCGCGCAGGCCAGTGAGGCCCTCGCCGGGTCACTGGACCTGGACACCACGCTGGCGAGCGTGACGCGGCTGGCGGTGCCACGCGTGGCGGACTGGTGCGCCGTGTACCTGCCGGAAGGTGAACACCTGCGGCTCCTCGCCGCGACGCACGTGCACGGCGACAAACTCGCGGCGCTGCGCGGCGCGCTGGACGCCGTGGCTGTGCATCAGAGCGATCCGGGAGGTGCGGGGCGGGTGCTGCGCACGGGCGAGCCGGTGTTCGTTCCGGATGTGACGCCCGCGGCGAGCGGCGCGCTGGGCTACAGCCCCGAGCAGACCGCGCAGCTGCGCGCGCTGGGGCTCCGTTCGTACATGAGCCTGCCGATGGTCGCGCGCGGCCGGACGGTGGGCGTGGTCGCGTTTGCCCGCTCGGACACACTGCGGCCGTACAGCTCTGAGGATCTGGAGCTTGCGCAGGAACTTGCGCGGCGCGCTGGCGTCGCGCTGGATCACGCGCGGCTGTACCAGGAGGCGCAGGCCTGGACCACTGTGCTGGAGCGGACGGTGGGTAAACGCACCGAGGAGCTCGCCGAGCGCACTGAGGAGCTTGATGCGCGCAACCGCGCACTGGACGCGTTCGGTACGCTCAGCCGGGACCTGGCGACCGAAACGGACCGGGTGGCGCTGCTCCGGCGTGCGCAGGAGATCCTGCTGACGCTCCTGCCGGACGGCCTGTGCGGGTATTTCGAGCCTGAAGAGCAGATCTGGCGCCTGCGGGCCCTGAGCGGCCCGGCGCCGGACGGCGGGCTGCTCGCGCCGCTGCTCCGCGGACTGCCGCGAGGAACCACCCCCACCTTCGACGAGGCCTTCGAGACAGGAAACGCGGTGTACGTCGAGCGGTTCCAGCCGAATCTGGCCGAGGCGGGCCGCGCGCCCCTGGGTCTGGTCCGGTCCATGGCGGTGCTGCCGGTCGGCAGTGGCGCCTCGCCCACCGGGGTGCTGGTGTTTGCGCTGTTCGTGCCTCACGGCTGGTCCCGGGCCGAGCGGGCGCTGCTGGACACCGCGAGGCACAAAATCCGCCTGGCGCTGCAGCGTGCCGAAGCGGTGCGCGCGCTGGCGGAACGCACCGCGGAGCTGGAGGTGGTGAACGAGGAACTGAACGCCTTCACGACCACCGTGTCGCATGACCTCCGCACGCCGGTCCGGCACATCCTGAGTTTCAGCGCGCTGCTGCGGCGCACGCTGGGCGACGCCGCGCCGCCGCGCGCCCTGACGTACCTGGGAACCATCGAAGCATCCGCGACCCACATGACGCAGCTGACCGACGCCCTGCTGACTTTCGCACGCACCGCCCGTCAGCCGCTGCGGCGGTCACGCGTTGACCTGAATGTGCTGGTGCATGACGCCATCCGGGACCTGCATCTTGATCTGACCGGCGAAGCCGTGACGTGGCGGCTCAGCCCGCTGCCGGAGGTGCAGGCGGATCCGACGCTGCTGCGGCAGGTGCTGGTGAACCTGCTGTCGAACGCCGTGAAGTACAGCGCCGGCCGCAGCGACCCCACGGTGTCCGTGACCGCGCAGGAGGAGGGGGAGGAAGTCACGGTGACCGTTGCTGACAATGGCGTGGGTTTCGATCCTGCCCACGTCGACCGGCTGTTCGGGGTGTTTTCCCGGCTGCACCGGGCGGATGAATTTGAGGGGGTCGGCATTGGTCTGGCGACCGTGAAACGGATTGTGACGCGGCACGGCGGGCGGGCCTGGGCGCAGGGGGTTCCCGGCGAGGGAGCCACCTTCTCCTTCGCGCTGCCGGCCGCGCCGCGCTCGGTCTCTGGTGAGTGAGCGGGCAGGCCCGTAGCCGCCGAGAACGGCTGGTGCCGTTGTGCTTACTGCAGCGCCGCTCTGGCGTTCCGTTCCGCCTGAAGGTGGCGGGCCGCGCCCTGAACGTCTCCCTGACGCAGTTTCAGGTCCACCAGGCGACTGTGCGCGTGAAGCTGCAGGTCGTGAAGCGCCCGGTCGCCCGCGATCTGCGCTGCGGCTTCGAACAGGGTGACGGCCGCCTCGTCGTCCCCGAGGGCCACGCGGTTGTCTGCAGCGTGCGCGTGGGCCCAGCCCCACGCTTCCGGTTGATGATCACGGCCGGGCTCCAGGGCCGTGCGCAGCTGCTGATGCAGCGCCGCCGCGGCCTCGTGCTGCCCCTGGGCGTCGTGAGAGCAGGCCAGAAGACTCAGCGCGAGCACGGCGAGATCGGGTCTGCCGCCCTGTGAGGCCGCCTGAATAGTGTCCCGGGCAAGGACGTTGGCGCCGGGCGCGTCCCCGGCGTCGAGGGCCGCGTCTGCCATGTTGTACAGGCAGTTGGCGAGCCCGCTGTGGTCTTCCTGCGCGCGGTAGAGGCGCGCGGCCTGCTCGAAGGTGGCGGTCGCCTCGGCGTACTGCTCGAGTTTCGCTTCAATGATGCCGAGGTTCGTCAGGGCGTTGGCTTCTCCGCTGGGGTCGCCCAGCTGCGCGGACAGCCGCCTCGTCGTCTCGCACAGGTTCCGTGCGTCCTGCTGCCGGCCCATGGCGGAGTAAACCCCGGCGAGAAGGTTGGTCACGTCGCGTTCGAGGGTCAGGTCGCCGTAGGCCCACGCCACGTTCAGCGCGGGCGTCAGCAGCGCCTCGGCACTGTGCAGGTCATTGCCCTGCAGGCATGCGAAACCCTGGTTGCGCTGCGCGTACGCCCGGCCCAGATCATCGTCGTGCTGTTCGGCCAGCAGGAGGGCGGCCTGCGTGAGGGCCAGCGCGTGTTCAGGCTGGTCCCGCCGCGCGTCCCAGCCGTCACGGAGAAGTCTGGTCAGGCGCCGCTGCACGTCTTCCGGGAGGCGGTGGGCCGGGCGCTTCACCGGGACGTCAGGGTCAGCGGTGACCTGCGGGGAGGAAAAACGTTCGCCCAGCACGGCCCCCGGAGTGAAGAGGTGGCCGTCTTCCACGATCGCCATGCGTTCGAGCTCGCCGCTGCGGACCATGTCGCCGAACGCCTCAACGACGCGGGGATCGAACTGGCGCCCAGCCTGGGCCTCGATTTCCGTCAGGGCTTCCTGCGGCGTCCAGGCGCGCTTGTAGGGGCGTTCGCTCGTCAGTGCGTCGTAGACGTCCGCGATAGACACCAGCCGGCCGCTGAGGGGAATCGCCTCACCGCTCAGTCCGTATGGGTAGCCCGTCCCGTCCCAGCGTTCGTGATGGGTCAGGGCGATTTCCTCCGCGGCGCGCAGCAGGGCGGAGTGGCCACCGGAGAGAATGCGCGCGCCGATGACGGCGTGCTGTTTCATCGTGTCGAATTCTTCCGGAGTGAACCGGCCGGGTTTCAGCAGGATGGCGTCCGGAATGCCGATTTTGCCGACGTCATGCAGGCGCGCGGCGAGGCGCAGGATGTCTACTTCACCGGCGGGCATGCCGAGCCGCTCGGCGAGGTAGGCGCTGACGTGCCCGACGCGGAAGGTGTGCTTGCCCGTCTGGTCGTCGCGGTATTCGGCGGCGGCGGCCAGGCGCGTCACAATTTCGACCTGCGCGAATTCGAGTTCTTCCGTGCGTTTCTGCACGGCCGCCTCCGCCGCGCGCCGCGCCTCCTCGGCCGCTTCACGCAGCCGCCGGTTGGTGTCGACCTCGAGGTTGGCCTTCTCGACGTCAAACCGCGCCTGGTGTTCGCTGAGCTTGACCGCTTCACGCTCTGCGTATCCGGCGCGTTCAGCGCTGAGCAGGGTGCTGAGCAGGTCGGCCGCGCCGGCGTGATCGCCCAGGTGCCGCCGGGCCTGCGCTTCGCCTTCCAGGGCCTGCCACACTTCGCGTTGAACCCCGGCCTGTTCGGCGTGTTCCCTCGCTGCGGCGTACAGGTGCCGGGCTTCCTGAGCGTCACCGGCTTTGAGGGTGAGGTGCGCGAGACTGAGGGTGGCCCACAGCTGCACGAGCGACAGGCCCAGTTCAGATGCGATGGCCAGCGCCCGGCGGCTCATCTGCCCGGCCAGGGCGTCCTCACCAAGCGAGGCGTACACCCGCCCGAGGCTGTCAAGCACTTCCGCTTCCTCTTCGCGCGCGCCGGTCCGTTCGGCCAGGGCGAGCGCCTCGAGGTAGGTCAGAATGGCGCCTTTGGAGTCGCCGCGGTCGCGGTGAACGTCTGCCAGGGCGACCACGCCGGACAGCTCCATGCGCAGGTCCTGGGCCTGCTGGACTGCAGCGATTCCTTCGCGCAGGTACTGCCCGGCCTGATCAAGCAGCTGCATGGAGCGGTACAGGGCGCCGACGTTGATGAGGCACGCGCCGAGCTGCCGCGCCAGATCCTTGCCGGACGCGTGAATGAACGCCACGCACGCCAGGAAATACTCGAGAGCCCGGCCGGTGTCACCGGCGCGTTGATGCAGGAGGCCCAGGTTGTTCAGACTCCCGGCGTAGCCAGCATCGTCGCTGATGTCCCTGCGCAGCGCGGAGGCCCGTTCAAGCGACGCGATGGCGTCACTCAGCTTGCCGTGCCGCAGGTGCATGCCGCCCTGAAGGTTATGGACGTTGGCCACCACCGCCCACGCGCCGCACGCCTCCCCTTCACTCAGTATCGTGGCCGTCAGCCGCTCGAAGGCCGGAGCGTCATTGAGGTTCATCAGTGCGCGCAGGGCAATGAGGTTCGCTTCACAGGCACTGACCTGATCCTGCAACTGCGTGAAGAGCGCCGCGGCCTGCCGGGCGCTGTCCAGGGCGCGTTGGTGTTCGTCGAGTTCCAGGGCGCGCTGCGCGGCGAGCAGTTCCGCTTTGGCCTGCGCGGACGCGGACGCCGCGGACGCCGCGAGGGCCAGGGCGTCGTGCAGGGCCTGACGCGGATCAGTCAGCGCCTCCAGGCGGTTGAGGGTGGTGTGGGCGCTAGGCATGGCCCGGTCCCCGGTCAGCCACGATCCGGCAGGACAAAGAAAGGACCCTACACGGGCAGACCCGATGAATGGGGTATGCGTGCAGGGCGGTCATACATTGACTGTGTCACGGCCGCTCTCACACAACCGTGACAGCGTGTCAGATCAAGGCAGCGCGGAGAGGAAGGCAGGAAGGTTCAGCTTGCCGTAGCCCAGCGTGGTCTCTCCGGGAAGCAGCGAGGGACCATTGAGCGCGTCGACGTTGGATGCCGACGCCGTCAGGGCGGCCGCCAGGTTCGCGTCGTCCGCTGCGCCTGCGCCGACGGCCAGGGCGAGCGCGCCGCTAACCATCGGCGCAGCGAACGACGTGCCGCGCCACTGCGCGAAGTGATTGCCTGGGTAGGCGGTGAAGACGCCTTCTGCCGGCGCAAGTACTTCGAGATCTGCGCCGTAGCTTGAGAAGTCCGAGCGGGTCCCAGCCGTGTCGGAGCTGCCCACCGAAATGGCGTGGGCGGCGAACGTGCCGCTGCCCTGCGCGGTGCGGGCCGGGTACAGCACCGGGCTGCGGCCGGTATTGCCGGCAGACAGCACGACGTAGATGCCGGCCCCTGCCGCTTCATTCAGTGCCTGTTCCAGCGCGGGGTCGGGTTCGCTGGCCACCGAGACGTTGATGATGTCCGCGCCGTGCTGAGCGGCGTACCGAACTGCTGCGGCGATGTCGCTGGTGTCGCCGGTGCCGTCCGGGCTCAGCGCGCGCAGTGGCAGGATGGTCGCCCGCGGCGCGACCTGCAGGATCACGCTGGCCACCCCGGTGCCGTGGCCGAACGCGACGTCGCCGGGGGCGCCCCCTTCCTGCGGCTCACTGTCCTGACTGAGAAAGTCGTGCCCGGCGCCGCTGAGGTGACCGCTGAAGCCCGCATGGTTGAGGTCTATGCCCGAGTCGATCACGGCGACCGTGACGCCCTGGCCGAGCTGTGGGGCGGCCTGCTGGCCGGACGCGAGTCCGATGGAATCCCAGACCGGGCTGTTCCCGCTGAAGGTGTTGGGCGTGCCGTCCGGCACGGTGGTGGCGTCGAGCGCCGCCGCCCAGTCATCAGGGGTGGCGGTCACGAACGCGCCGGCGGTGACAAAGGCTCCGGCAGTCACAAATGCACCGGCGGTCACGAAGGCTCCGGCAAGGGCGTGGAGGCGGCCGGCGCCGGCGCTGTCCTGCGTCTGCGCTCCGAACTCCGGCACAACGGCGAGGGCGCCCTGCGGCGTGACCGTCGGGGCGCGGCTGCAGGAGGCGAGGGCCGCAGTCAGCAGCAGGCCCTGACCCAGGAATTTCAACGATGTGTGCATGATGACCTCTGGTGACGGAAAGAAGTGGACCGGCCGGGAAGGTCACGCGTGGCCCAGGGCTTGTGGCTGCCCGAGCGGCGCGCCTCTCCCTCCGGGGGGGCGTGGAGGTGGGGGGGAATGACGAAAGAGAGGGCAGGTGAGCGTGAGTCACAGGGGCTGGCTCCAGGGCGTCAGGCAGGAGGGCGGAAGAGAACGGGCATCCTTGGGCCGTAAGTTAAAGATTAGATGGACAATACTGAATATGCACTAATGAACCTCACTTTTGTTAAGTAGCCCAGACAAGTGACTCGCCGTCAGTCCGGGGATGCGGCCACCCAGACCAGCCCACCCGCTGCCTGCGACTGCGCTCGCTGGCCACGACATGCTCCTGCCGAGCCACCCTTTGCGGTTCGGAGCTCACCTTGCACAGTCAATTCCGCGCGTACCGGCCGGGCGTGACCCCGACATACCATCTGAACTCGTTCGAGAAGGCGCTCTGGTCACTGAACCCCGCTGCCAGCGCCACCTCCGCCAGACCCCAGCCTGCTGCGATCCAGGTGCGCGCCTGCCGGATGCGGGCCTGCACCTGGTACGCATGCGGCGGCAGGCCCACCTTCCGCCGGAACACCCGGTTCAGATGAAAGGCGCTCAGACCGGCCAGCTGCGCCAGAACGTCCAGCGACACCTCCTCGGTCGCGTGCGCGTCCAGGGAGGCCCGGACCTCGCTCACGGCGCGCCCCTTCCGCCCCGCACGGTCTGGGGACAGGTGATCTTCCGCGCGACGTCACCAGGCGGGCCAGCGCGAACTGCAGAGCACTCTCACGCGACAGCAGCGGCACCGACGGGTCCTTCAGCATCCGGTGCGCCGCGGTCAGGGCCTCGGCGACGTCAGAGGCCGCCGAAACACTCTGCGGACAGTACGGCGTCAGCCCCTGCCTGCCCGTCACCTGCTGCGCCACCTCGCGCAGCTGCTCAGCGCTTGGGTACAGCACCAGGTGCAGGTACCCGCCCCCGACGAAGGAGTGTTCGGTCGTGACCTCGTCTGCGTTGATCATCATGACGCTGCCGAGCGGGGCCACGCGCTCGGCGCCGCGATTCCAGAACTCAGCCGCTCCCTCATGCACCACGCCGATCGTGAATTCCTCATGCGTGTGCCGCGCGAAGACCTGCTTCACAAACCGGGCCTGCAGGACGTCCAGGCCACCCATGAACGGCACGCGCCACAGCCGCGCCTCATCCCTCTGTAAAGGACTCCGGAGTGGCGTGCGCGTTCCACTCACCCGCTCAGGCCAGGCGCCGCGCCGCCTCAGCTCCGCCCACCCGGACTGCTCATCAGGGCCCACGCCGCTGCCGTGCCGT
The DNA here is from genome assembly GCF_020229735.1 of Deinococcus taeanensis. Classification (NCBI taxonomy): domain Bacteria; kingdom Thermotogati; phylum Deinococcota; class Deinococci; order Deinococcales; family Deinococcaceae; genus Deinococcus; species Deinococcus taeanensis. The sequence continues at coordinate 87,481 of NZ_CP083459.1, read as the reverse complement.
TGCCGCTTGCCACCCTGCGGCCTCTTCACCTCACACGGCGGCATGAAGGACCGCCCGTTGGCCGTCCCAGTGTTGCGGATCGTCCGCAAAGCCACACGCCGCAGAGCCTGCGACCGGCGTGTCATCGCGGCGTGGCCCTCAAAATCCGGCAGCAGGGTGACCACTGCCGCCACGTCCGGCAGACACGTCATGAGTCAGCGCGGCTCGCCGTCCACCAGCAGCGCGGGCGGACCGCTTCTGTCAACCCCAGCACACCTTGACTTCGGTGGTATCCACCCAGGCCAGGCGTCCGGGACCTGCCGGAGGCATGGGCAGCAAATGGCGTCGGACGGTCACCTGCTCCCCGGCACTCAGGCCGGCGCCATATCCCTGTACCAGCGGGCGCCGCGTGGCATGACCGGCGAACGGCACCCCAGCGCCAGAAGATGAGCAGCTGGACTGCTGGGCCGCAGAAAGGAGGGGGCAAACCGGTTCGTTCAGCAGGCAATCTGCTGCAACCGCGCCGTGGCCGGGTCCCCGGCGTCCAGTGCGACCGCGACAGGATGGCGCTTAAACGGCCCGCCACTCAGCCCAGCCCCGGTGATCACACGGCGGGTTCTGCAGCGACGGCACCGCAGCCAGCCGGTCAGCGGAAGCCCGCAGGCACCTGCCCAGGTCACCGGCGTAATTTATTGCAAGAAGCCCGGGGCTGTCGTGCAGTACCGTGCCAGCATGTCACCCCGGTCACCTGCACCGCCCCGCGCCGTTCCGCCCGGGCCACCCGCCCGTCCACACTTCTACGGCTGGACCGTCGTGGCCGTCGCCGCGTTCGTGCTGCTCCTGTCCGCCGGAGCGCGCTCCGCTCCCGGCGTGTTTCTCCTGCCGATGCAGGCGGACCTCGGCATGAGCCGCACCACCCTGTCGTTCGCCGCGTCTATCGGGCTGATCATGTTCGGTCTGGGCGGCCCGCTCAGCGGCGCCCTGATGGACCGCTTCGGACCGCGGCGCGTCACGGCCGGCGGCCTGCTGCTCATTGCGCTGAGCTTCGCTGGCAGCGCCCTGATTCACACCGCCTGGCAGCTGCACCTGATCTGGGGCCTGCTCAGCGGGCTGGGTACCGGCATCGTCGGGAGCGTCCTGGGGGCCACCGTGGCCAACCGGTGGTTCGTGACCCGGCGCGGCCTGGTGATGGGCCTGTTTGGCGCCGCCGGCTCCGCCGGTCAGTTGATTTTCCTGCCGGTGCTCACTGCGATGGCCGCCGCGCTGGGCTGGCGTCAGAGCGCCGTGATCATCGGCGCGCTCGCCCTGGCCACCCTGGCACCCGCACTGCTGCTGCTGCGGGACCGGCCGTCGGACATCAACGCCCTGCCGCTGGGCCTCAAACCCGGTGAGGTGGCGCCCAGCGTCCTGCCGGACCCGGGGGTGATGCGCCGCGCCGTGCGCTCCCGCCACTTCTGGCTGCTGGCCGTCACGTTCTTCGTGTGCGGCGCCACCAGCAACGGATTGATCGGCATGCACTTCATCGCGTACTGCACCGAGGCGGGCCTCACCGCCGGGTACGCTGCCGGCATGCTGGCCCTGATGGGCGCTTTCAATTTTGCCGGCACCATCGCCAGTGGCTGGCTGACCGACCGCTTCGACCCGCGCCTGCTGCTGGGCGGGTACTACGCCTTTCGCGGCCTGAGCCTGGCCCTGCTGCTGTTCATTCCGCCGGGGGTGGGCCTGGTGGCGTTCGCTGTGCTGTTCGGCCTGGACTACATTGCCACCGTTCCGCCCACCACGGCCCTCGTGGCCGACCGGTTTGGCCGTGGCAACGTCGGCACGGTGTACGGCTGGGTGTTCTGCGCGCACATGATCGGCGCGGCCCTGGCCGCCTGGCTGAGCGGCGTGGCGCGTGACACGCTGGGGTCGTACGGCGCCGCGTTTGTCGTGGCGGCCGTTCTGTCCATCGCTGCGGCGGCGCTGACCCAGGGCATGACGAGGCCTGCTCGCCCGGCGCTGGCGGTCGATTGATTCACGCCTCGCCAGGCGCGCCGCTGTTCACGTGCCGGGAATGATCAGGGCCGGCTGAAGACACCACGTCGACCGCTTTCGGGGCCTTCAGGGTTGCAGTCATCTCCTGAGAACAGCGTGTCACGGGTGGATCCTCCCAGCCAACGTGGCAGGAGCAGGTTCAATCCATATGCCCCCCTGCGGTGAAATCCGCGGAGAGCCTCCTGCCTTCAGGCCCAGATTGTCGCGCCCCGAACAGATCATGAGGGCGGACCGGTCCTGGGCCGGGGGGTGGTCAGGCCACGCAACGGCAAGGACATGATCCGGCGCTCAACGCCGGTAACCAGCGCGCAGCGGGCTCGGGATTCCTCCGCTCCGGCCGGGCCTGGTCCCAGGGGGCCCTGGGCAGGTAACCCGGACGCGGCCCCTGAACGGGGTGATTCCTCCGGCCGACATGGCACCGAGCCCGGCAGGATCACCCCTGGAGAAGACGGCTGGGCATCACAGACGACCCGTCCCCGGCCCAGGCCTGCCGTCACCTTCCGCGCCCGCCCCCACGGCCTGGTCGCTTTTAATCTCGGGGAGTTTCAGGGACGGACTGATGGACAATTAGCGGCAAAGGGATGGGAACTTGAGCGCTCTGAGCCGGTCACGTCCTGGAGTTGACGCAATTGGAGTCAGGATCGCAGCAGGGGCGATCGGTGAGGCGTCATCTTTCGAACGGCAGGGCGGGGCTGACTCTTTTGCAGGCGTTCGGCCCCTTTAAACGGGAGAGCTTCAGGGTCCGCCGTGTCAAGCTCTCTTGACATTCCTGGGCTCATAGCGCACCTTGTGTCAAGGGAGCTTGACATCGCTCCCGGAGGCCTCCATGAATGACCGCCCTGACGCACCCCTACACCCCGTCTACCTCCTCAAAGTCATCACCGGGTTGTCTGTCCTGGGGGCCCTGGTGCTGATTGCCCAGTCCATCGACCTGCTCGGGCTTGCGCTTTTTCATCAACGGCTGCTTCTCGCCCTGTTGGTCAGCCTTGCCCTCGCCACCGTGCCTTTCACCCGACTCGTCTACCGGCAAACCGATGAGCTGGAACAGATCCTCCACCAGAACGCCAGCGTGAACAGCCTGGTGATCGTTGCGTCAGCCTCAACCGTTCTCGGCATCCTTCAGGCCGGTCACCTCCTCCCTGTGTTCACTCAGTTCTGGACTCTCGGTCTGATCGTCGCGACCTGGGGCATTCAGCTGATGCTGGCGGACCGTCACTACAGGTAAGCACCCCCTGAAAGGAACCACCGTGCCTGAAACGAAACGTCCCATCATGGTGACCGGCGCAGCCGGCTACCTCGCCTCCTGGATCGTTGAGGACCTGCTCCGCCACGGCCACACCGTTCACGGCACCGTGCGCGAGTTGCAGGACAACACCAAGACGCAGCACCTGCTCGAGCTCGCCCGACAGTACCCGCAGCAGCTCAAACTGTTCGAAGCGGATCTTGTCAGAGAAGGCAGCTTCGACACCGCCATGAACGGCTGTTCGGTCGTCATTCACACCGCGTCACCCTACTTTCTCGATAGACCGAAGGATGTGGAACGGCAGTTGATCCAGCCAGCACTCAAAGGAACTCAGAATGTCCTCGCCTCAGTGAACCGGACGGAAACAGTCAGGCGTGTCGTACTGACCAGCAGCATTGCGTCGCTGTACAACGACGCGTGCGACCTGCGCGGTGCAGAACAGCAGACCGTTCAGGAAGGGGACCTCAACCCGAGTGTACGCAGTAACCACAATCCATATGCCTACTCCAAAACGGTTGCCGAGCAGGCCGCCTGGAAGGAATGTCGCCAGCAGCAACGCTGGGATATGGTGTCCATCCATCCCGGAGCCATCTTCGGCCCTTCACTGTCCAAACGCCCGGATGCCACGAGCGTGACAATGATGACGCAATTCCTCAACGGCTCGTACCGCAGGGGCGTGCCCCGACTCTGGCTTGGTCTGGTCGATGTTCGTGATGTCGCCAGTGTTCACGTACGGGCAGCGACGCTTCCTCAAGCTCATCACCGGTACATCGCGGTGGCACAGAGCCTCCGGTTGCTGGAAATCGCTCAGCTCATGCAGGTGAGTGAATTTAGCCTTGAGGACCGACTTCCAAAAAGTGAAGTGCCCAAGATGCTGATGTGGCTCATTGGCCCGGTGATCGGCATGCAGCGCAGGTATGTGGCCCGGAACGTGAGTTATCCCCTCCGGTTCGACAGTCAGCGCAGCCAGAAGGAATTAGGCGTGCACTACCGACCGCCCCGCGAAACCGTGAATGATCATATCCGGCAGCTGGTGCGTGATGGCCTCGTTTCTGCATGATTCGGCGCTGCTGCCCACCCGTGCAGAGTGGAGCGAGCCGTGAATAACCGCGTGCGCGCCCTGCGGAAGGAATGTGGCTGGACACAATCGGACTTGGCAGAGAAACTTGAAGTGTCACGTCAGACCATCAATGCGATCGAGACCGGCAAATATGATCCCAGCCTGTCGCTCGCCTTCCGGATCAGCCTCTTGTTCATGGCCCGTATTGAAGACATCTTCCTGTTCCAGGCGCCGCCCACTCCTCGGAAATAGCGTGAGCGTAACCCCTGCCACCCTGGGAGGCCCAGGTGGCGCAGCAGGGCTGGGCAAGTCGAGATTCAGGGGGAGTTCTCAGCGAGACCGCCGGGCACGCTGGCCCTCCTGTAAAGCCTGGGTCCAACCTCGCCTGAGCGTTGAACGCAACTCCCCAGAGTCCTCAGGCAGACGTTCCCCAGCATCGCCTTTTGAACGGCAGCCCACCCCCAACCCAGGGGATGGAGCTCCGGCACAGTGGCAGGAAGACCAGGACCCGCCTCATGCGGACCAGAGTGGTCTGCGCTGGCGTCTTCAGAGCCCCTGGAAAGAATGCATACGGTGCCCTGGCGTGCTCGCGTGAGGATCAGGATGGTGAACCCCTGAATCCGACGCTCAAACAACTGAACGTTGCTGGTCAGACCGAAATTCACGCGCTGAGTCATCCAGAAGCAGTCGGGGGTGCCCTGGGGGACAGACCGGCATTGACCATGGCCCGGCGCTCGCTGGACCCGGGCGGATCCCACCGTTCCTCCTGTCCGTCACGACGAAGCAGGAAGAGGAGAAGGCCTTGACCCAGCCGGTGTTGAATCACAGACGCGCGGAGGTGATGGTGCAGGCAGCGTCGTTGAATTCGAGCAGGAAATGCTGGCCATGCGCAATCAAAAGGAAGACCGGCTGGACCCTGGTGGAGATTGACCCAGTGTGGCAGAGTGCGCCTGATGAGAACCGGCCACTCCTGCACTCCCGCCTGGTGACGGTCATCAAGAACTTGACGCGCCAGATGAACGCACAGGGTCAATCACGAACTGGCTGTATGGCAGCGTCCTGAGCGCGGAGGCCCTCGTCTGCCAGCAACCCGTTCGGAAGGGCAGTGGGGTTTCTTCCGGGGAGCCTGCGCGGTTTTCGTGGCCTGGGAGAACCGCCGGCTGCCTCAGGCGAGGATGCGTTTGAGGTGGAGGAAGATCTCGTACCAGTCGCCTTTGCTCCGGGGACGCTGACCACGCAGTTCGATGCGGGAGAGGGTCCGGATCCAGTCAGGGGTGATCTGTGGGCCGAGGGCAGGATCGACGAGCAGGTCGGCCAGCCCCCTGGGCAGGGCACCTTCGGTGGAGGAACCGTAGAATTCGACGCTTTCAAGCAGGTCGTGTACGGTGATTGTGTACGCGGCCGCGAGGGTCTGGAGGGTGTCGAGACTGGGGTTGGTCCGGCCTCGCTCAAGGTCGCTGAGGTACGGCACGCTGATGCCAGAGACGTTGGCGACGTCTTTTAGGCGGAGGCCTCGTTCCTGACGGAGTTCACGCAGTCGCTCGCAAAGTTTCATACGCCCTCAGCTTATTCCTTCTTCCGAATTTTGTTGTAAGCCCACATGAAGGCGTACCCCCAGGAGTGCCCCTGAGGGCACTTTCCGAGCAGTGGTCTGCTCCCTGCATTTTCAGAAGCAAGTCCACCACAGTGATAGGGTACGCCGGCTCACCTGTCCCAGGAAGCCTCCCGACTTCCGCGGAAGCCGGTTCCAGGCACCTGTCCGGCCGGTTCCAGACTGAGGGCCACTCTGCCACTGAACAACTGCTGGGTCTTGCCCGGCCCGGCACCACATGAAAGCACGCTCCCTGAACGCCCTGGAGAGGTGCATCCAGACCGAAATTCCGGTCGAGCCCCACGTCGCCGTCGCTGACCTCAAGGTTCTTGTCAACAGTCTGATCTACGTTTTGCGCACCAGCACGGCTTCAGCCCGGTAAAACTTCAGTTGAAGTTCAGAGCTGTTCTGCAGCGTCGCCGTGTCGCCAACGGCCAGTGGCGCTGCCAACAGTGCATTGGTCCGTTCGCCCCGCCAGTACGGCTGGTGCGCCTCCTTTTCCTTCCCATGCACTGACCGGCAGGCCATCCGGGCGGCCTCCTCTGTCACACCTAGGCTAACCCACACAAGGACGCTGCCGAAAAACTCGGCCTGAAACAACAATTTCTGCGCAAGACCCCTGACCCGGAAGTGGAGAGAAGGCCACCCTTCCTCAGGCCGGCTGCAGCGCAGGAGCACCCCCGCGAACTGCCTCAGCCGGGTGGAGGATCCGGTGCCAACTGGTGGGAGGGGACGTGCTGCCAAGTCCTCACGAAGGCTTCCACCTGCTGCGTGAAGTTCGCGAAGTCCGTCTCTTTGACCCAGTAAGCGCTGGCGGCAAGTTCGGAGGCCCGCTGCTGGTCCTGCGGTTGACTGGACGTTGTGAGCATCACCACAACCAGAGAACGCAGCCCCGGATCCGCCCGCAGCGTTTCGAGCACCTCCAGGCCACTCATTCCGGGCATGTTCACATCCAGAAGCATGACGTCCGGCCGGGGGTGCTCCGGGCAGCGCAGCCACGCCAGCGCTTCAGGGCCAGTTGAGCAGAACTGGACGTTCACCGGCTCCGGCAGCAGGTCGAACGCCTCTTCGGCCAGCAGGCGGTCAGCGCAATTATCGTCCACCAGAAGAATCGACAGTGAGGTTGGGCAGACGCTGAGCATGACCCCGCATGCTAGAACTTGCGCCCAGCTATCCTCTGTCCAGTTTTTCGCATCCCTGTCAGGAGCATGCGCATCTATGCTGGTGCTCACTCCACATGAGGCCGGTCCCCAGAGAGTTCGCAACAGCACAACAGGCAGCCCTATGGGCCGCCTGCGAAACCGCTCCACTCAGCGGACGTTGCTGCTGTTCGTGCGGGTGGTGCTGGTATTCACAACAGTGGGTTCACGACGGCGCAGGCCAGCGAGCCCGGCAAGGCCCAGCAGGCCCAGCCAGCCCCAGTCCATGCCGTCGTTGTCCTGCTCCGTGGCCGTCGTGGTGGTCGTGTCAGTCGTCTTGGTATCGGTGCTGGTGTCCTGCGCCAGGGCGGGCAGGGGCGCGGCGGCAAGCAGCAGCACGAGGAACGCTTTCTGGGTCAGGGGTGTCATGCCGCGTAGCATGGCACCTGCCACAGCCCTGTACTACCCTGTCAGTCTTGACACACTCTCCATGGATTCTTTAGCTCACGCGCCATGGCAAGGGTGGCACCCTGCGCCCACTCTCCCCTGCCGGGCCGCACCTGTCAGCCTGTAGCCTCACCGCTGCTTTCCGCCAGCACACGACGCACGAAACTCGTCAGGGCCGCCTCATACCGTTCAGGATCGACGTTCCACGGGCGGATGTGCTCCGCCCCTTCAACGCGGTGGTACTCCACCAGATCCGGCCGGGCGTTCGCCAGGCGCTCGGCGTGAGCCACTGGGACTGTCCGGTCGGCACTTCCGTGAAACAGGAGCATCGGGGTGGTGAAGCTCTGCATCACACTGTGGTGATCAATCGCGTCAAAATCCTGCCCACTTTTAATGACAGTCAACCATTCCACCAGCCCTGCGAGCGGCTGCAGACCGTAACGCCGTGCGTAGTGCCGGATCAACGACCGCCACTCCAGGGGCGGGGAATCCAGGATCGCCCCGCGAATCAGGGGGGCCAGGGCGCTGTAGCGCAAGAACGCCAGGGTGATGCCTCCCCCCATGCTGAAACCCATCAGCAGCAGCCGCCGCGCGCCGTGCTCCTGGGCGTACCGTACCGCCGCTTCCAGATCCTGCCATTCATCTGCACTCAGGCGGTAGACGCCCTGCTCAGTGCGGGGCGCACCGTGCGCGTTCCGGTACGTGATGGTCAGACTCGAGAGGCCCATGCGGGCAAAAGTGGGCAGAATGCGCAGCGCGTCCTGCCGCAGCCCCTTGTACCCGTGAGTCACAATGACCCAGTCAGTCCCGCTCGACTGACCGGCTGCACCCCCAGGCACCAGCCAGGCAGGCATCGGACCGTGTTCCGCAGGCACCAGCACCTCCTGGTACGACAGGCCACGGGAAGCGGGAGTACCCAGGCCAACCGTACTGGGCCGCACGGCCTGACCAGTCGAGACAGCTGCGTCCTGCCACATCACGGCGCGGGTCACGGTCCGGCGGGTCCGGGTCAGGACAGGGCCGAGTTGAGCGAACAGCCGCGTTCCGGCGTGACCGTCCCACTCCAGACCCAGCACGCCAGGACGCGTGGTGGCCGAGTTGCGCGTCAGCCGCAGCAGCGGACGGCCGTCCTGCTGAACTTCACGGGCGCGGGTGCGCGGCACGCGGCGGCGGACCGAGGGGGCCCACACGAGGGCGTCAGCAAAGTGCCACCCGGTGCGCAGGAGACCGGCGCTCAGAAGCCCTAGGACGACGAGGGCCCAGGGAAGGCGTGAACGGCGGTACCGGGGAAGAAAGACAGAAGCATTCACTGTAAAAACACTGACATGACAAGGGGACAGGCGTCATATCTGCTTCCTTTACCTGCCGCGTCAGGCAGCCTTCAGGTCGTGCCCGGGCAGACGCGAGAGGGCCGTGCCGAGCGCCAGAGTAGCTCCAGTGCCGCAGCCTGCAGCGCAGGAGGGCCTGCTGGTTGGTCCGGAGGCACACACGCTTCGGGTGATCACAGACATCTCAGAGCAGTCAAGAAACTACGCCAATTCAATATCAGTGTGTGGTAGAATAAGGGATGTTGATCCTTGAAGGTAGATACCATGTTCAGCCCAATAAGCGATTGACAATTTTCCCTGAAGGCAAGACGCTGCCTAAAGGCACCCTGGAATCTGATATTTCTGCCCTGCGGAAAGATTTCGAAATGAAGGGCCATTCTGAAGTTCAGGTCATCACGCAGCATGGTGTCATGTTCGGTACGCTTATGGAAAAAAAAACCGCTTCAACATCGCTTATGGCAATTTGAAGGGCACCTTTCTTTTCGCCCTAAACCAGAAGCACTGTGAATAAAAGCGGCCTCTTATCAATAGAGGCCGCTTTCATTCACCTCAGGTGTCAGGTTGGGCAAGCCTATAACCTCTTCCCCGTCCCCAGTCTCATTGGCCGCAGCCTTAGGTGTCAGCCGCTGTCTCCGCTCCGGTACGGCAGAGTTGAGACCACCACAGTGACGGAAGGCCCCGCCGCCTGTTCCCATCTCCGCGCCCTTCGACGAGTAGACGGTGATGGTCTGCCAGGCCTTCTGCTTGCAAGGGAGCACTTCGCGCCGAGCAGGTCCGGCCGGCTGTGGCTCTCTCCTGCGGGAAGGCTGGACGCAGTGATCATAATGGCCTTTCAGCCTGGCTGGGCCGCCGAACCCAGCTGGCTTTGGTGATGACTGATCATCATTTTGACCTGGACCGCCGCGTGAAGCTGGGGAGCGCGTCAGCACTGAGGTCTGAGATAGCGCTTATAACTCTGTACCGGTACGAGCAACTGGCAGGCGTGGCGTCACTCAGCTCACATGGCCGAAAGAGCCTGTCCAGGGCCATCCATGCTTCAGGCCCTGGCGAACGACACACTGGCAGGAGGAGCCGGAGCCGTAGTGCTTGACCCTTCCCGCGCCCCTGCTGGCGTGCACCCTGAGCTGCGCCTGCTGCACCTGACGGCCGGCGCATGTTGACGGACCCGCTGGCATGGCGCTGACAATAAGGCAACCCTGTGAGCTACCCTGACGACGACACTTGCACCTTGTGCAGTTGCCCCAGACAGACGCGCTGCTCAACCAGCCTTGAAGACTCCCCTCCACCAATGAGGGGTTTCACGGCCTGTCTTCAAAGTCAGGCAAAGGCGTTCTGTCAGCGCGACAGCGCCCGCTGGACCTATGGTCTGAGAGCCGGGGAAAAAGGCCCCGCACAATTCAGACGACCACGTCCCAGCAATGTCGTGACCGGCAGGTGGGGTGAAGTCAGGGAGGGCCGGAACCCACAAGATCTGCCCAACCGCCCTGGACGTGCAGAGCCAGCCAAACGCTTGAGCACGGGCCCAGCCGCCACCGACCGTGGGCACCCAGCTCGCGTTGGTGGCAATCACAGCCTGCGCCAAAGCGAGTGAGGCCCATAACAACCCATGCGGTTCAGTCTGGGCCACACCGTCTCCGGATGAGGTTCGTCCCGTATCTGCAGGGTGCAGCGAACGCACGGCGGTCAAAGTGCCGATCGAAATCCCCAGGCGCTACACCCAAAGACAGAATGACCGCGGAAAAGCCGCTCCCTTCTACGGTCAGGGTGCCGGTCAGGAGCCCTTGATCCCCGGCTGTGAGAAACCCACCCTGGGTTCAGGGGTACAGGTCGAAGCCAGCTTCGTCCAGGACCTGCTCAAGCTGCTTCTTAACGGCGTGAATTTCCGTCATTGTCTCGGCCTCGAAGTAAATCTTGATGGGCCGGCCTGACCGGGTTTTGCCGAGGTCCCAGGTAACGCCCGCGTACGTCTCGTTCTCCCGGATTTTGAGTAGGGCAGCTTTAACTGCTTTTTCTGGAATGCCGGCGTGGATGGCCATATCGTCTTTCAACACCCCTGTAGGCTAACGCGTATGAGCGTGGAGAACTGTACACGGCAGATCTCACTGAAAATGAGGAGATTTTCAAGATCCACCTGTGCCCAGGGGGCAGTCCCAAAACACCCGTGCATCAGGAGGTTTTCTTCTTCCAGTAGTTTGCTGTCCAGTGCCTTCTGTCGGATAGGCTGTCACGTGCCGTCCATGTTTTCGTTCCGAGCCACGTGGCATCGTGTGGTCCAGCCACGGAACGCTTCCCAATGGAAGAGCCTGACAATTACTGATTCCTGCTTAAATCAGTAACGACGCGGTGAAGGGCGTGCCCCGGATGAAGGCGAGCGGCAACCCTTTGCGCCGAATGCGCTGCCAGCCTATCGATAGCCGCTTCTTCAACTCGCCCACCGACATCGCGCAGAAGTTCCCCACCACGTTTCGCTTAAGATCCGCCTAGATCAATTCCATCGGATTCAGTTCCGGCGCATAAGGTGGGAGATAGACCAGCGACAGGCATTCGTGCAGGAGCACGAACGCCTGAACGGCTTTTGACCGGTGGATCATCGCCCGGTCCAGCACCACCACGACTTCACCGGCCACGTGGCGCAAGACATGCCCAAGAAAGTCGACGATCTGCGCTGACCGCACCGCGCCGCGGTGCGTGTGATGCAGAAACTGTCCTCCCGTGGTGATGGCGCCGATCACGGACAGGTGGTCCCAGCGAAGTTTGGTCGGGATGATGGGGGTCTGGCCGCAGCGCCCTCACGTGCGAACCTTCGTCGTCTTCAGGCTGAAGCCGCTCTCGTCCAGGAACACGAGCGTGGCCCCTTCACGGACTTTTTTTTCCCAGCGCGTCCTGGTGGACGCGCACCCAGGTGGCACTGTCATCTTCATTGCGCTCCATGGCCCGCACGGCGGGCCGCTGATACGAGAACCCCCAGCGTTTCAGTTTTCGCGACAGGTGCGCGCCATCGAGCCAGACGCCGTACGTCACACCGATGACGTGCCGAATGTTGGGTGTGCTCCACCCGCTGGTCTCGAAGCCGTGTGATCGGGCATCACCATCAAGCATCACGCCGATCTCGTCCTGCTGTGCGGCCGTGAGCTTCTCGCGCCCGGCCGGTGGCGCGGGACGCGCGCAGCGCGTCCTCGCCGTTCCGTCTGAGCCGGGCACGCCAGGCACGGATGGTAGTTGCCGCGACCCCACACTGGTGCGCCCAGTCGCGGGTCGTGCGACTGGGGTCGTTCAGCACAGGTTGAGCGGCGAGGCGTCGTTCTTCCAATTGACGACGGGTGAGGCGGCTGGGTCGCCAGAGAGGCACGGTCACACAGAGATGCTCCACACTTACGCAACGATCAGTAGTCAAAGTGAGCTGGACGCTGGACTAGAGTGTCAGGGGGCCACCAGAGCTCAGTCCCTGACAGGTTGCGATCTTCGCTGTCCTGGATAGGCAAAAGGGGATTCGAGCAGCTCAAAATGCGTGTAGAACGTAGGTTTCCCCCAGCGTAAAGCCGCACAGAGCAGTTCGCGTCCGTAGCTCGCCCGGTGATCAGCCGGGCGAACATGTTTCTTGGTGGGAATGGGCTGTTGCTCGGCTCGCCATTCCCCGATGCGGACCATCCAGGCCAACGCGAGGCTGAGCGGCCCGAACAGTCGTGAGAGACGGTCGGGTTGGGTCATGTGCGTCTGTTCGAGGTGCAGGCCCCGCGTTTTTATGGCTGAGAAGGTGCATTCGATGCTCCACCTGAGCCGGTAGGTGGTCAAGGTGTCCCAGAGGGACAAATCCGAGGCCACCAGGACACGCTCTCCCTGCGGGGAGAGCGTCGCGACCACCTGCATCCAACTGCCATAGACCCAGATCTGCTCGAACACGGTCCGCACCTCACCAGGCTTCAAGGGGAAGAACTCACGCGCAGCTTCGTTGTCCAGCAGCGTGTTTTCCCGGAGCCGAATGCACCGCCTGATCCTGCGGTCTCGCAGACTGCTGAACCATTCCTGCCCAATACATTCGCAGTCGGCAATCAGAATGGCCCAGCGCTGGGCAGGAAGACGCTTCAGGAGCAACCCCACCAGCAGCATTCGGGCGCGCATGTCACTGTTGCCGCCGTACGGCCACACCTTCCAGGTCAGGGGGAGCACCACGTCACCGAGAGCAACACCCAGCACCAGCAGATTGAGAGCTTGTGAGCCGAGCTTCCAATTCGTCCGGTCCATGACGAAGGTCATCCGGCCTGGAGGCAGCAGGGGAAGCAGGACGTTGTAGACGTCCTGCGGCGTGAGGTTCGTCTCGTGGAAGGTCCGCGCGACCATCCGGGTGATGGACGCGGGCGTCGCGCCGCGCTCGATGTGAAGCGCGATTTTCCGGTACAGGGTGGACTCGGCCTGAAGCATTCCGAACAGAACTTCAGCGACTCGGCGCAGGGTGTCGCGGCGATGATGAGAGAGACGCTCTTTGAGGGACTTAGCGAGCGTGTCAACATGCGAGCGGGCGGCACTGGGACGGATCACACCCCCTGTTGCCGCCCTTTGCCGTTACCTTTTGCGTCCTGGACGCCATTTTCCCCAAACTGTCAGGTCCTGATCCACCAGAGGCTCGAATCTGAACGGAGGCTTTAATTTCTGATCTGGTGGGTTGAGAGGCCGCAATTTTTTGCTCTTTGCGGGCCTGCCGGTCGCCTGGATTCTCCCAATTGTCGTGAGCTACGGCAACACTGGCGGAACGTCCTTTTGACGGGCGTCCAACTGTCACTCAGCGTTTCCTTTCCAAAGTTCTCTCAGCGTGTTTAGGGAACTCTTCATTCAAAAGGGATGATCACTTCACGTTCGATCCAAAGCTTCTCTATCAATTCAGCGAGGAGGGCCTATGCCTTATGCTCAGGTTCGACAGATCCAGTGGCCAGCCTTCTCCACCAGACACCGCCTTTCACGCCCTTTTGGCCTGAGCATAAGGAGCGCACCAGCAGTGAATGAGGAACTTCCGGATATGACGAACTTGGCCAGATCAGCACAAGGAGAGCCTCTGGAGGACAGTCGTCAGCCTCCACCAGCCAGTTCTCCTGATCCTGCCCTTGACGACCTACTGCTCAGGCGCGATCAAGCGGCTGTTCACCATGATCCAGCGGAACTCGCTCAGGCTGAAGAGGCGCTGGCCGCCGCCCTGACAGGCAGCGAGGCGGTCGCATACGCCCGGTCCGCGGCCCATCACTACCAGACAGCGATGGACGCAGAGGGAGAAATGCGTGCCCTTCAACGTGAAGCGCAACTGCTTGCTGGTCAACCTGCTGAAGAGCTGAGAGCACTACAGTGCGCGGCCGAAGTGGCCAGGGTTTCAGATATGCCTGCCGTAGAAGAACAGCTTCTGGCGCAGATCAGTGCCATGTTGCTCAGTCTCGGCCGCCCCACGGAAGCCGCTGCGGCAGTGACACGTGCCCTTCACCTTGGCACGGAGACGCCAGCTGATCCACGCCACGCAGGCCTCCTGCTGGCCCTGGCCCTGGCCCAACACCGCGCTGGTCAGCTCGACGAGGCCCGGGTTTCTTACCATGCGGCGGCGCGCGAGTCGATCCGGGCCGACCAGCGCTGTCATATGCAGGCCCTGACAGGCCTGGGGGAAGTGTTTATGCGGCAGGATCAGGCGCAGCGTGCCCTGCCGTTCCTGAACCGCGCTTCCGAGCTCGCCGAGGAACAGCAGGATCCAGCGAACGAGATCCGTGCCCTTGCCCTGACAGCCGAAGCCCACGCTCTCTTACAGAACCCAGCAGCCGCAGAGACTACCCTCAAGCGGTGTCTGGCGATGCAGACCCTCAATGACACTCCTCAGCTGAAGGGACAGGTGCTGCTGCAGCTCGCTGAACTGCATCTCAGCCAAGGCAACCCACCGGCCGCCCGTCAGGCGCTGACTGACTTGAGCGACGTTGACAGCGCACACTCCTTACCCCGTGTTGAGCAGCAACGTCTGTGGGCGCGCCTCGCGGAAGTCCAGGCCGATCACGCCCTTGCCGTCGAGCAATACAAGCGGCTGGTTGAATTACAGCTTGAGCAGCTGACAGAATCGCACCGACTGGAATTGGCGTTAGGAGAGGTTCGCCACAGCGTAGAACGGTACTTCTGGGAGCGGACCGAGCGTCAGCGGGCGGCCGCCGCGCGCACAGTCACAGCACAGCAGGAGGAGACCAGCGGAGAGAGCGAGAAGGGTGGTGCAAAGTCCCTGGCTTACGGCATGGAGCAGCTTGAACGGGACTTCAAGCGGTGCCTGCGGACCAAATCGCACCTCACCGTGGCGGTGCTCGGATTCATCCAGGACCTG
Organism: Deinococcus taeanensis; assembly: GCF_020229735.1. Lineage (NCBI taxonomy): Bacteria > Thermotogati > Deinococcota > Deinococci > Deinococcales > Deinococcaceae > Deinococcus > Deinococcus taeanensis. The sequence goes on along the minus strand of NZ_CP083459.1, from coordinate 72,326 downwards.
AGTGAAGATGGTGTGGGTGATATGCAAGCCATGACGCAGATCCTGCGGGAGTGCGTGCGAGACACCGACACCATTGCCCAGTTCGAACGATACAAACTTCTGGTGATCTTCCCTGACACTCACGGCCCGGGCGCACGGCAGGTTCTTCAGCGTTTTCTAGATCGCGCAGCGCAGCGTGGCCTTGACCATCAGGATCAGCTGGCCGCTGGTGTGTGCGCACGCGGTTTCGTACAGGGCGCACGCCTGCTGTTGGACGCAGCCCACGAACAGTTCTACCGAGCCTCTCGTTTAGCGGGCCAGCATATCAGCCTGGCCGAGTAAGTCCATCGGGTTGCCCAGAGCTGTGAGAGTCACTCATTGGGACTCTCCCCTGCTCAACCCTGGCACGCCTTTGCCACTGCAGGGCGCTTGCCATATAGACGCATCATCACCGACTTCAATGAGACAATACATTCTTGCCCAGGCTACGGTTTTCGCTGCTCAGAATGCTCTGTCTCAGGTTGATAGGACTGATTCTGACGAGCACAATCAGCGAGATCCACCCAGGGGGTGACGCTGGCAGTTCTCGCGAACATGCCGCAGGCTGCGCTGAGCGCGGCTAAGAGTGTCAAGGGAGACAGCAAAAAAGGCGGTTGCCTACCGGACCCGGCGATTGTCATGATGCTCTCCCTAGCGGGCACTTGACCACATGGGCTGTGTGCAAACCTCACTTACAGACAATGCCTTACTGCAAGCCAACAAGTGCGTTTGAAACCTTATGCCGCCCACCTGCCGTGGTGCAGCCCTCAGTACCCGACAGTTTCTCAGCTGTGCGTCTTGGACGGCATGAACAGGTCAATCAGTCGTAGGAGGGGCACCTCTTCGTGATCAACCTTCCGGCTGATGGCGCGAACCAGGGCCCGTAAGCCCAGCGTCACGACGCTCCAGGCCCGGCGACCATGCTGTTTGTTCGGGCAGATCTCGGGGATGCCCACCAGCACGCACCAGACGTCGGTTAGGGTCAGCAAGCACAGGAGGCGCTCCACGTGATCGTGGAGCGTCATAGGCGTGCTCTCCAATTTGAACCCTTTGCTTTTGAGCGCTCGGAACAGGCACTCGACCCGGAAGCGATGACGATACTGCGCCTGAATGGCGGTCACGGCGCCGGTGTTGCTGGCAATGATCAGGGCGTCTCCGTCCGGCGTGAACGTCAACACGACGTTCATCGGCTGCCCGTAGACCTCGACGTGCTCGACCAGCAGACCGGCACTGCCGGTCTGCAGACGGCCCAGCCAGTCCTGAGCAGACCACTCGTCCATTGGGCTGTCGCGTCGCAAGCGCACACAGATCGGAATGCCCTATTGCGCCAACTCCTGGATCCAGTCGTGCCCGATAACTTCACGATCGGTGTACAACACGCGAAGCTGCGACGCCCTGAGCAGGCACAGCGCGTCATCCATCAGGATGTGTCGCACCGCCGTATCGCTGCTGCCCCCGTGGGGCAGCAGCGCGTACAGCAAGGGGACCGCCACACCGCGCCACATGACCGCCAGCATCAGGACGTTCACGTCCGTCTGACCGTATTTCCAGTTCGTACGGTCGATGATGAACTCGCGAGGCCGCGTCTGTGGGAGCAGCGCCAAGACGACATGGGCTACATCGGCGGGACACAGTGGATGGCGATCAAAAAAGCGCTCCACGCGGCGAATCACCGAGTTGGTCTGCGCGCGTCCAGAGAAGCGCGCCGCGAGTTCAGCGTGCCGGACATCTTTGGCCTGAAGCAGCGCGAGCACCATCAGCGACAGCAGCTCCACCTGGTTCTTGCGGAACTCCGGAAAGTGCGCGGTGAAGCAGCGGGTCAGTTTGGCCAGGATATCGGGAGACGCACACTGTTCTCGCGTGTCACTCGCGGTTTTTCAACCCCTACAGAAACTGTCGGGTACTGAGGGTGCAGCCTCTTGCATAACGCCCGCTCGCTGCGCTGGGGAGACCGGACAGGCAGAATGTCGCAACCGGATTAACGGTGCCGGATTAACAGTGAGCATGTCCATTAGCGTGAAGCGGTTGTTATATCAGGGTTCAGAATACTGCCTGGGGTCTGCTCACCACGTCGCGCTGACAACCCTGCTTCGTCTGAGAATGACCAGAACTTGCCTTAATGCGCCTGTCATGCCTGCGCCTACGTCCTTAGGCAGTACGGTTAGCGTGCAGGTTCCAGGCGCTCTCGCACGGCCAGGGATTCAAGTGCTGTTTGACTTAAAATCGTACAGAATGTACATTCCGTACAAACGATGCCTAAGCCGCCTCTCCCCTCCCCTGACGTTCCACTGCTGGCGCAGGTCAGCGTCAGTGACGCCCGCGCACAGTGGAAAGGCGTCCTGCGCCAGGTCGAACGTCATAGCCACCGTGTCATTATTACCCACCACGACAATCCTCTCGTCGCGATCGTACCCCTGTCAGAACTCACAGTCCTTGACCCTCTCGCGCTGTCCACAGCGCCGCGGGTGCCCAGCCACACGGTGCGGGCTGACCTGCGGGGCACAGTCCTGCCAGTCATGGCCGGTGGCACCCGGACAGTCATCCTGCGCTACGACGAACCTGTTGCCGCGCTGGTTCCCGTCAGTGACCTGGCCCGACTGAAGCGGCCCCCTTCCACGCCCGCCGCGACTCTTCCTCCTGGAGCCTCCATGCGCAAAACCACGATCATTACTTTCTTCAGCCACGCCGGCGGTGTGGGAAAAACCTCCAGTTGCCGCGATATCGGCTATGAACTTGCGGCGGTTGGCCACCGGGTTCTTCTGATTGACCTCGATCCGCAGGCCAACCTCACAGACTGGCTGGGCGTCGATCCAGAGGACGAAAGCAGCGTCACCATGTTCGACGCACTGGTCAATGGCCTTCCACTTCCTGCAGTGCATCATGTGCACGGTCTGGACCTGATTCCCTCAGGCCTTGAACTTGCCAGGATTGAAGCGATGCTGACCGGAATGGACCTGGGCGGAGTTGACCGGCTTAAAAAAGCGCTGCGTCCTGTGGTGGAAGCTGGAACTTATGATTTTATCCTGATCGATACGCCTCCAACCCTTGGGAAACCGGTGTTGATCGCTCTGTTCGCGTGCCATGAGGTGATCATTCCGGTCAGCAGCCGCAACAAGGGGCTGAGCGCCGTCAAAACCGTGCATGACATGGTGAACACCTACCGTGAGTACAACCCAGGTCTTAACATCCTGTCGCATCTCATTACCCAGCGCGGCAGCACCAACCATTCGAAAGCCGCTCAGGAAGCGGCCGTGGCATTGCTCCCCAACATCAGCGGTCCTATCAAATCCCGCCCCGCCATCTACGATGAGTGCCAGGTCGCAAAGCAGCCGGTGGGGGCTTTCGCACCCGGCAGCGAGGCCCGGCAGGAAGTCCAGGCTGCCGTTCGACAGATTCTGGGTTACCTTGCGGTGCCGGCATGAGCAGCCGGAAAAAAGACAGCAGCGCCGCGCTGATGGGCCTGGTCGGGAACATTCAACTGGCCAGCCGCGTTTCTGCCGTTGCAGAAGCAGAGCCGACAGAACTGCCGCTGTCAGTCCTGGCGGCCCGACGGAATCAGCCCCGGCGGTTTTTCGACGAAACAGCCCTGAATGAACTGGCCGACAGCATCCGGGCAAAAGGCATCCTGCAGCCCCTGCTGGTCCGGCCCGCCAGTGACGGCCAGTTCGAAGTCATTGCCGGTGAGCGCCGCCTCCGCGCAGCACAGCTTGCCGCCCTGACCAGTGTTCCAGTGCGCGTACACCCATGTAGTGATACTGAAGCGGACCAGCTGGCCCTGATCGAGAATCTTCAGCGCCGTGACCTCGACCGATATGAGGACGTGAGCTCGAAACTTCGACTGATCGCCGCAGCCTGGAAGGTTAGTGAACCAGAGGCTAAAACGCGACTGCGCAGACTGCGGAAGCATCCTGGCGAGGATCCCGAGAAGGTTCAGCAGGTGGAAAGCCTCTTCCGGCTCGTTGGAAGTGAGAAATGGACCTCTTTCGTGTCGAACGGGCTTGCCATCCTGGATCTGCCCGAAACTCTGTTGCGAGTGATGCAAGCTGGCCGGTTGCCCTACAGCAAAGCCGTGCTGCTGGCCCGGGCACCGCAGGAGTACCAGGAAGCCCTGTTGAACGAGGTTCTCGAGCTGGGCCTGAGTTTTGAAGCGTTGCGGGGACGCATCGCAGCCCTCACACCTGGCCGACCCTCCGGAATTACGGATGCTCAGCTGAAGGCAGTTCGCCGTCAACTGACGCCAGACACCCTCGATCAGCTGCCACCTGCAAAAAAGGTTCGCGTGAAGTCGCTGCTGGCCCAGCTTTCTGCTTTATTGACCTGAAGCCGTCCCTCACTCTTCCGGCTGGGAATTGCACAATTCCCAGCCGGTTTATTTTGAAGCTCAGAAGAAAGAAGGTCAAAAGTCAAAGTGCTCCTCCAGAGCGAACCAACACGTTTCGTTGCCTCGCCTGGACCTCTTCGAAGCGTCTAAGCTCTGACATGTCTGCCTTCAGGGCACGGTTGAGCACCTGCGTATCTTCAGTTATCCCCGCGCTGTCCGCATTGAGGGTAAGGCCAACTTGCAGGGTTGGGAATTGTGCAATTCCCAGCCAGGTTGGTGGGAGCCGTGAACTTGCCTCCTAAAGCGACAGGAGCAGGCCGTATCATTGCTGCAAGCTGCCGCGACATCGCATGTCATCACCTTGACGTGCCGCAGGTTCCGTGGAGAAGGCGGCTCTGCTGTAGAGCTCTGCAAGTCCATAAGGCGCACCGAGCCTTTTGGGGCCGGCTGATCCAACGCCATCGATCATGCCCGGCCGGTAAATCTGCCACAGGGCAGTGCCCTACAGATGAACGGAGGAAAAGATGTCTGAATACATCAGCAAGGTTGCTGTTTTTTGTGGTGCCCGCGGTGGTGTTGCGCCAGTGTACATACACGCCGCCGCCGCGCTGGGCCTTGAGGTGGCGCGCCGCGGCCTGACCTTGGTCTACGGAGGTGGGAGGACAGGCCTGATGGGCGCAGTGGCAGACGCAGCTCTCAGCGCAGGGGGCCACGTGATCGGGGTCATGCCGGAGTTTCTCGTTGAGCGTGAGGTGGCGCATCAGGGCCTTACCGAAATGGTGGTCGTGCCCAGCATGCATGCGCGCAAAGCCCTCATGGCAGAACGCGCTGATGCATTCGTCGCACTGCCTGGTGGACTGGGCACGCTGGAAGAGTTCTTTGAGACGCTCACCTGGACGCAGCTGGACCTGCAGCGCAAAGCACACGGCCTCCTGAACACCGAGGGCTATTTTGACCAGCTGTTGCGTTTTCTGCAGCGCGGTTACCAGGACGAAATGATTGGCTCAGCGCCCGAAACGTACATCACCGTAAGGGACGAGGCAGCAGTTCTTCTGGACGTTCTACAGAGCCTCTCACCGACAGGTGGCCTGCTGACTGACCGGACATAAGTCACCCTGCCGCCAAAGTACTGAGAGTCCAGGCTCCTGGCCTGGACTCCAGGTGTGGCGTGGAGGTTGGTTCACGCTGGCTCTACCGTGACACCAACGCAGGGCTTTACACACACCTGCCGTCAGCTCGATGCAAGACGGCTGCCCCTACAGTCCAGGTATGCCCCCTGGAGACTGTCCCACATGAACAGCACTGCCCGCCTCGCCGATCTGCTTCAACTCATCAATGGCGTGATCTGGGAAGCGGACCTCCAGTCCCGCAGTACCACCTACGCGTCTGCCCAGATGCAGGCGATTCTCGGGTACGCCCCTGAAACATGGGAGGGTGCCACTCAATTTTGGGAAAACCTCGTCCATCCGGACGACCTCGCCCGTGTCGTTGATCAAACCGAGCGGAAACTCAAACTCGCCCGACCTTACGAGGTGGAGTACCGCTTCCGCGCAGCGGATGGCCGCGTCGTCTGGATCCGTGACCACATCACCCCGTTGTTTGAACAAGGCCGCGTCGTTCGGCTGGGCGGCATCATGATGGACATCACTGAACAGAAGAACACGGAAGGGCACCTGCAGGCCGCCCTTGACCGCTTCGCAAAGGTCTTCAGCACCAGTCCGGTGGGGATCGTGCTGACCGGCCTGCGCGGCGGCCGGGTGCTGGAATGTAACGACGCCTTCCTGCAGATTATCGGCCTGAGCCACGGGGAGTTCGTCGGCAGCACCAACGACACTGTTAACCCGTGGGCGGATCTCGCCGACCGGGACGAGATGGTGCGGCGCATGGAACGTGGCGGCGCTGTACGGGACTTCGAAACGCGCCTGTTGCATTTTCCATCCCGCACCTTCCGGGACGTCACCCTGTTCACAGAGCAGCTTGAACTTGAGGGTGAAGAGGTGATTCTGGTGATTGCCCAGGACGTCACCGACCGGAAAGCAGCGCACGCGGCGCGCGACGCCTCTGAGAGCCGGTTCCGCGCGCTTGTGCAGCACAGCACCGACATGGTGACCGTGGTGAACCGGGCTGGGCGGCTCAGCTACGTGAGTCCGTCACTTGAAACCATCCTTGGATACAACGCGGACGCCGTCCTGGGGATGGACGTCCTGAGTTTCATGCGCGCCGACCTTCACCTGGAGGTCCGTGCCGTGTTTCGAGAGGCAATTACCGGCGGTCCCGGAGCCACCCGCGCGTACACCAGCCCCATCCGCCACAAGAACGGCGAGCACCGTTGGCTGGAATGGGTGGCGACCAACCGGCTCGCTGACCCCCACGTGCGCGGCGTGGTCATTAACGCGCGCGACGTTACCGAACGGGTGGCGTCCGAGCAGGCCCTGACCGAGAGCAGGAACACGTTCGAGGCGCTGTTCGAGCATTCACCCGACGCGATTCTGCTGGTGGACGTCGAGGGTGACATGCCCATTGTCGCGTGCAATGAGGTGGCTGCCCGCATGAATGGGTACACGCGCGAGGAGCTGGTCGGCCGCAGCACCTACCTCACCCTGCCGGACGAGGAGGCCGCGGCGCTGCTCGCCGACCCGCAGGCAAACGACGACTTCCGCCGGCGCCTGATGGCCAGTGGCCGCCTTCACTTTGAGGCCACGCATCAGCGTAAAGACGGTACGCGCTATCCAGTCGAGATTCACCTGGCGCTCGTGAACATCAGCGGGCGGGATCTGATGCTGAGCATTGAGCGGGATATCAGCGAGCGCCGGGCTGCTGAACTGGCGCTGCAGGCCAGTCAGGCGCGCCTGCTGTCCACTGAGAAACTGGCCAGCCTCGGGCGTCTCACCGCCGGTCTCGCGCATGAAATCAACACGCCGCTGGCCGCGGTGATGAACGCTCTGCATGAGGCGAAGGCGCTGGCGGGTGAGTACCGCGATTCAGTCACTGTGCCCACCGTGACGCCTGACGATCATCTTGAAATTGCCCGCGACCTGCTGCAGGCCGTGGCCGACGCTGACCGCGCCGCGGCGCGTATCGGGGAGTTCATCCGCAACATGCGCGGTCACACGCGTGACCAGGTGAGCGGCGCACAGGACTTCGACGCGTACAAGCTTGCGGGCGATACTTTGGCGATGATTGCGCATCAGGCCCGCACTGCGAAGGTGGACCTGCTGCTCGAACGGGCGAAAGGGCCGGTGGTGGTGCACGGCGAACCAGGCCGGTTTACCCAGATTGTGACGAACCTGGTGGTCAATGCTGTTCACGCGTGCGAGGACAGTGGCCGCACCCGGTGTAGCGTCACCCTGAGGTTCGACGTGCAGAACGACTGGATCGTCCTGCACATTGAGGACACCGGGACGGGGATTCCTGCTCACGTTCTCCCACGGATCTTTGACCCTCTGTTTACAACCAAAGACGTGGGTAAAGGAACCGGGCTGGGCCTTTCGATCATCTATGACATCATCACCGGACACTTTGGCGGTGAGGTGGACGTGAACACTGAGGTTGGGGTAGGCACCACATTTATTGTCCGGTTCCCGCGGGCCGTCCCCAGCTGAACGCCGCCGTCTGACCGGCCAGACGTCCGGAGCAGCGCATGCTCCACACCACCCCGGTGCTGAACCGCTCGGCTGGGCGAAGCGCCCGTTCACAGACTGAACCGCGCGAACCTGACTTGATGGGAGGCAACATCCTGCCGCGGCGCCTCCCCGGCCCCTGCGCTTAAAGGCAGCGAAGAATTCCACATCCATCTGAAGGAAATGAAATTTCCCGCCGTTTACGTGGGAGCGCGTTGCTCGGCAGCCCGCCCACTGTGGCTCTCCGGGCATAGGACGGGCAGCCCCGCTGGAAACAGGACCTGTCAAGGGGCCTTGAAGGTCTGGCGGGTGCGGCGAAACCGTACGTTCCCCGTAGGAACGCGGTGAAGGCCAGCAGGGGAGAGCGGCCAAGGCCTGCACCCTGCGCCACTGCACGAAGAGCAAGCTGCCGCATGTCAGACCTGCAGGGCGAGGCGCGAGCCGAAAAGAACGGCCACCACATCCTCATCCACGTGGCGCGCGGCTCACCCAATTCTCCCTATAGAGCTCTCTGCATGACTAGTGTTTCGGCAGGTGAGTGGCCCTGCTCGGGCACCTGCTCGCGGCAGAAGTTCAGCGTGTCGACCTCCCGGTCGTCCTCAATGCTGCTGAACCCCACGTTCGTCGTGCCGATCTCGTTCCCCTGGTCAATGCAGGGCGTGCCCTGGAGGGTGTGAAGGAACGTGGCAAGAAGCTTGGCGGACTCTACCCGGTCGTGGTGGTCGTCATCAAATCGGGTCAAATCCGACTGTGAGCGTTTACAGGTCGGGTGTCATGTGAGGCGCCGCGTGCATTGCCTCCTCTGTCTCCCAGAGTGCACTGACCGCTGCCAGCCATGAGACCCGAGGTCCTGCCATTGCCTCATCCAGCTGCCAGAAACCAGCATGACGTCAACTTACACTTTCGTGGGGTGCACTGCACTTCTGCGTGTCAGGCCGTGGGTGCAGGGAGGCCGCCGCAATCGTGACTGCGGCAGGCTGAGCTGAGCACAGTGATCGCGGCGTGGGCAGGCGTCCGGGCGTTCCTACACCTTCCTGGAGTCCACGGCGTTGTCGCCTGAAACTTACAGATGGGGCGGCCGGGTGGGGGGTGCGCCAGTAGATTCCCGCACGATGAGCTCGGTTGGGAAAGGAGCAGGGAGGGGACAGGCCTGGCTTTCGGCCAGAGCGGCGAGCATCTGCACGGCCACTGCGCCCATGGTGGGCAGAGGCTGGCGGACGGTGGTGAGCCCTGGCCGCGAAAGGCCGGCCAGCGGCAGGTCGTCGAAGCCCACCACTGACAGGTTACCTGGAATGTGCAGCCCGAGGTCCTGGGCAACGTGGACCGCGCCCAGGGCCATGGCATCTCCTGAGACGAACAGGGCCGTGGGGGGGTCGGGAAGGTGCAGGAGTTGCCACGCTGCCCGTTCCCCACTGGCCTTGGTGAAGTCCCCGTGGGCGGTGTACTCCGGGCGGACCGGGAGTCCTGCGGCATGCAGGCTGTCGCGGTAGCCACGAAAGCGCTCGTGGGCGTCATTGCGCTCATGACCTTCGCCGCGGAGTTCCGGCTCGGCGTCCAGTCCGCTGACAAAGCCGATCCGGGTGTGGCCCAGCGCCAGCAGATGCTGCATAGCCCGGCAGGCGCCGCCGTAGTTGTCGACGGTCAGGGGGTGGGCCGAGGGACCGTCCACACTGACGACGTGAGGCGGCAGGTCCCCCCGTACCCATTCGGGTGAGGGCTGAATCAGCAGCGCGCCCACCGACAGCCGCGTCATCATGGAGAAGTCTGAGGCGCTGTGCGGGGCCTGCATCATGACCACGAGGTCGTAGTTCAGACGCTCGGCCGCCTCAGCGGCGCCCTGGACGACCTCAGCGGCGTAGGGGCGATTGAGTTGAGGGGTAAAGACGCTGATCATGCGGTTGCGGCCCCCGGCCAGGGTGCGTGCCGTGACGTTGACGCGGTACCCCGTTTCGGCGATTGCGTCGAGCACCCGCTGGCGGGTGGCAGGGCGCACGCCACTCTTGCCGTTGATGACATTGGAGACAGTCATGGGGGACACACCGGCGCGCAGCGCAACATCTTGAAGGGTGAGGGAAGCGGGGTCTCTGTGCGACATATCTCTCCGGAGAACGTGAAGGCACCTTTATTCTGCCAGGGGTACCCCTTGCGCGCTGCTCATTATAGCGCTACATTTATGGAGTCAACACACAATTCTTCGTGCGCTGTCCTGCTCCCGTTCAGGAGGTGTCTCTGCCCTGTCGGCCGCTGGCCCAAGCCGCCCGGCCATTCAGATCAATTATTATAGCGCTACAAACATGATCCCGCGCGGAGCATCTCCCGGCTCCCTCACTTCCGTTTTCCTGCCCGTGCCCTGCAGACGCTGTGCGCCTGCAGGGTTCGGCCCCGCCGCGTGACTCTGGAGGTCTGTGATGAAAAAAACCGCCGCTCTGCTGGCCAGCCTGACTGTGGCCCTGGGTGCCTGTGGCACCGAACGCAGCGTGCCGCCGCCCACCAGCCCGACCCTGTCCTCCCAGGCTATCGCCGGCTGCGGCACCACCAACGTCGCGCAGGGCAAGGCAGCCTCGGCGTCCTCCACGGAGAACGCCAGCACCCTGGACGCCCGCTTCGCCGTAGACGGCAATCCGGGCACCCGCTGGTCAAGTGCCTGGAGCGATCCGCAGTGGATTGAGGTGGATCTGGGCGCAGCACAGAGCATCTGTCAGGTGACCCTCCAGTGGGAAGCGGCCTACGGGAAGGCCTTCAGGGTCGAAGTCTCAGACAACCGTTCCACCTGGACCCAGATTTACAGCACCACCACCGGAACAGGCGGCACCCAGACCATCACCCCGGCCACTGCCACGAACGGCCGGTATGTCCGCGTGTACGGCACCCAGCGCGCCACCAGCTACGGCTACTCCCTGTTCGAGCTTCAGGTGTTCGCCACAGGCTCATTGCTCCCCACATCGGACACCCCTGACTTCGGCCCGAACGTGACCATCTTCAGCCCCGCAGACGCCCAGGCTACCATTCAGCAGAAGCTCGACAGTGCGTTTAACAGTCAGCTGCGCAGCCCCACCGCGCAGTTCGGTGCCCAGCGCTTCGCCTTCCTGTTCAAGCCCGGCACGTACAACAATTTTGCGAATATCGGCTTCTACACCTCGGTGCAGGGACTCGGACTGAACCCGGATGACGTGACCTTCCAGGGCAGCAACGCCAACATCAACGTGGACAGCGGGTGGAACTACGGCGACACCAGCAACGCCACACAGAACTTCTGGCGCTCAGCCGAGAACCTCGCCGTGGTGCCGACCGGCGGCACCACCCGCTGGGCCGTGTCCCAGGCCGCCCCCATGCGGCGGGTGCACATCCGCGGCGCACTGGCGCTGGGGCCGTCCAACATGGACTACGGCCAGGGCTACGCCAGTGGCGGTTACCTGGCCGAAAGCCGCGTGGACGGGCGGGTGGTCTCCGGCTCGCAGCAGCAGTGGTACACCCGTGACAGCACCATCGCGGGATGGGACGGCGGCGTGTGGAACATGGTCTTCTCCGGCGTGCAGGGCGCGCCGCCGCAGGCGTTTCCCAACCCGCCCCACACCACCCTGGCCACCACACCCGTCTCCCGGGATAAGCCCTACCTGTACATCGACGCGACCGGCAAATACCGCGTCTTCGTGCCGAACCTGAGAACCAACGCGGCGGGCGCCACCTGGCCCAACACGCCAGGCACCTCCATCCCCATGAGCCAGTTCTACGTGGCCCGGCCCACCGACAGCGCCGCCACCCTCAACCAGGCGCTGCGCCAGGGACTCAACCTGTTCTTCACCCCGGGCGTGTACCACATCAACGAGACCATCAACGTCACCCGGGCCGGCACGGTGGTTCTGGGCCTGGGCCTGCCCAGCCTGATTCCCGACGGCGGCGTGGTGCCCATGCAGGTGGCGGACGTCGACGGGGTCCGGATCGCGGGATTGCTGTTCGACGCCGGCACCACGAACAGCCCGTCGCTGCTGACCGTCGGCGCCGCGGGCTCGCACATCAACCACGCGGCCAACCCCAGCTCCGTGCAGGACGTCTTCTTCCGCATCGGTGGTGCCGTGGCCGGCAAGGCCACCAACAGCCTGATCGTGCACAGCGACCACACGCTCATCGACCACATCTGGGCCTGGCGGGCGGACCACGGCAACGCCCCCACCGGCTGGACCATCAACACCGCCGAAACCGGCCTGATCGTCAACGGTCACAACGTGCTGGCCACGGGCCTGTTCGTGGAGCACTACCAGAAGTACGAGGTGATCTGGAACGGTGAGAACGGCCGGACCATCTTCTTCCAGAATGAAAAACCCTACGACGTGCCCGACCAGGCCACCTGGCGCAGCGGCGCCAACGGGTACGCCGCCTATAAAGTCAGCGACGCGGTGACCAACCATGAAGCCTGGGGCCTGGGCAGTTACGTCTACTTCAACGTGAATCCGGCCGTCCGCGCTGACCGCGCCATCGAGGTCCCACGGGTACCCGGAGTGAAGTTCCACAACATGGTGACGGTCTCGCTGAACAACCAGGGCGGCATTAACCGCATCATCAATGACGCGGGCGCGGCCGTGCCCATCCCAGGCACGAACACGGCCCCCAGTTCCCTGGTGAACTACCCATGAAGGCCGCTGGCGTGCGGCGGGCAGCAGTGCTGACAGGCCTGAGCCTGATTCTCTCGGCCTGCGGGCGCCAGCCAGCCTCAACCGCCCTGCCCGTGCAGCCGCTGGCCCTCAGTAAAAGCCCCAAGCGGGGCGTTGCGTACGACCTGACCAGCAGCGCGGACCTGACGGCCCTCGCCCCCGGCGTGAGCTGGTGGTACAACTGGAGCCCCCAGCCCAGCAGCGCCGTACCTGCAGACGACGCCACGCGCGCCGGCATGGACTTCATGCCCATGCTGTGGAACGGCACCTTCGATGACGCCAGGATCGAGAGTCAGCTCAAGGCCACGCCCTCTGTGCGGTACCTGCTGGTGCTGAATGAGCCGAACCTCACCGATCAGGCCAACATGACGCCCAGCCAGGCGGCAGACCTGTGGCCGCGCTACGAGCGCATCGCAGCCAATACAGGCGTGAAACTGGTCGGCCCGGCCATGAACTGGGGCACCATGGCCAGTTACGCCGACCCAGTCGTCTGGCTGGACGCCTTCTACTCGGCCTACCGCAGCCGCAACGGCCGCGACCCGCGCATCGATTACCTCGCGTTCCACTGGTACGACTACGGCCTGGCCGGGCAGCTTGACCGCCTGAAAAAGTACGGCAAGCCCTTCTGGGTCACGGAGTTCTCCAACTGGCACAGCAGCAACGACGGTGCGCAGATCGACACGCTCGCCAAGCAGAAAGCGCAGATGGCCGACATGGTGGCGACCCTGGAAAACCGCGCCGACGTCTTCCGCTACGCCTGGTTCACCGGCCGCTGGAGCAACGACACGCACTTCATCAGCCTGCTGGGACCCACCGGACAACTGACGGAACTGGGCCGCTACTACCTGTCCCTGCCGTTCGCCGGCGCCACGGGCGCGTGCGGCGCCACCAACCTGGCCCAGGGCCGGCCGGCCGCCGCCTCGTCCACCGAGCAGGCCGGCACGCCGGCCAGCGCCGCCGTTGACGGCCAGAGTGCCACCCGCTGGTCCAGCGCCTGGACGGACCCGCAGTGGCTGCAGGTGGACCTGGGCCAGACGCGGACGCTGTGCCGGGTCACGGTGCAGTGGGAAGCCGCGTACGGGCGCGCCTTCGAACTGCAGGTGTCCAACGACGCTGCCACCTGGACCACCATCTACCGCACGTCCACGGGCACCGGCGGCACACAGACCCTGGACGTGAGTGGCAGCGGCCGGTACGTCCGGCTCTACGGGACCCAGCGCGGAACGAGCTACGGCTACTCGCTGTTCGAACTTCAGGTGTTCGCCACCCCCTGACCCCTCCCGGACGGGGCCAGCCGCCCCGCCGCCCTGCCTGCCCATCCACCGTTCCATTCACCAAGGAGAGCCATGAGTTACCCCCCCCGCGTTCGTTCATCCACCCGCGCCCCCGCCCAGCTGAAACACCGGGCCATGACCCTGCTCGCCGGCCTGACGGTGGCCCTCAGCGCCTGCGGACAACCTCTCCCGCCCGTGACTGCCAGCAGCGAAGACCAGGCCCTGCGGGCCCAGGGAAGCCGCGTCACGCCAGAGGGGCTGGGCGCCAACGTCACCCTGTTCGACCCGAGCATGCCCGTGGCCGAGATTCAGGCCAGGGTGGACGCCATTCACGCCCAGCAGGTCAACAACGAGATGGGCCCGCAGCGCTACGCGCTGCTGTTCAAACCCGGCGTCTACGGGACCGCCAGCCAGCCACTGCAGATCAAAGTGGGGTACTACACCGAAGTCGCCGGACTGGGCGCGTCTCCTGGGGACGTGGTGATCAACGGCAAAGTGGAGGTCTACAACCGCTGCCTGGACGGTAACGGCACCAGCAACTGCCTGGCCCTGGTGAACTTCTGGCGAACCGTGTCCAACCTGAGCATCCATGTCAACGCAGCCGGTCAGGACGGCTGCCGCAGCTCCGCAAACTTCTGGGCCGTGTCGCAGGCCTCGTCGCTGCGCCGCGTGCAGGTGAACGGCGGCAACCTGTCCCTGATGGACTACTGCACGGCCGGGCCGCAGTACGCCAGCGGCGGCTTCCTGGCCGACAGCAAAGCAGAGACTGTCATCAACGGCTCACAGCAGCAGTGGCTCACGCGCAACAGCAGCGTCACGCAGTGGTCCAACGGCGTGTGGAACCAGGTGTTCTCCGGCGTTGAAGGCGCTCCCGCCGAGGCCGGCTTTCCCAACCCGCCGTACACCACCCTTGACCGGACGCCACTCAGCCGGGAAAAACCCTATCTCTTCGTGAACGACCAGGGGGCCTATCAGGTGCGGGTGCCGGCGGCGCAGCGCGACACCCGCGGCGTGAGCTGGTCCGCCGGTCTGACGTCGGGGCAGACCCTGCCCCTCAGCGACTTCTTCGTGGCGACCCCGGCAGACTCGGTGCAGACCATCAATGCCCAGCTGGCTCGGGGCAAGCATCTGCTGCTCACACCTGGCCTCTACGACGTGAACAAAAGCATCGCCGTCAAGCGCGCAGGCACCGTGGTCCTGGGCCTGGGCCACGCGACCCTGACCGCCGTTGACGGCGCAGTGCCGCTCACGGTCGCAGACGTGCCGGGCGTGATCATCGCCGGCGTCACCATCGATGCCGGCCCCACAGAGTCACCGGCCCTGCTCCAGGTGGGCACGAGAAACGGGAACCACGGGGCCCGGACCACCGACCCGGCCAACCCCACCACCCTCAGTGACGTCTACTTCCGGGTTGGGGGGCCGCACGTCGGCAAGGCGGACATCAGCCTGGAAGTGAACAGCGATCACGTGCTCATAGACCACGCCTGGGTGTGGCGCGCGGACCACGGCGCCGAAGGCTTCTCAGGCGACACCGAACGCTGGAGCACCAACGTGGGCCGCAACGGCGCAGTGATCAACGGCGACCACGTCACCGCCACCGGCCTGTTCGTGGAGCACTACCAGGAATACAACACCGTCTGGAATGGAGACCACGGCACCACCGTCCTGTACCAGAACGAACTGCCCTACGATCCCCCCACCCAGGCCGACTGGATGAACGGCCGCACCCTGGGGTGGGCTGGCTATAAGGTGGCCGATACAGTCAGGTCACACCGTCTGTACGGCGGCGGGGTGTACGTCTTCAACCAGAACAACCCGGCTATTCAGACGGAAAACGGCTTCGAAGCGCCGGCCACGCCCGGGGTGCAGCTGCACCACATCATGACGGTCAACCTGAGCGCAGGCACGATCAACCATGTGGTCAACGGCGTTGGAGGCCCCGCGGACACGTCCAGGATTGGCCAGCCGGTCTATATCGCGGACTATCCGGCGCCCTGAGGGCACAATCAGTGGGCCTCAGACCGGGTAACACAGCCCGGTCAGGCGAGAGGGCGGTGAGCGTGGAACGCTCACCGCCCCTGCTGCCCCTCAGGCGTCATCGCGGACGCGCCCGCCTGCATGGCGCGCAGCCGCCCGGCACCACGATGCGCCAGAGGTCTGTCACCCGCGCAGACCGCAGAGCGACGGACGCCACCTGAAGTTTGGGCACGCCCGGTCCATTTCCAGAAGCCCGCGGCGCTTCCCTGGATTTGCACTGACAGGCCTGGCAGCAGTTCGACAGTCAGCTCAATTGCCACCGGCGAGGGCGGACCCAGACATACCCGGTCGGCACGCACGAATCCTGGATCTCCACTGTCCTGCCTGAGCCACCGGCTGCGCCATACGGGGGGAGGCCGCTCACGCGCAGCGGCGCTCCCCTGGCCTGAAGCGCTGCAGCACCCACTCAGGCTCAACGCTCAGAAACGTTCAACCCGGCCGTCCAACGCCTCGGCCCGGACCGAAAGTGGACCGGGCCTGTTACAGAAAAGGGTGTGGGTGGAAAGCCCACGGTTAAAACCGTGGGCTGCAGAACCCACGCCTCCCGCAAGGGAGGCCGGGCTGATGCTTATGTCTGAAGCGAAAGCGCCGCCGCGTACTATGCTGGAACGGCACTGACCCCACGCTGTTAGAGCAGCCGGGAGCGTGGCAGACACCTTCAAAGGAGGTGACGCCCATACAAAGTACCACGCACATGAAAGCGTTCCGCTTCCGTCTGCGCCCCACCAAGGCTCAGGAGGCCGCGCTGCTGGAGCAACTGAGGCTCTGCCGCAACCTGTACAACGCGGCTCTTCAGGAGCGCCGGGACGCCTACCGGAAGGCCGGGAAGACGATCACGGCCTACGATCAGATGAAGTACCTCAGCGAGATCAAAGAGGCGTTGCCCGAGTACAAAGGCGTCTACAGCCAAGTGCTTCAGGACGTTCTCAAGCGGCTGGAGAAGGCGTTCAAGGCATTCTTTCGCCGCGTGAAGGCAGGACAGACGCCGGGCTACCCCACCTTCAAGGGGGCAGGTTGGTACGACTCCATCTGCTACCCGCAGTCTGGTTTCAGCGTGACGGGCGACGTGGCCTACTTCTCCAAAATCGGCAACATCCGACTCAGGCTCAGCAGACCGCTGGAAGGCAAGATCAAGACGGCCACCATCACGCGGGACTGCGGGGCGTGGTACGTCAGCTACGTCTGCGAAGTAGAAGCCCAGCCGCTTCCGGCTACCGGGTCGGCGGTGGGCGTGGACGTGGGGACCACATATTTCTGCATCACCTCCGATGGGGAGTTCACCGAGAATCCACGCTATTTCAAGTCGAGCATGGCGAAGCTGCGCGTGAAGCACCGTTCCCTCAGCCGCAAGAAGCGCGGTTCAGAGCGACGCAAGAAGGCGAAGGGTGCGGTTGCGAAGTTGCACCGCAAGGTCAGCCGTCAGCGCCTCGACTTCCACCACAAGACCGCCGCCAAGTTGATTCGGGAGAACGATTTGGTGGCGCACGAAGACCTGAACGTATCGGGGATGGGCAGGGGGAATATGGCCCGGTCTATCCCCGATGTCGGATGGGGTCAGTTCTTTTCTCTCCTGTCCCAGAAGGCTGCAAGCGCCGCTCGGACAGTGATTGCCGTAGACCCCCGCTCCACCTCGCAGGCGCGCCACAACTGCGGCCATACCTGCAAGGCGAACCGGGTCAGTCAATCGCGGTTTGTGTGTCAGAGTTGCGGCCACACGGCGAATGCCGATTGGAACGCCGCTCTGAACATCCTGGGCAGGCCTTGCCCGTCAGTGGTCAACGTAGCGCTCAGCGCAAGCGTTCACTGACTCTCCCACGGATTCATCCGTGGGAGAGTCAACTGTCGTATGCGTCCCGGAGCTGCTGAGCAAATTCAGGCAGTCTCAGTTCACTGGCAGCACGAATCACTTCACGCTGCACAGCATACGGATCAGTCTCGCCGGCGAGCATCGCCGCGAGCAGTCCCCGCAGGTGGGTTTCGCGCAGTTCACGTCCGACGAACATGCGAACCTGGGTGACAGCGCGCGCAGCCTGTTCCTCCCGAGGCAGCGCCAGAAAGGCAGCGTGCATTCGGTCGGTAAGCTCGTCGGCCTCCTGGGTGTCGTCGGCAGGGGAGGGAAGAGGCGCCTCGCGCCCGGGTGCTGCCGTGGGGGCGGTGCGGGTCGGCGTGGCGACGCCGGCGTATTTGCCTGAATCGTCTTTGATGACGTCCACCAGGAGCGCCGAACGCTTTTTGGGCGTGTACCCGTCGCGCAGCAGGGCGTGAAAGGTCTCCAGGCGAGCAGTGACCTGCACGTCACCAAAGTGCTGCACGAGTTTGCGGGCGACAGGGGGCACGACACCTTCGCGGCAGAGTGCCTCGACGAGGGGTGGGTCGGCAATCACCTGCAGACTCGGCTCGGGTGCCGGCGGGTTGATCTGAATGTCCCCGAACTCATAGACGATGATGGTGTTCGCCCGGGTACCTTCGTAGGTCACGGTCCGCAGGTACCCACGGTCAATCAGTTCCTGATGCGCGCTGTCAAGGTTGCGCTTGATGCGTGCGGGCATGGACTCGAGCAGCTTGCACTCGCGCGCCCACTGCTGCAGCGGGAGGCGCAGCGTGGTAACGGGTTCGTTCAGGTGCACCGGGTCGTACCGGCGGGCGTCCAGAATGCGGTAGAGGCTGCGGGTCAACGCCCGGTTCAGGCTCTGCACGAAGGTCATGTCCAGCGGTTTAACGTATTGGGCGCGCAGACTCTGCACCACGGGACGGGCCAGCCGGATCTTCAGAATTGTGCCGGAGCCGAAGGCCATGCCGGCGGCGGTGTCCGCGTCAATCTGTTCGATGATGTTGAACTTCACGGTGGTCCACCGGTCGTACCGTTTGTCCCGCCAGGATTCGCTGGCGGTGTACGTGGCACCTTTCAGGCGGTCAAGCGACTCCTGAAGCGCCTGGTAGTACTGGCCGCTGTCCGGAAAGCCGGATTTGCTCAGCAGTTGATAGGCGGTGGTGTTCACCTCCCCGGATTCCGGAGCGCCCTGCTCGAGGTACATCAGGTTCAGGGTGGTCGCGAAATCTCCGTCCAGGCCGTGGGGCACGCCGCCGTACTCACTGGGGGAGATGCAGGTCAGTCGGGCGGTGCGGCCCTCGACGGTCCATTCCTGGTCCCAGCGGGTGTAGTCGCTCGGGATCCGTTCCTGAACGCAGATCAGTCCCAGCCGCGCTGAGTTCGCTTCGTCAAAGCGTTCGATCTCGCCGGGCTGAGTGGGTTGCACCGTCGCCTTCTGTTTGGAGCGGGGCATGCGTCAGGGGACCTCGTCCGCACTGTAGCAGAGTGCGCTCCTTGCTCCCGTTGACGTGTTGTTCTGTTTGTTTGTTTTTAAAAGGAAGAAGATTGATGAAACAACAACAACAAGCGAATGGGGATGAATGCGTCCAGGAGGATGTTTTTCCGAGCAATCTGCCGAGTAAATCGGGCTTTCCCTGTGGATAACTGACGGCAACCTGCCGAGTAAATCGGGAAACCGGCCGAGTAAATCGGGCTCATTATCGCCAGACCGGCCGAGTAAATCGGGTATTACCACCGCACAACCAACCGGGTAAATCGGGCCTGGCCTGTGGATAACTGACGCAACCGACCGAGTAAATCGGGTGTCATTCTCGCACAACCAGCCGAGTAAATCGGGGCTGGTCTGTGGATAACTGACGCGACCGACCGAGTAAATCGGGCTTTTCGCCGAGCGGCATCCGATTTACTCGGCAGGAGCAAGGGGAAAGAGAATGATGTGTCAGTCGAAATCCTGTCGGTCTACCCCAGCGAACCTGCCGAGTAAATCGGGCCTGCCCCTTTGGCCCAACTGCCTTCACTCCAAATGGTTCTGAACTTCACGTCACCGGGCTCCTGGCGGGAGCAACGGTTCACGGGGTGCCTGTTCGCCGCCCAGAGTGATGGCTGTCAAGCGCGTGAGGCCAACCACGCATGCCCAGCCGCATGACCCTCGTATGGACCTGAGCTTTCCTGCGGAGTTCCAGCCAGCAGCCACCGCCCTGGTTCCGCATCCGCCGGAGCGTTTTCCTCCCCGAGGAACGTTCCCCCACCTGAGGGACCAGGGCAGTGGGTCCCGCCGGGTGTACGCCGCCTGCACGAATGGCTGCGCTGCTGCCTGCTGAGGGCGGCAGACTCTTCGGCGTGGCCAGTTCGCCCAGGTTCGGCAATGTGAAGTCCCGACGAGGCCCTGACGGCTGGGGGTTCCGCATCAGACGACACGGCGCATGACGCGGCGGAGGGCAGCCGGCGGGATCAGCGGCCGAACTGACGGGCCGGGCATAATGTCAACCCCCAGTGGGTCACTGCGGCTGTTCAGGTATTCAGCCAGTCACGCACGGCACGCTTCAAGAAGGCCAGTTCCTCCGTAAGGCCTGCGGGGCTCCCTGCCCGGTGACCCCAGATACCAGGAATCGGCCGTAATGATCCGGCGTGGAGGTCCGTCAGCTCCGCGGCATTGTCAGCCACCCGGAAATACAGGTCCGTTTCACTGGGCATCAGCAGAACCCGCGCCTGAATGCCCCGCAGGGCCCGGCGCAGGTCCCCGCCGTACAGGGTGTTGGCGCTGATGTCGCCGTGCAGCCAGCTCATCGCCTGAGCGTACAGGTTCGCCGCCCGGCACCGGCCGAAACCCTCCACCCACTCCGCCTGCAGGTAGGATTCCAGGTCGGGGTAACCCAGCACGGTGCGGAACAGTTCCGCGCGGTAGAAGTCCTGACTGAGGCCCCAGGCGGCGTAGATATGCCCGAACGCCTTGAGGGCCGCGCGGGGTTCTTCAGCAAACCGCCCGTGGCCGAGGTGCTCCGGCGCGGCCTCCAGGGTCCTCAGCAGTCCGGAAAGAAATACCTGGTTGTGCAGAGCGGTCCGCGCGCTGCCGCAAACCACCACGGCGCGCTGCACCCGTTCAGGAAACAGCGCGGCCCAGTGGTAGGCCTGCATGGCGCCCATCGAGAACCCGTACACCGCGGCGATCTGCTCGATACCGAAAACCTCCTCAAGCAGCCTGGACTGGGCAAGGACATTGTCCCGCAGAGTGACCAGTGGCGGGTACCCGGGAGTGTCCGCCGCGCCCGAAGAGAGCCCGTCGGAGAACATGTCGGGAATAACGATGAACCACCGGTCCGGGTCGAGAACGCCGTCCGGGCCGATCAACCAGCGCTGACCTTCATGGGTCGCGGTGTAGCTGCAGGGATAGACGATGACGTTATCCCGCGCGGCATTCAGGGTGCCGTGCGTCTGCCAGGCCAGTCGGGCGTCCACGATGACGCCGCCGCGCTCCGCCTGAAAGTCACCCAGTGCAAATACGCCCTCCTGAACGGGCCAGGACGTCAAGGGGTCCCCACGCGCCTGACGGCGGCACAACTCTGGTCTTGGGTCATGGGCCTACCTTACGCCGCCGGGCCGCTGCGCGGCGAAGCCCGCTGGCCCGGCGCTTCGGAGCGGCCCGTGCTGGCCAGGCCCAGTGGGTCCAGGGGCCGGACGCGTCTGGTCGGCCTGCCCCGGGACTCCCCTGAAGGGCGCGTGCCGCTGGCAACGCAGTTCAGCCGACGCACACGCTGCCGTACCGGGTGTCGGTTCACTGGTCCGCGCTGGTGTTCCCTGGGCAGTCCAGGGACCCTTCCGGACGCCTTTGGGGGTCCGCTGGCCGTTCACGCTCGGGGCCTGATTCCCCCTCTGGCGCTGGTGGGTGCCCATCACTCAGGTGCTGTCCAGAAATTCAGGCATGCGGCGGCACGCCGCGGCGCGGCGCGGTCTACTCTGAACACGATGACGCGGCCGGGCGACCCTGAACACACGGTGACGCTGCTCCGTCAGCGGGGCCGCGGGACGATGGCGTGGACGCTGCAGGTGGCCGAACACGTGCAGGCCTTGCCTGAACCTCTTCGTGGCGTGCACCGGCGGATTCTGCAGCGTCACGCGACCATCCTGCGTCTGCCCGTCTCCTCCTGGCTCACCGGCGTGGCGGCCGGCATGCTGGCGCACTGGCTGGGTGGTCTGACTCTGGGGTTCCCCCTGCTTTGGGCGCTGGATGGCGCGGTCCGCCCCGCCGATGACTGGCTGGTTCTCTGGACCGTCGCGGTGATGGGCGTGGTGGTGTGGGCCCACGGCTGGTGGGTCCGGGCGCGCCTGCCCGGTGACCTGCGCCGGCTTGGTCTGGGAAACTCCGACGTGCACGGCACAGACGTGGCTTAAGTTCGGAGGCTCATTTCCTGCGCTGCCGGGGCGCGGGTTGTGCCTGCCAGCGTTTGTGCGCCTGGCCAGCACTCCGCCCCTTGCACTGACGGCGCGCCGGGCAGGGGTCGCCCGCGTGTGGCCGGCGAAGAGTCGGGGCGCGCCGCGCGCCGGACCTGGACGGTCCTCTCCGCAGCACGCTACAGGATGAGGCCCTGCGGCGCCGGCGCAACTCTGTTGGGGACACTGAGAACTCAGTCCTGTTGGCTCAGGCATACAGGCGCCACAATTCAGGGCCGGTCGGGCGGTGGAGGAGCCGACGGGACTGCCACGCCAGCCTTCTGTCTTCTCTGCCCTCCGCGTTCCTTTTCGTCTGCTTTCTGCGGCGAGCGTCACCGGACGTTTCGTCGTCCAGCAAGGATCCCCATGAGCCTGACCACCCGCACGTCCCTGTCCATCAGCACTGGCCTTCTCACTCTCATTCTCGGGCTGATGCAGGCGGTCATGCCGCTTAGCATTGACCTGTACCTTCCTGGGCTGCCCACGATTGCCCGTGACCTGAGTGTCTCCTCGGGCGCCGCTCAGGCCACCCTGGCGGTGTTTCTCATTGGTGTTGCCCTGGGGCAGATCACGTACGGTCCTCTCACCGACAAGTACGGCCGCAAACCTCCCCTGCTGGCCGGCTTGACGATCTTTGTGCTGGGCGGGGTGCTGTGTGCGCTGGCGCCCAGCATCACGGTTCTGATTGCCGGGCGCTTCCTGCAGGCCCTGGGGGCGTCTGCCAGTGCAGTCATCACGGCCGCGGTGGTCCGTGACCTGTGGAGTGGCAAGGCGCTGGCCGACAGACTCAGCATCCTGATGCTGATCATGGGCGTCGCGCCGATTCTTGCGCCTTCACTGGGCGGACTGATCCTGACCCACGTGGGCTGGCACGGCCTGTTCTGGCTGCTGGCTCTGTTCGGCGTGTTGATGCTGGTCACCGTCACGATGCTTCCGGAAACGTCGTCTGCACAGGAGCGGGCCGACACGCGCCTGCGCGACGCCGCCACCAACTACCTCGCTCTTCTCCGGAACACGCCTTTCATGCTGTATGTCCTGGCCGGGGCGTGCATGGCCGGGGTGCTGTTCGCCTACCTTACCGGGTCGTCGTTCATGTACATCGGCACGCTGGGCGTCTCGCCCGGCCTGTTTGCGGTGCTGTTCGGCGTCAACGCGGCCGGACTGATTCTTGCGTCCCAGGTGAACCGGGCCCTTCTGCGCCGCTTCGAGCTGTACGCAGTGGTCCGCGCGGCCGTTCTCGCGGCCGTAGTCATGGCGGCGCTGCTGCTCGCCGTGGTCACGAGCGGGCAGATCAGTGTGTGGACGCTCACGCCGGTGTTGTTCCTCCTGCTCGCGTCTATCGGGTTCATCTTCCCGAACTTGGCCGCCCTGGCCTTCGGGAATGTCCGTGAACGCATGGGCAGCGCCTCTGCGCTGCAGGGCACCACCCAGTCGGCCATCGGGGCCACAGCAGGCGGCCTGGTCAGTGGCCTGAGCGACGGAACAGTGTTGCCTGTTGCAGGAATCATCTCGCTGTTCGCCGTTTTGTCTGCGGTGTTCCTGCTGGCCGCGCGGCGCGCGCAGCCCAAGGACTGAAACGACCAGGCCCCGCACTTGACATCCCGGAGGGTGAGCTCAGGCCCACCCTCCGGCGCTTTCGCTGCTCCGCACGTCAGGGCAGGGTGCGGCCGCGCCGGAAGACACGCAGGTCATTCATGTCAGGAAGCAGAGCCGGGCCGGCCTGCGCGGGAGCTGCCGTGCCTGCTCCGCGCCGTCGTGGCGCACCTTCACGGGGAAGTCAGGGCTCAGTGTGGGGCCGCAGGCGCAGGCTGCAGACCGGCCTCGACGCGGTAGACCATGCCGCTGCCCATGGCGATCAGCTGTTCACCCACCCACAGTTCCATGCGGTACGCTCCGGTCTTCCGGCCGAGGTGGATCTCACTGGCGTGGGCTGTCACCGTGTCGCCCAGCCGGGCAGCGCGGAAGTACTGCATGTCGGCGTGCAGGCCCACCTGCCGGCCCGGGCCGCTGTTGGAGGCCAGGGCGAACGCCGCGTCGGCCAGGCTGAACAGAAAGCCGCCGTGGGCGGTGCCGTGCATGTTGATATGCTGCGGCCCGACCGTGGCTGTCACCGACGCTTTTCCGCCTGCGACGGTCACGATCTGCATGTTCAGGAAATCCATGAAAGGATCTTTGGTGGTGTGCATGGCTCTCCTTTGGGCGGGCGCCGGGGCAGGGGCGGCGGCGCCTAGCCGCCGAGGTAACTGGCGGTGAGGCTTTCATCGCGGGCGAGGACTGCGGCCGGGCCGCTCATCTTCACCTGGCCAGTTTCGAGCACGTAAGCTTCGTCGCTGATGGCGAGGCTTGCGCGGGCATTCTGCTCGACCAGCAGCACGGTGACCCCGTCGGCCTTCAGGCCCTGCACGATCCGCAGGATGTCCCGCACGATCAGGGGGGCCAGGCCGAGGCTGGGTTCGTCCAGCAGCAGCAGCTGAGGGCGGGCCATCAGGGCCCGGCCAATGGCGAGCATCTGCTGTTCACCGCCGGACAGCGTGCCGGCCAGCTGGGTGCGGCGTTCCTGGAGGCGGGGAAACCGGGCGTAGACGGTGTCAAGGTCTGCGCGCCAGGCGCCGCGCCGGCGGACGTAGGCGCCGAGCTGCAGGTTGTCCTGCACGGTCATTGAGGCAAACAGGTCACGGCGCTCCGGGACCAGGCTGATGCCGCGGGCCACCCGCGCTTCCAGGGGAACGCCACGCAGCGACTCGCCGGCGTATGAGATGTCCCCCTGGGAAGGCAGCACGCCCATGATGGAGTTCATCAGGGTGGTCTTGCCGGCGCCGTTCGCGCCGATCACACTGACGATATGCCCCCGGGGCACCTGGACACTCACGCCGGACAGCGCCTCAACACGGCCGTACCGGGTGTGCAGCGTGCGCACGTCCAGCAGCGGCGCGCGTTCCTGGGGGGCGGCGGGCCCCGTGGGTGGCGTGGGTGAGGTCATGCGGCGCCCTCTTCCATGTCGACCCCCAGGTACGCTTCACGCACAGCGGGATGGGCGCGGATCTCGGCCGGTGAGCCTTCGGCGAGCTTCTCGCCGTAATTCATGACCACCAGACGGTCGACGAGATTCATCACCAGGTCCATGTCGTGCTCCACAATCAGAATGGTGACGCCTTCGTCCCGGAGCCGTTTGAGCAGCGTGGCCAGTTCAAGTTTCTCTCCGTAGCGCAGTCCGGCGGCCGGTTCGTCCAGCAGCAGCAAGGCCGGGTCGGCGACCAGGGCGCGGGCGATCTCAAGAATGCGTTGCTGCCCGAGCGCGAGGTTGCCCGCCAGGGTGAAGGCGTGCTCACCAAGGCCGACCCGCTGGAGCTGGCGCAGCGCCTCGTGCTGCAGGGCGGCCTCTTCGGCGCGCTCGAGGTGCAGCAGACTGGCCAGCATGCCGGCTCGTCCGCGCGCGTACCCGCCCATCATGGTGTTGGCCAGCAGGGTCAGGTCCGGCAGCAGGTGCACATGCTGGAACGTGCGGGCGACGCCCAGGCGGTGAATCTGCCCGGCGCGCCGGCGGGTCACGTCCTGCCCGGCGAAGGTCACCGCACCGGACGTCGCTGGGCTCACGCCGGTGATGAGGTTGAACATGGTGCTCTTCCCGGCCCCGTTCGGGCCGATCAGGCCGAGGATCTCGCCGGTCCGCAGGTCGAAGGAAACGTCGCTCACGGCGCGCAGCCCACCGAACTGCTTCACGGCGTGCTCGACCTGAAGCAGGGGAAGGCCCGGGCGGGGTCTGGCGCGGACCGGCAGGGGCCGGGGGTCCGGCAGCAGCTGAAGTCCACCCTGCGGCAGCCAGCGTTCCAGGCGCGGCCACAGGCCGCGCCGCGCGAACTGCAGCGTCAGGATGATCAGCACCCCGAAGACGATCACCTCGAAATTGCCCTGGGCGCCGAGCAGGACGGGCAGCAGGTCCCTGAGCCACTCGCGCAGCATGGTGATCAGGCCTGAGCCCAGCGCGGCGCCCCAGACGTGACCGGGGCCGCCAACCACCGTCATGAACAGCGCCTCGATCCCGGCCTGCAGGCTGAAGGGGGTCGGGTTCACAAAGCGCTGGCTGTGCGCGTACAGCCAGCCGGCGAGGGAGGCCATCAGTGCGGAGAGCACGAACACCTGAACCTTCAGGCGGAAGGGATCAACCCCGAACGCCTCGGCCACGACGGGTCCGCCGCGCAGCGCCCGCATGGCCCGTCCCGTGCGCGACGAGAGCAGGAACTGCGCGCCGAGGGCCACCACGCCCAGCGACACCAGCGCGAGGTACGCGAAGGTGCGCGGTGAGGTCAGGTTCAGGCCGAACACGGCCACGGGGGGAATGTCGGTCATTCCGGTGAAGCCGCCCAGGGCGGGCGTGTTGCCAAAGACGTAGTACAGGCTGATGCCCCAGGCGATGGTGGCCAGGGGCAGGTAATGGCCCTGCATGCGCAGGGTGACCAGCCCGAGAACCAAGGCGATCAGCGCGGTCATCCCGAAGCCTGCCAGGAGGGTCAGCCAGGGACTCCATCCGGCCTGCGTGGTCAGAACGGCCGTCGTGTACGCACCTACGCCCATGAAGGCCGCTTGCCCGAAGCTCGTCAGGCCGAGGATGCCGGTCAGCAGCACCAGCCCGACGGCCACAATGGCGAAGATGATGATGTTGACCAGCAGCGTGACCTGAAAAAGCGGCAGCGTCACCGGCAGCAGCAGGGCCACCACCACAGCCAGACCCGCAAGAGCGGCGCGGACCGGAAGAGCCGGGCGCTCAGGCGCGGCGGGCGTCATTCCTCGTCCTCGGGGGTGTGGCGGGTCATCAGCGAGCGCCAGAGCAGCACCGGCAGAATCAGCGTAAACACGATCACTTCCTTCCAGCCCGACAGACTGAAGGAGGCGAAACTTTCGATCAATCCCACCAGCAGGGCGCCGGCCGCCGCGAGGGGATAACTCACCAGCCCGCCGATGATGGCCCCGACGAAACCCTTGAGCCCGATCAGGAAGCCGCTGTCATAGGTCATGGCGACCGACGGTCCGATCAGCATGCCGCCCAGCGCGCCGATCAACGCTGCCAGCGTGAAGGTCAGCGTGCCGGCCGACGCCGGGCTGATGCCCACCAGCCGCGCGCCCAGACGGTTGACGGCCGTGGCCCGCAGCGCCTTGCCCGGCATGGTCCGCTCGAAAAAGAAAAACAGCCCCAGCATCAGCAGGGCCGAGACCAGGATCACCAGGAGGCTTTGCCAGCTGAGCGTGACCTGCCCGAGCACCAGGTTGCCCTGCGCGAACGGCGGCGTGCGTGACCCTTCCGGTCCGAAGAACACCAGCGCCAGACCAGTCAGAACGAGGTGCAGCGCCACCGAGGCGATCAGCAGCACCAGCACGGTGGCGTTGAGCAGCGGCTGGTACACCGTCCGGTACAGCAGCGGCCCCAGCGGCCCGACCAGCGCCAAGGTGAGCAGCACCTGCACGGGCAGAGGCGGTTTCAGCGGCACGATCCAGCTGGCCAGGCCCCACAGCGCGGTCCCCAGGACCACCGCGCCGGCCACCGTCAGCGCCGCCCGGCGTGCCTGCCGCCGCTGAAGCTGACTGACCGCTTCCATCACTGCTGCAAGGGCCAGCAGGATCAGCAGCAGACCAAGCGTGCCTGGCACCTTGCCCAGCTGGAACGAAGCCAGCGTCAGGGTTCCGAAAACGACGAACTCTCCCATGGGAATGAAGATGATGCGGGTCACGGCGAACACCAGGACCAGAGCCAGCGACAGCAGCGCGTAGACGGCGCCGTTGGTCAGTCCGTCCGCCGCCAGAATGGGAAAGATACTCGGGTCGAAAATTTGCATTCAGCACATGCCTTTCTGCCGTCCTCTGAGCGGCAGCCAGCGTGAATTCAGATCCCGCCGTCACGCAGGCCGCAGGGCGGTGGTGACAGCGGCGGACTGCACAGGTACGGACGGCCACCGGAGGGCCGTCCGCATGACGTGCCCTCAGCGGCTGGGAAGCAGTTTCCAGGTGCCGTCAACGACCTGCACCATGACGCGGCTGCGGGCGTCCAGACCCAGGTGGTCGGAAGCCGTGAGATTGAAAATGCCGTGCGTTCCGATGACGTTCCGGGTGCCCTCAAGGGCGTCACGCAGCGCCTCGCGGAAGGCGGCCGTGCCGGGTTTGGCTTTCTTCAGGGCCGCGGGAATCGCTTTTTGCATCAGGAGGCCCGCATCCCACATGTGCGCACCGAAGGTGCTGACGCTGTCCTTGCCGTACCTGGCCTCGTACTGGTTCATGTAGGCGAGGCCAACCCTCCGGGTGGGATTGGTGGCAGGCAGCTGATCGGCCACCAGGACCGGTCCGGCCGGAAGGATGGCCCCTTCGACGTCCTTGCCGCCCACCCTCAGAAAGTCAGCGTTGGCCACCCCGTGCGTCTGGTAGATCCTGCCGGCGTAGCCGCGGTCTTTCAGGGCCTTCTGCGGCAGGACGGCCGGCACCCCGGCCGCGCCGATCAGGATGGCGTCGGGCCGGGCGGCCGCGAGTTTGAGCACCTGGCCGGTGACGCTCGTGTCACTGCGGCCATACCGCTCCTCGGCGATGACCTTGATGCCACGCGCCGCGGCATTCTTCTTCAGCTCGTTGGCCCAGCCTTCGCCGTAGGCGTCGTTGAAGCCGATGTACCCCACCGTGCGGATTTTGTTCTGCACCATGTGATCCACGATTGCGGCTGCCATCAGGGCGTCCGTCTGCGGGGTCTTGAAGACCCAGCTGCGTTTGGCGTCGACCGGTTTGATGATGCTTTCAGCGGCCGCGAGGCTGATCATGGGCACCCTGGCCTCGGCCACCACGTCAATCATGGCCAGAGAGGCGGGGGTGGTGGTGGTTCCGATGATCAGGTCCACCTTGCTGTCCTGAATCAACTTGCGGGCGTTGGTGACGGCAGCGGTCGTGTCTGAACCGTCGTCCAGGACCGTGTAGACGATCTTCTGCCCGGCGATGGTCTGGGGCAGCAACGCCACTGTGTTCTTTTCGGGAATGCCGAGGCTGGCGGCAGGGCCGGTGGAGGAAACGATCACGCCGACCCTGATTTCAGCAGCGGCGAGGGATGACAGGGTCAGGACGCTCAGGAGCAGTGCCTTTTTCATGGTGAACCTCCGCGGGAGGGCACGCCGCTCTGGCGCGGCCCCCTTCAGCTGAACTGTTGATGCGCGGAGTATGCCACAGGGAGCCTCACGCCACTGAGTCCCCGCGGCAGACCCCCGGGCAGGTGCCCAGGCACCACACCAGCGGGGCTCCACACGGCACTTCCCGGTCTCTGCAGCCTGAACAGGGGCAGCTCAGGCGCAACCGCAACCGGGTCAGCTTACGTGCTCAGGGGCGTTGCCGCGGGCGCGGTCCTTGACGCCCTGCCGGTGCCGCTGGACCCACCCGATCAGCTCCTTTTGAAAGGCGTACGGGCGCCTCAGGTTCTGCCCGCCAGCGGGGCGCGTCAGCTCTCGCCCGGACGGACCCCCGGCGGCGCCATCACGACACTGGCCACGCGGCACACCTGCGTGGCCCCCACGGTCGTGACGCTGATGAGGCCGTCGCGTTGCATGGCGCGCACAGTGGCATTGATGACCGCCTTGTCCAGATTGAACCGCTGAACGAGGTGGCCGGCTGTCTGGGTCCGGTCGCCGATGGCCGTCAGCAACTCAGGCATCAGGTCATGGCGAACCAGCGCCTCATCAAGCGGGGGGCGGCGCTGGTAGCGCAGGGGGCCAGCACCCGCCACAAGCTCGAGGTCGCCGAGCTCCACGAGCGTGGCCAGCGCGGCGCGGGCCAGCGTGCGGCCGATCTGGCAGTGGTCCATGATCTGCCGTTCCTGCAGGTACCCGCCCGGCTCAATCAGGAACAGGACGTCGCGGAGCAGTGAGGGTGAAACCCCCTGCAGCGGGGGGCCACTCACGCGGGGCCCGATATCGGAAACCGGCAGGGAGGCATGTGCCCATCAGTATGCCGGTTCGAGGCGCGCCTGTGCTGCGCCAGGACCGTGCGTCCGTCCGGGGCGGCTGAGTCCGCACGCCACCCGGCACCTGACGTCCAGCCGCGGTTAACCCAGCACCAGCCAAAGGTTCGCCCAGAAAGCGCCACCACGATGAATCAGGACTCGGGGCACGACTGAACGTACAGAGGGTGGTCCCATTGAGCCATTGAGGGTGACCCATGACCGGGGCCAGCCATGGGTGCGCTGCGGGAACCGTCAGCAGAGGTGCCCTGGTCCAGCGGCAGGGCACGGGGTCGCCCCCAGCGTGGTGAATGCGGCTGGGGGTCGTTGTCAGCAGGCGCGCGGGAAGGAGGGTACCGGAGGCAGCGAAGCTTCTGCCTCCCCGTACCTCCTGCAGGGGGACTTGAGAGGCCGGCACTGACCAGTGCCGGCCTTCAGGGGTTTTACCTGTAGAAGTAAGGGTCGAGCACCGCCACCCGGTGAATCTGATCGACGGGCAGCCCGTTTCGTTCGGCCGCCTGCCGGATCGACTCCGGGGCTGGGCCGTCGTAGATGCAGAAGGTCTTGCGCTTGTCCTCGCTGACATACGAGTGCACCCAGGTGACGCCCAGGTCGGCATTCCGGTCGACGACACCGAGACACGCTGCGGCCCCTTCAGCGTTCATCGGAATCTCAAGTCCATCCGGGAAGGTCCGTTCGACCATGTAACGCGGCATGTCATCCTCCTGCAGGAGCGTGAATGTGATCCTGCTGAGTGAATTGTCCACCCGGCCGGGCGGCCCGCGCATCGGGAAAATTCCCTATGGGGAGTGGTCCGGTTCCCCATGCGTGATCAGACCCAGCCGATCTCCTTCACGGACCGCTTCCATCCGGTTGCGCACGGCCAATTTGGAGAGCAGTGACGAGACGTGATGACCGGCTGTTTTCGTCGACATCCCAAGCTCCCGTGCAATTTCGGCGTCACGCAGGCCTTGGTGCAGCAGGCGCAACACCTGCATCTCGCGGGGGGTCACGCGGGCAGGATCAGGGCCTGCGGCCTCCCGTGGCGCCCTGAAAGGGCCTTTCACCCCCAGTTGCCGGAGCTGCTGGGTCACGTGCGTGGCGGCCGGACGTGCGCCGAGCGACTCAAACAGACCCAGCGCCTGTTTCAGCGCGGCTTCGGTGTGGCCTTCGGCGAACGCTCTGGCCGCTTCATACGGGCAGTTCAGCTGCGTCCACAGCTGCGCGGCGTCCTGCCACCGGCCGGCCATCTGCAGGGCGTAAGGCTCGGCCAGGTCGTGGGCGGCGACGGCGTGCCCGGCCTTCCACTGCCAGTACGCCAGCTCCCCCATAAACCACGGGTGATGGTGCCGGGAGGCCAGCGGGTATGCGGCGTGGGCTTCCTCGAACGTCCGGTCAGGGTCTGCGCTCAGCCACGCCGCTTCTGCGCGCGCTGCCCGCACAGGGGCCAGGCGCTGAAGTGTGCCGGTCTGGGTGGCCATGGCCAGCGCCTCATCCAGAGCGGGCCAGACTTCAGGATCCCCTCGCCGGGTCCTGACACGCCCCAGGGCCACGAGCGCCATGATCCGGCTTGTCGCGGCGGTTCCTGGGCGCGCGGTGACCGTCAGCGCCAGCTCCGCCGCCTCGCGCCAGCGGCCCTGGTGAAGGTGAGACAGGGCCTGCCAGGCGAGCATGTAGAAGCGGTGGCCGTCAATGTCGTGCTCAGCGCAGTACCGGAGGCCCTCCGAGAAATACTGATCGGCCCGGGTGAACTGGTACAGCTCGCCGGCGACGGAGCTCAGCATCCGGTACGCGAGGGCCACGTGATCGTCCAGTTGAGCTTCCCGGGCCAGCGTGAGGCTGCGTTCCAGCAGCGTCCGTCCCTGCTCATTGTTCGTGAGGAGCATCGCGGTGCCCACGGTGTTCAAGGCGAGCACCAGCATGGCCTGGTCCTGGTGCTGCTCGGCCAGCGTGACGGCCTGCTGGCCCCAGCGGATCGCCTGAAGGTTGTCGCGGTTCAGCATGCGCAGGTGCGCCTGGCAGCTGTAGGCAAAGGCCAGCCGTGGTCCAGGGGGGCCTTCGGTCAGGATCGACAGGGCGTTGGCGCTGGACTGCTCCGCCTCGGCGTTGCGGCCCATGCCGACCAGCAGACGGGCGAGGTGGGCGTGGGTTTCGCCCTCCCGGTCGCGGTGGCCGGTCTGCTGCCAGAGGCGCAGCGCCGAGGAACGCGCCTGAAGGGCTTCAGCGAGATCGTCGGTGATGAAGCACTGCTCGGCGTAGTCTTCCAGCAGCTGGGCGCGGTCTTCGGGTGACAGCGCCGCGGCGTGGCGAAGCGCCCGTGCGAACTGGGCGCGCGCCTCACGGTGAGCTTTGAGCGCGGCTGCTTCCCGGCCGGCCAGCCGCGCGTAGTGGCAGGCCAAAGGGACATCGTTGGCGGCCTCCGCATGATCCGCGAGTCTCGCGACGTCGTCAGGTCGCCTGGTCACAAGCACGTGCAGCGCCTGCTGGTGAAACCTCAGTCGCCAGGACGGCGCCGTGCTCTCCAGGATGGCCTGGCGCGCCAGCTCATGGCGGAAGGTGAACCGGTCACCCCGGGTCTGCAGAACCCCGAGGCTCAGGCACTCGTCGGCCGCGTCCGCACTGAATGGCAGCAGCTCCTCCAGAAGCCAGGGCTCGATGCGGGTTCCGATGACAGCCGCAGCTTCCAGCGTCCTGCGGGCCGGCGGGGACAGGCGGGCGGCGCGTGCCAGCACAGCGTCACGAATGGTGGGCGGCACCGTTCCCAGTCCGCTGGCGATCACCTCCGTGATGTAGAAGGGATTCCCTTCGGTGGTCTGGTATAGCGCGGCGGGGTCGATATGATGAACCTCGGCGAGGTCCCGAACGGCGCTCTCGGACAGCGCAGAC
The DNA here is from genome assembly GCF_020229735.1 of Deinococcus taeanensis. Classification (NCBI taxonomy): domain Bacteria; kingdom Thermotogati; phylum Deinococcota; class Deinococci; order Deinococcales; family Deinococcaceae; genus Deinococcus; species Deinococcus taeanensis. The sequence continues at coordinate 39,305 of NZ_CP083459.1, read as the reverse complement.
AGCGTCAGCCGCCGGACGGCCGGCGTCGTCGCGAGATCCCCCACCACGGCCCGCAGAGGATGCGTGGGGCCGACCTCGTCGTCCCGGTAGGAAGCGATCAGCAGGGTCCGGCTCTGGTCAAGGCGCCGTCCCAGAAACCGCAGGAGGTCAAGCGTCGCGTCATCCGCCCAGTGAACGTCCTCGAAGATCACGACCGGCGCCCTGCGGTCGTTCGTCAGGTAGGCGAGAAAAGCGCGGAAGGCCTGTTCACGCTGACCGGGTTCAAGCAGCAGGTGCTCGAAGGTGACCCCCAGGAGGGGGGCGATGTCCAGCAGCGGCCCGAGGGGCCTTGGTGTGGAAAGCGGGTCGCACGCCCCCTGAAGCACCGGGCCCGGCCGGGCCAGCCGACTCACGAAGGACCGCAGAAATACGGTTTTCCCCACGCCAGCCTCGCCGGCCAGAAGAACGAGGCGGCCTTTGCCCGCCGCGGCCTCACCCGACCACGCCAGCAGCTGATCCAGGGGAGCGGCCCGTTCCAGCAGAGTCATAGTCAGTTCAGTTTAAAACCCAGCCTGGCAGGAAACCCCGCCCGCCGCGTTCTTCACCGGCCTGGTCCGGCCCTATTCAGACCCCCAAGTTGGGAGGCCAGCCCACGGGCACCGGCCAGACGGGGGCGCTCATCCTCTTTTTCAGTTGCAGGCTGCTCATCAGCCTGGTGGCGGCCAGGCCGGCGCCGGGATCACCCGACACTGATCCAGGTCTTCTTGGCACGGCTCTTGGCGGTGTCGTGTCTTTCGCGGGCGGTGAGGCCAGGGAGCCGCCAGACCAGGCCATCCCGGAGCTGGGAGGCGGCCATCACGGGGACACGCAGCCGGAGGGCCAGGCGTGCCCACACGGAAGAGTGCGTGGGGCCGCTCTGTATCCTGGGCGCATGAGCGCCCGTCCCCTGATCGGCCTGAGCACCTCCCAATTCACCGATGCGCTGGCAAGAGGCGTAAACGGGGCGCCCCGCCGCTACGCCGAAGCGGTGGAACTTGCAGGCGGCATCCCGGTGCTGCTCCCCAACCTGACAGACGTCGCGGAGGACTACGCAGGGCGCGTGGACGCAGTGCTGCTGACCGGCGGCGTTGATGTTCATCCGCGGCACTATGGGCAGACGCCGAAGCGGGGACTGGGAGAGGTGGACGAGGAACGCGACGCGTTCGAGCTGGCGCTGTACCAGGCGGCACGCACCCTGGGTAAGCCCGTGCTGGGCATCTGCCGCGGCATGCAGCTGATAAACGTGCTCGAAGGCGGCACCCTGCACCAGCACCTGCCGGACGTCCCGGACGCCTGGGTGGATCACGCGCAGGTCGCGCGGGCACCCGGCCTGGGGCACGAAGTCCATTTCGTGCGTGGTTCGTTTCTGGAGCGCGCGCACGGCGCTGCCGCGTTCCTGAACTCCTACCATCATCAGGCGGTGGACGTCGTGGCGCCCACCCTGCGGGCAACGGCCACAGCTGCCGACGGGATTGTCGAAGGCGTCGAAGGTGAGGGTCTGATCGGCGTGCAGTGGCATCCGGAGATGCTGTTCACGCGGCATCCGCACGCCCTGGGAACCTTCACGGCCTTCATGGACCTGCTGCGGGTGTTGAGCTGAAGAGGGGCGACGGGAGGACCTCCTCTCACTGCTCACTGCGCTGGGTGAACCGGGTCGGCAGGCGGTCTGGGGGGCCGGAAGCGTGAACTCGGAAAGGCGGCGCCCCCAGGGCCGGGTCCCGCATGGACGGCAGGCAGGTGAACCGCGTGGTCAATTCGATTCGTGTCTCCCTGGTTTACCTGCCTCGTCAGTGATCTCCAGTCCAGAGGCCAGGGGGCGGACGGCCCGCCCTGACCGTGACCCTCCGCGTGGCCAGGGTGCGGGGCGCGTTGCAGCAGCGGGGCCAGCCCGACCGCCACCGCGGCGACGGCGCCTGAGACGGTAAAGGGCAGGTGCAGCCCCTCCACCTGAGCCGGCAGGGGCGCCACGCCCTGGACGATGAGGCTGCCCGCCACCACGGTGATCAGCAGCGCGGTTCCTGCGGCGCCGGCCACCTCCTGCAGGGTGTACAGGATGGCGCTGCCATGCGAGCACAGCGCCGGCGGTAGTGGTCCCAGGGCGCTCGTGAGGAACGGCGTAGCAGGGTCCACACGGGGGTGGTGAGCTCAATTTGTCCGAGAGCGACAGGACCAGGGTCATCGGCAGCGTCCCGGGACTCACCAGGGGCCGCGGGCCGGCCCGGTCGTACCAGCGACCGACCGGCGGTGCGAGCAGGCCCATCAGGTGGCCGCCCGGCAGCAGCCTGGTCCGCAGGGTGTTCAGGCCGGGCAGGTTCTGCAGGTACAGAGGCGGCAGGATCGCGCAGCTTCAGACACAGAGATGCGCCGGACAACTGCGTGTGCCGCAGCGGCCCTGATCTCAGTCACCCAGACGCCGGGCGGGCACCTTTCCCGCAACCTGCTGCGGGTCACCGCGGTCCAGCAGAACCTGGGTCAGGTTCAGGGGGACTGGACGTAAACCGAGCGTCTGCCCGCGCTTCTCCGGGGGCCAGACCCGGCCGAGCCGCGGCCCTCTGGCGCGACCTGGGACAGCACGCGGCGGCCGAGTGACCGCAATCCGGGCAGGTCGGCCTCGAGCAGCGTGGCCGGCTGCCCCGGACCTTACCCGCCTCAAGCGACGGGTGCATCGCAGTAGACGCTTCGCTGCCCTATGCTGACCACGACCTGCCAGCCGCTCCCACCGTCCGGACCGGATTCCGGACGCGCTCACCGCCGAGTGCACCAACAATGTCCCCCGCCCCTGCCCAGAGGACCCCATGATCTCAACTCAGACCGCCACTCCGGCCACGCTTGACATGACCTCAGGCCCTTCACACCCCGGCCCTCTCAGAACCCGCTTTGCTGATTCGTCCACGGGTGGCTGGCATGGACCGTCCAGTCAGGCGCCCTGGCACCCCGCTCCCGGCCGGAGGATCAGATGACCCGGCCCGTCCGGGTCGGTGTGATTGGCCTCGGGGCGATCGGCCAGAGTCTTCTGAAGGCGTTGACCGCCGATCCTGACGTGCAGGTCGCCGCCGTCTGCGACGTGCAGGGCGCCCTGGCGGAAGCCACCGCCCAGCCGCTCGCCGCCTCCGCCTGGAGCGACCACCGCCGCATGCTCGCCGGGGTGGACCTGGACCTCGTGTATGTGGCGGTGCCGCCTCGGTACCATCACGCTGTCGCGCTGGATGTCATCGCGGCCGGGCGCCACATTCTGTGCGAGAAACCGCTCGCCCTCACGCTCAACGAAGCGCAGGACCTGCACCGCGCCGCGCAGGCCGCGGGCGTCGTTCACGCCCTGAACCTGCCTCTGCACCGCGATCCGGGCATCGAGACCTTCCGGCGGCTCGCGCAGGAGGAGCACCTGGGCACCCTTCGCCGCGGCGAGCTGACCCTGGTGTTTCCGCAGTGGCCGCGGGCGTGGCAGCACAACCCGTGGATCGGTGGGCGCGAACAGGGCGGCCCGATCCGCGAGGTTGGACCGCACCTGCTGCACGTCATTCTGGCCACGCTGGGACCGGTGGGGCGGGTGTGGGCACACACCGAGTACCCCGCAGGTGACCCCGCCGCGTGTGAAACCGCGGCGTTCGGTACGCTTGAACTGGCAGGTGGCCCTCTGGTGACGGTGTCGTGCCTGACGAACCTGCCGCGCCCCGAGCAGGTGAGCTTCACCCTGTACGGCTCGGCCGGCACTGCCGGGCTGGTGAACTGGGCGCAGCCGGTCGCGGCGGCCGGTGAGGCGCCACTCGAACCCGTTTCAGTGGACGCTCCGCGCGTGCCCGCCGGGACCCGCCTGGTGCAGGCACTGGTGCGCCGCGTCCGTGGGGAACCAGCTGACCTGGTGGACTTCAGCATGGGCGTCCGCATTCAGGCCCTTCTGGACGCCTGGGAACGCTCCTCTGACGCAGGCACCTGGGTCGACGTGACGCCCACGTGACCCTCCTGCCAGGCGAGGGGCCAGCCCTTTGCTCTTCAGGGCGCTGACCTCAAACATGCACTCATGCACGCGCCGCACAAACCGCTCGGGGCCCTTGATGCCTAAACTCCCGGAGGGCCAGTGAACGCCTGGCCTTCAGCTGGCGGTACTGGCGGCGCTCCAGATGCTCCGGCCGGGTGTCTTCCGGGCCGGAGATGATCCGCAACTCCTCGCGGCCCCGCACTTGATGGCCGGCTGCACCAGGCCGCGTCAGTGCCGGGAGTCCGTTCAGAGGAAAGTACCGGAAGTCCGCTTCCACCCTCATAGTGTCGGGCGCATTGGACGCAGAGGACCTGAGCGCCGATGAGTTCAGGTCCTCGCTTGTGCAGCAACAGGGCCAGTTTGTCTTCGTCAATGCAGCAGTTCGTGCAACCCTCGAGCCGGACAGAGCGGGCGCCTGCACGAAGGCAGGGGAAAGAAGACTGAAGTACCCCTACGTCAAATCCTTCAGCCGGAGGGTCACCAGCAGGTTACTCAGCGCGCGGGTGGTTTCACCCCCAACTTCACCCGGCAGGTGGCTGGCGTCCCGCGCCTCCTCGAGCTGCCGGGTGAGCCGCTGAAATTCCTGCTCGAAGAAGGCCGCGTCCCCTCTGAAAGGCTCCTTCTCCGCACCGCTGCGTTTCTGGGCCATCAGTTCGTCGAGGTACGGCAACCTGGCCTCTTCGTTCAGAACGCCGAGGTTCGCCTGGATTTCGCCTGTCTTCATCAGGTGCAGTCCGGTGAGCAGCGTGCGGAAGGTGTATAGCAGCGGCTTGACCCGTGGGGGGCTTTCCCCGGCGAACAGTCGCCACTGGTTGGCACTGAATCCCAGGTAGTGGTGGGCGTGATGCCGGGTCACGCAGCGGGCCGCGAGCGTCCGGAGCTCCGCGTGCGCTGGGCTGGTGTGCACGACCAGAGGAGAGTGCAACTGCTCGAGGACGTAGCCGTTGCGTTTGAGCATCAGGCGGAAGAACTTAGAGGCGTCGTGAGTGACGAGGTCAAGCTCGATCTCAGTGCTGTAGGGAGCCATCTGCAGGTGCTCCAGACGCGGGTCGTTCATCAGCTGGACGGTCTCCTGCCCGCCCATCAGTCCCAGCACTTCGCGCGCGGGCAGGAGATGCACGCCGCGCAGATCCCAGTCGCTGTCCGGGCTAGGGAAGCCGTACAGGTGAGCGCCACTGATGGTGGCGAACAGCAGCGGGTAAGGGTGGTCCTGGACAGCTGCGGTGAGGGCGCCGGGGAAATTCACGATTCCACCTCCAGCATGCTGCGCCGCGCGCGGAGCAGGAACGCATTGACGCGCGCGTAGTCCGGGCGTTCAGGCAGCGTGCTTCGCGGCAGGGCCCGGTCAAAGCGGGCGTGCAGGTCCAGCCGCCAGGCGTCGATCTCGGCCCAGGGCACCTCGCCACGCTTGATGGCCAGAAGGCCAGCTTTGTGCTCACCGACATGCACCATGACCTCACCCTGCTCCAGCACGGCCACGCCGGACAGCAGCAGGCGGATCAGGTGCATAACGTGCTTCCAGCGGACTTCGCCGCGGTTGCGCAGGTCGGCCTGCATCCGCTTGAACTGCGAGAGGACGTACCCGTTGTACGTCTGGTACACCAGCGTGGAGAGGAAGGCGTCGCGCATGCCCAGCAGGTCCTGGGCGACCGGGCCAGCGGTCTCCACCAGGGGGGTGTAGAGGCACTCGAGGACGTTCGGGTTGGCTTTCAGGGCGAGCGTCACGAATTTCTGCAGTTCCCAGTAGGTTTCCTGCGTCTCGTCGTTCTCCAGCTGCTCCGGCACGCCCCACAGACTCCAGTGCCGGTCGGCCGGCGGCAGGTAGAAGCCGCGCCGGTCCGTGTCGCTGCCCTCGGTGTCCAGGCCGAACGCACGGGAGCCGACGACGCAGCGGTACTGCACCCACTGCGTCCAGTCCGGCGCCGGTGGCTGGTCCGGGTTGCTGTGATGCCGCTGGATGTCGAGGTCCCGGCGGAGGAACGCCGACTGCACCCCATCAGGAAAGCTGACCCGGTAGGCGTGGTTCAGGTCGGCCGGGGCGCTGACCACACGTCCGACGGCGCCCGCCGGGCGACTCACTTCGCCGCTCGGGGCGTGCAGGGCGATTCGCGTGACCACCTGGGTGCCGGTCGGCAGGGGACTGAGATCGGTGTTCATAGGGCCTCCAGGCGGAACACGGCCATCTGCGTGGGCGGCCCCAGATGCGCATCGACTTCGCCGACGTCCTGAAAGGTCACGGCGTAACCGAACTCGTCCGCCACGCGCTCCGCCCAGGGCTGGAACTGAGCGCGGGTCCATTCGAAACGGTGGTCGGCGTGGCGGGTGTCGCCCGCCGGCAAGCTGGCCCAACGGGCGTTGAACTCCTCGGTCGGGGTCTTGACCACGACCGTGCTCGGGCGCGCGTCGCCGAACACCACCCGTTCCAGCGTCCAGAGCCGGCCCTCGTCGAGGTGTTCAATCACTTCCACCAGCGCCGCAGCCTCGAACCCCTGCAACCGGGTGTCCCGGTACGTGAGGGAGCCCTGGGTGAGCGTCAGGCGGTTGCGGTAGGACTCCGGCAACTCGTTTAACCGCAGGTTGTCGCGGGCCCGGGCGAGGACCCGCGGACTGACGTCCAGCCCCAGGAGCCGTGTGAACTGCCGTTCGGGCAGGAGTTTGGCAAGAAGATTGCCCTCCCCGCAGCCCAGATCGAGGACCGTGACGGCCCCGCTGGCCACCAGGGCGGCTTTGAGCGCCTCGAGGCGCTGTTCGTTCAAGGTAGGCGTGGCCGGACGCTCGGACCCGGGTCCATCGTCATCGGTAAAGTGCGCCTGCGCGGCCCGTTGCAGGGCGCGGCGGTGCTTCAGGAACCGGCGGGTGATCAGGTCACGCTCCGGGTGGGCGTCCAGCCAGCCGGCCCCGTAGCGCAGGAGCTTGTCGATTTCTGCCTCGTCGACGTAGTAGTGCTGGGTGTCGTCCAGGACTGGAATGAGGACGTAGAGATGTGCCAGCAGGTCCTGGAGGCGGACGGTGCCTTCGAGCTTCAAGTCGAGATAAGGGCTCTGGCCCCATTCCGGGAAGGACTCGTCCAGCAGGGTCGTGCCCGCTGTGACCTGGTAACCGAGTGGCCGGAACATGCGCTCAGCCAGACTGACGTCGCCGCGAGACGGGAGGGCGGGCAGGTGGACTTCGAAAGGCAGGGTCTGCGCGGCCAGTTCGGGGCGTTCTTTGCTGCGGCCGGTCATGGCTGTGCCGAAACCTTCGCGCATGGCGCTGCTCAGGAAGCTCGACGCGGCGTAAGGACGGTCGTTGACGTACGGCTCCAGCGGTAATCCGCTGGCGCCAGCGCGGCCGCGTGACAACACCACCGAGTCCACTTCGACGAGCAGGGCGACGGTACAGCGCTCTGGTGTCGCCTCCGGGTAGAACACGTGCCCCTGGCCCACAGGCAGATCGAAGCGGGAGGGGCGGGCTGGGTTCTTGTGCAGGAGGTAGCCGAGGTCGGTGGCGGGGGCGTGGGTGGTGAGGATGGTCAGCAGCATAGGCGTCCTTTCGTGAGGTTCAGCCTACTGTCGGGGGCGCCGTATTCCATCGGCACTCTTGCGTAATGGGGCAGCTCGTCGGCGAGCAAGAGGGCGTGGGGGAGATCAGCGGATCAGGAGCTCTTCAGGGGTTCGCTGCAGCCCGGCCCGGTAGCCCTCGACCGTCTGACCCTCCGTGGTGTTCGGGTGCACCTGAAGCAGCCGGCGCCAGGTCTGGACGGCCTGGTCGTCAATCATCACCATGGGTTTGGGCAGGAACGCCAGGAACACGTCTTCCAGGCCAACCTCCCGCGCACTCTCCTGAGCGTAGGCAGCCCCGCCGGACGACCAGCAGTACAGGTGAGCGCCCTGCTCGTACAGTGTCCGCACGTGCCGGATAACGGCGGGCATGGGGATGCGGGCCCGCCCGTGGTTTCGAATCAGGGTTTCGTCCACATCGACATACACGATGAGGGGCGTCCGGGTGGTCATGGCAAGCAGTGTAGGCGGCGTTGCTTTGCCCATTTGCCCAGGCCCGGTCTGACATTCAGCCCAGCATGTGCGGGTGTCTCACTCGCTCATAGCCTGACAGGAGGGGAGAGGCGGGGGCCGCCATCCACCTTTTGATCCAGGGCGAACCAGGGTGTTATGACATGGGACACTGCCCTCGTGTCGATCAGTCGCCAGGAAGCGAACCTTGCCATTTTGGAGCGGCTGCTCGAAGCCGTGGAAGCAGAGCCTGACCAGCGGTTCGGTCAGCTGTTATGGAATTTCGGCGTGCTGATGCCTGGAGAGGAAGGAGGCATCCAAGACCCATATAACGATGAATCTGCGGTTCTCCTTCGTCGGATGGAGAAGCGCAAGCTGGAGATCAAAGTCCGGCGCGTCCAGGGTTAGCGGACCTGCACCAGTTGTTCGGGGCGCGAGAGATCCCAGCGAAAGGGTCACATGTTGCTTAAGCCTCGTCCGTGGTGATCTGCGCCTTGAGCGGCCCCAAGCGCGTCTGGAGAAAAGCGCTGTATTCGTCTTTCATCGGGAGGTCGCGGTCCACCTTGACCCGGCGGCGTTGGGCCAGGACACGTTGTCCGGTCAGCGGATTCATGCCCTCCTTGTCGTAGGTCTCCCAGTACAAGCCTACGCCTCGCCGTTGCCAGGCCGGCAGTTCATTGAAGTTGATCCCGCGCTGGTAGAGAAGTTCGTTCTTGAATGCGGTGGTCTGGCGTTCGAGTGTTTGGGTGGCCTCAGCCACGCTGGCACCCTCCTGGCGGAGCGTCCAGTACGCCCAGCCGTTCAAGGCACAGCGCGTCGCATCGGATTGACGCCAGCGGAAGTAGTCGAGAACGTCCTGCTCAGTCACGCCGATCCAGACGCGGCTGTCGAACGTCGCCCGCTCCCCGCAGGCCAGGGTGAAGGTGGCGCTGGCGGTGGCGGCACTCAGGCTGACGAGCTTCTCGACTTCCCGGTCGAACATGGTCCAGGAGGGCGGAAAGAGCACGCTGATCTCATCACTCTCGGTGTAGGCGTAGATCCCTTGAAACTCTTCCAGCAGGGCCTGGGCTGTAGTCACCATGAGGCGGCCAAAGCGGTCGTCGAAGGGTTTGTCGAAGCGCTCCTGAGTGAAGCGGGAGAAGCCGCGCCCGTCCACCCGGAGGACCACCCAGGCGCCGGGGACAATCTTGAGGTTGTGGTAGTACTCGAGGGCGCGCAGGCGCGCCTCGAAGGTGTCGTTGTTCATTGAGGCTCCAGCGGCAGGATCTCGAAGGCTCCCTCGGGGGTGAGGTAGACGGTGAAGAGGCGGTCGAAGCCTTCCTCGAGGGTGGGGGGCTGCCAGCGTTTGGCGATGGCGTAGATGGCGACGTCCGGGACGCGGGCCTTGCCCTCGCGGCCGGCGTTGCGCTCGATGGAGGCCGGAACGTCAAGAGCGAACACGTAGCCGGTCACCAGGGCGCCGTACGCCTGAGCAAACGCAATGGCGCCTGCACGGTCACCGACCGTGGGATTGGTGTTGTCTGGCACGACGTTGCGGCCGGCCTGGAGGGCATCCTGGAGCAGCTGCTGCTGGCGGCGGGCCTTGTTCCGGTTGTTGGGGAACAGATCTTTGCTGACGTGCGCGTGTGCTTCGGCGAAGCGGGCCCGGTAGAAAGTGGTCTTGCCGCTTCCAGGCAGCCCCACGAACACCACGAGCTCCAACGGATGACCTGCAGGAGTCACGGCTGGGTGGTCAGCGAGGATGTCGCAATGTGAACTGCCGGAGCAGCCGGACGCCTTCCGGAATCCCGAGATGGGAATCGACCAGCGTGCGGGCTTCATCCATGGTCTGCGGAGCGTATCCTGGCCCGCTGCAGCCACACGACCCGAACACCAGGCCGTGGGCCGCCAGGTACTCCGCTTTCTGCCAGGCCAGCAGGTCGGTTCGGTGAGGGGCTTTGAAATCGTGCCCCATGATCGTCATGGTGACCCCGCACTGCGGGCAGATTTTCGTGGCGCCGTTGGCTCTTCGGCTAGGGGCCTTAAAGGTCTTCCGGCACGAGAAGCACGCGTAGTGCGTTTTGTAGGGGGTCAGGGCGTAACGGCACATGGGAACCTCCCCAGGAGTGTAGGGAGGGCGTCTGGCGGAGTCATGGGCCGGACGGCCTACGCCATGGCGCGTGAAGGGAGGCCGCGCGTGACCTATTGATGACGCCAGAGGTTCGAACCGGAGGCGGCTGACGCCCTGATGGTGGGCCCAAACCTCGGGTGCTCTTTGGTGAGTAGGTACCTCCAGACGGGTGCGGCGATCAACCAGTCTGGGTCCCGGGATATTGAGCGAAAAAAGCATTCCTGGCTTCTGAACTGAAGAACACCACAAGGTTGTCTGCTATGCCACCAATCTGAAGCGTTTCGGGATCGACTTCGCCCGTGACCACGAACACTGAAGTCCGGGAGGAGTCTCACCGAGCGGCATACGGCGCGGCAACACCTGAAGTCTGGGAAGAGGTCATCACACACTTCCCAGACATGCGCCGGTAGGTCGCGCAGAACAAGACGATTCCCTCAGCGGTCATGGAACAGCTTGCCCGCGACCCGGACCCTCAGGTCCGGTCCGTCATCGCGTCCCGCCGCGCGTGTCCAGAAGCAGTTATGCAGCGCCTCATGACGGACGGTGATGAGAGGGTCCGGGCCCGATTGGCCTATAACCCCGGACTGCCTGTGGATCTGCTGATCCAGCTGGCGTCCGATCCATCAGCGCTGGTGGCGGAAGGGGCAATGGCCAGGCTGAGGAAGCCTTGAACCGGCAGGATCATTCCCAACTGGAAATGACCCTGGTGATTCTCCTGCGCTCCGGTCCATAACACGCAAGTGCGGCTTCCTGAAGATCGCCTCATTGGTACTCTGGGAGCTCCGGGAGGCTCCGTCATGCAGCACGTCGCCAAGAAACCCTCCACGAAGACAGTCGCGGTTCAGACGCGGCCGATTCTTCAGGCCTCATCCACCGTCACGCCCGCCGTTCAACGGCAGCAGCAGGTCCAGCGGGACCTCCAGCGCTTCACTGCCCGTCCCACTTCCGTGCAGCTACAGGTCGCCGCCCCTGCTCTCCGGGCTGCACGCCTGCACGCTCAGGAAATTGGTCAGATCGCAGCACAACAGCAGACCGTCCAGCGGCAGGTCACGGCCCTAACCGCAGCGCTGCCGGATGGTGCTGTTCAGGCCGCCCTGCAACGCCAGGCGCAGTCGTCCGTGCCTGTTGCCGTGATCAGGACGCCCCAGTCCCCTTCAGACTGGGTGACGGTGATGCGACAGCGGGCGGAACAGGTCGAAGGGCAGCGGCTGGATCCCAAGGCGTATGGGCAGTTCACGGCCCTGCAGCGGCAGGTGGCCGGGCAGCTCACTACGGCCTTCAAACAGGATCGTCAGCCTGCGGCCGAGCGGCACCAGGCCTTCGCAGCTCACCTCGCCAGCCTGCAGCGGCACCCGTTGAGCCGGCCCGTAGTACAGGTGGTGCTGGGCAGCCTCCCCGCAGGGGAACGCCCGGCAATTCAGTGCGCCGTGGGTGAGGTGCAGGAGCGGGAAGCGCTGCAACGCCAGCAGGACGGGCAGGCCCTGTCGTTGCACAGCCTGCAGCGGCAACTGGCGGAGCTGGACGAGCAGGCCACGAAGCCGGTTATGGAACGCATCCAGGCCAGGCGAGGGAGCGGGAACCCCCTCCCGGCCGCGGTGCAGCGTCATCTGGAGCAGGGCCTGAACCATGACCTCAGCCGCGTGCGTATCCACGACGACGCCGAGGCCGACAAGCTGGCCAAGGGCGTGAACGCGGTGGCCTTCACGACGGGCACGGACATTTACTTCCGTTCCGGGAAATTCAACCCGAACACGAAGTCCGGACTGGAACTGCTCGCGCACGAGGTCACGCACACCGTCCAGCAGGCTCAAGGCAAGGTCGGCCGAGGTATCGACCCGGATGCCGGTCTGGAAGCCGAGGCGCAGTCGATGGGGTCGAAGCTCGCCCGGGTGCTGCCCAGCGCGAAGAGCCTGATGCCGCCCAGTCCCCACGCTCCCGGCGTGTACACCAAGGCGGCTGCCCTGCAGCGGGCCCAGGAGGGGGCCACACAGGCCTTCGCCCTCAAACCCCTGTACGACCTGCAGCCCCAGGCGGTGCAGCGCCTCGGCAACCCGTTCAAGTGGGTGGGAGACAAGGTTCAGGACGGCGTGCAGGCAGTCGCCAACAAAGGCAGGGAGATGATCGCCGGCGCCCTCACGCAGATTCCCGGGTACCGGGAACTCACGCTGGCGTTCGGGAAGGACCTCGTCACTGGGAAGGCGGTCGCGCAGAACCCGAACACCATCCTCGATACGCTGACCAGTTGGGTCCCGGGGCCGCTCAAGGACATCCTCAAGGCGCTGAAGGAAACGAACGCCCTTCCAAAAGCCTGGGCGTGGTTCAAGGCCGAACTCGCCAAACTCAACCTCGCCGGCGTCCTCGGCGAAGTGGCGAGTGCCATCGGCAAGGCCGACCTGGGCGCGGCGAAAACGGCCGTCACGAGCCGCATCGGGGGCCTGAAGGCGCTGATCGTTGGCAGCGCGAAGAAGATCGCGGAGATCGGCCTGACCGCCCTGGCCGCCGGGCTCGGTCCGGTCGGGCAGGGCGTGATCGCCCAACTGCGGAAGAGCGGAGACCTGATCATCCAGGTCCTGAAGAACCCCGCGAAGTTCGCCGGGAACCTCCTGAACGCCCTGAAAGGCGGCTTCAAGAGCTTTGCCGGCAACGCCCCGAAGCACCTGCAGACCGGCCTGGGGCAGTGGCTGACCGGGGCGAGCGGCATCACCTTACCCGCCAAGCTCGACCTGCAGGGCGTGTTCATGACGGCCCTGAGCGTGATGGGCCTGACCTATCAGGCGATGCGCGGCCGACTGGTCAAGGCGATGGGCCCGAACGGCGAGAAGCAGGTCCGGGCGGCCGAAGGGACCCTGGACGCCCTGAAAACCCTGATGGGCGGCCTGCACAAGTCCGGCGAGATGAAGGCCAACCAGGCGCCAGTGGGCAACGAAGTGGTGGCCGGCCTGAAGAGCGAGGTCACCAAGAGCGTGGTGATGGCGGGCATCACGAAGGTCGCGAGCATGCTCATCCCGGGTGGCGGCTTCGTTCAGGCGCTGATCGGGGCGTTCCGGAGCGTGCAGTTCGTGATCGAGCAGGGCAAGCAGATCATGGGCGTGATCACCAGTGCCGTGCAGAGCGTCGGGGCCATCGCCGAGGGGAACATCGGCGCGGCGGTCAAGGGCGTGGAGAGCACGCTGGCGCGCAGCATCCCGGTGGCGTTGGGCTTCCTCGGCAAGGTTCTGGGGCTGGGGAACATCGGCGCCAAGGTCAAGACCGTGATTGGGAAGGTCCGAGGAAAACTGGAGGCCCTGCTCGACAAGGCCGTCGCACGCATCAAGAAGCTCATCGGTACTTCCAGGAAGCCCGCCGTGATTGGAACTCAGCCGACCACTTCGAGGGAACACGACCGTGCGGTCAGAGCCGGCCTGGACGACATCCCGAGGCTTGAGGCGAAGTACACTGTGAAGGGCGTCCTTCCGAAGAACGCAGCGAAACGCGTAGCAAAGGCAATCCAGCAGAAGCACCGGATCTTCAGCAAGGTGATCGCCCATGTGAACCAGGGGGAACGCGCCCGGTACGAGTGGTTCGCCTCCCACGGCTGGGAGGATGGGGCGAAGAAGCTGGGGGCGCGCATCGATGTTCAGGCAGAGCTGCAGGCGGCGAAGGCGGCGGCCCCCGCCAACTGGACGGCCGTGTTCGCCACTGGTGGGAAGAAACTTCAGTGCCTGCCGGACCCTGCCGGGAACACCAGTCTGACGTTGAGGCGCACCTGGCAGGAGAGCGGCCGGTCCACCCGCAGCATCCTCGACCGGCTCGAGGTGGCCATGGAAAAGACCCTGCTTGCCTCGAAGCCGGCGCTGAGCGCTGACCGTCGCCTGCTTGAAGCAGAGATGGCGAAGCTGGCCCAGATCGTCTTCAGCAAGATTGCCGACCGGCCCCTCTTCTACGTCAAGTGGACGGAGATTCCCAGAAAACTCAAGCCTGGGCCGCACATGCTGGTGCGCGATCCATCCCAGAAGATCACGAAGTACGCGGATCACGCGAAATCTGCGATGGACGACACCCTGACCGGGCTGTCTGGAGAGATCCACCACGCCGTCTCGCTGTACCTGGGCGGCGGAAACAGCGCGAAGAACCTGATCGCGGCGGTCGGCAAGGCGCGGATTGCCGACACGGCTCACAACATTCTGCACGACGTCTTGGACACCACCGTGGTTCGTGCCGCCCTCACCGGGCTGGCGGACGACTACGCTCTGACGTGGTCGAGTCTGGCCAGCACCTTCGACGATTCGGCCCTGAAGATCCTGATCGGCACCTGTACCGACGACGGCGACATCACCTACAAGGAAACCGGAGTGGACTTCCAGAAACCATGATGAAAGCGACCCAGATTCAGTTTGAGCTCGGCGTGGTCGAGGCCGCACGTCTCCACGAGGAGGACCTCTTCGTCCGGACGTACGACGCAGTGGCCCGCGTGACGCCCGAGGGGACAGTCACCGTCCTGCACACCTTCGACCCTCAAAGCCCGCTTGCGTTCAAGGGACTTGTGCTCGTGGATGGAAGGCTCTTTACCATCGACCGGCCCCTGAACGGCCCCCCGACCCTAATCGAGCTCTCCCCTGGCGGCGAGCTCAGGCGGCACGCGGCCCTGACCCTTCACAACCCCACCGGCCTCACTGCCCTGGGGGTGCAGCCCCTGGTCCTGGATCAGCAGCCGCCAGTGACGAGCTTCCTCCTGTGGAGGGGGGACCGGGAGCAGCTCCTTGCCGAAGCCAGAAGTCTCACGCACTGGGAGGTGACCGGCAGGGCCCTCACCTTCAGTGACGCAGAAGGGCTCCACCGACGTGATCAGGAGGGACGGAGCGTGCTGGATGACCGGGCTGGCATCCTCACCTTCGATCAGGCGGGTCACCGGGTGATTCAACGACTGGACGAGGGTCAGCCCGTCTTCGACGTGATCACTCCCGAATCCTCCTATACCGTGACGGGTGTCAACCGGCCCGTGGCACTCCACGCACTCACTGTGGGGACTTTTGTTCGCTTTCAAAACCGCCTGGCGCCGATCGGAGCACCCGAGGATCTCCAGACCCTTCCGAACGCCACAGACCTGGGGACCGTCACTGAAGTGAGTGGTGGCCTGGCCTTTGTCGACGATGACCGTCAGCTCCGGTGGAGTGTGGACGCGCTTCACTGGGAGAGCCTGGAGACCGATGTTCGTGCGTCGGACGTCGCTCCAGCCGGTGTTTCGGATCTGGTTGTTTCTGGACGCCGAGCTTCTTCCTGGGTGAAGATCGAGCCGTCGCATCGCTGAGATGACATGGCTGCATCTCAAAGAAATTCTTCTGGCGGTTCTGGCAACTTAAGCTCGGTAGACTGGCGAGCTGTGACTGATCGGACGCCCTACCGCCACCGTTTTCCCCTGAGCATCATCGGCTATGCCCTGTGGCTCTACCACCGCTTCCCGCTCAGCCAGCGTGACGTGCCGGAGCTGCTCCACGAGCGCGGTGTTCAGGTCAGCCACGAGACCCTCCGCCAGTGGAACATCAAATTCGCGCCACTGCTCACTGAAGAACTGCGCCCCCGAGACACCCGCCGGGTGTCTCGGGGGCATCTGGACGAGGTGTGCGTCAAGGTCGGCGGGGTCAAACACTGGTTGTGGCGGGCGGTTGACGAACTTGGGAACGTGCTCGACATTCTCCTTCAGGGACACCGCGATACCGAGGCGGCCAAGACCTTTTTCGTGCGCCTGTTGGGGGAACACGACGTGCTGGAGGTCATCCACACCGACAAGCTGTGGAGCGACGGGGCGGCCCGACGAGAACTTCCCGTGCTCCACGGTGTGAAACACGTTCAGGTCGTGGCCACCGCCCGCTGGAACAACATTGTGGAACAGTCACATCGCCCCACCCGGCAGCAGGAACGTGTTCAGCTCGGCTTCAAACGACGACAGCGAACGCAGGAACTCCTCGATTTGCACGCCCGCATCTTGAACCTTCACCGCCAGACCCGAACAACCATCCCCGCTACCCTCAGGCGAAGGAACCAAACCGCAGCCCTGCTCCGCTGGCGAGAAGCAATGCAGCAGGCGGCTTGAGTATCAAGCCGCCTGCTGAGCTACTCCGACTCCACTGAGCTTAAGTTGCCAGAACCGTTAGTCGTATCAGGCGGCGCCACAGGCGGATAGATGGCTGCCGCAGCGCCTCGTCCACGTCCAGTGGGGCAGGCATCTCAGTCACGTGATCACTATACGGGCGCCGTCCAGTTCGGAACGAGTTCACCACATCCAGTCCTCAGGCCAGTGGCGTGGCCCGGTTGGAGGTCAAGAGGTTCAGAGGCGTACCCTGTGTCAGCCCCTCAGGTCCCAAATGTGCGGGAGCACTTTCCGAAAGGAGGGAACCTGCCAAAGTGTATTCCATGGAAGATAATTCCTCGGAATACATCGAAGCTGGAGTCAGACCATGACGTTGTCAGCCCGGCAGCTCTTCGACCACCTGGTTCACGTGGAAACTCTCCTGTGGGGCCGCTGCGACGAGGAACTGCAACGCCAGACCGGCCTGACCCTCGGCCGCCTCGAAGTCCTGCGCGTTATCGCGTCCGTCGACCCATGCCGCGTGAACGAGATCTCCACCCGCCTGCTCATCACGGTGGGCGCCGCCAGCAAACTCGTCGACCGCCTCGAAGCGGCCGGCCTCTGCCAACGGCAGCCCAACCCCCAGGACCGGCGCTCCTCCCTGCTCACCGTCACCGACACCGGCCACGCCACCCTCACCCAGGCCGAAGCGATCCTCGAACCCCTCCTCAACCAGGCCTTCGCCTCAGTCTCCCTCTCCCCCCTGCACGACGCCCTGAACCACATCAAACGCGCTCTCGACCCCGCAGACACCCCCACATGACCAACCTGATGCAAGCGGTCGTCCTGAACGCACCCGGCCCTCCCGAAGCGCTCACCCTCCAGACCCGTCCCGTGCCCGTGCCGGCCCCCGGCTGGGTCCTGATCCGCGTGCGGGCCTTCGGCCTGAACCAATCCGAGCTTCACCTGCGCCTGGGGGTTGCCGAGAACGCCGCTTTCCCCATCATTCCCGGCATCGAAGCCGTCGGCGTGGTGACAGACTGCCCAGGCGGAGAATTCCAGGCCGGTCAGCAGGTGGCCACCATGATGGGCGGCATGAGCCGGCAGTTCGACGGCGGGTACGCCGAATACACCTGCGTTCCGGCCGGGCAGGTCATCCCGTTCCGCAGTGACCTGGACTGGGCCACCCTCGGCGCCATCCCGGAAATGCTGCAAACCGCCCACGGGTCCCTCACCGTCGGACTGAACGCCCAGGCCGGTCAGACCCTCCTGATTCGCGGCGGGACCTCCTCGGTGGGCCTGACGGCTGCCTTGCTGGCCAAGCAGCGCGGCCTGACCGTGCTGTCCACCACACGCTCCCCCCACAAAGCGGCAGTCCTCGAGGCGCTGGGCGTCGACCACGTCCTGTCGGATAACGGCACCGTTGCCCAACAAGTGCGCGCCCTGTTCCCCGAAGGCGTTCACGGCGCGATTGAACTGGTGGGGACACCCACCCTGCCCGACACCCTGCGGTCCGTCGGCCTGCACGGCACCGTGTGCTTCACCGGCATGCTCTCCAACGAGTGGACCGTCAAGGAGTTCTACCCCATCGGGTACCTGCCCCGCGGCGTCCGGCTCACCGCTTACTCCGGTGAAGCCACCGACCTGCTCGCCCCGGTCCTCCAGCAGTTCCTGGATGACGTGGCCCGCGGGCAGATCCAGGTTCCGATCGCGCGGACGTACCCAATGACGCAGATTGTGGAGGCGCACCGGACCCTGGAAGCCGGAGCACACAGCGGCAAGCTGGTGGTGGTCCTTCCGGAGGACCAGGGTGACTGACGCTTCCCCACCCGTGGTCTCCCGCGGTTCCCTCTCGGTAGCGGCATTCTCCACGGTCGTGGAGTGGTTCGACTTCACCCTGTACCTGTACTTCGCCACCGTCCTGGCGCGCGTCTTCTTCGGCGGTGGTGAGACTGCCCTGCTGGTCACCCTGGCCGGATTCGCGGTGTCCTACCTGATGCGTCCGCTGGGTGCGGTCGTGTTCGGCCACATCGGCGACCGGTTCGGGCGGCGACGCATGCTCCTGATGTCCATGGCCGTCATGACGGTGGCTATGCTCCTGATCGCTCTGCTGCCCACCGCAGCCCAGATCGGTCCCGCGGCTGGATGGATGCTGCTGGCCCTGCGGTGCGTGATGGCCTTCTCGGTCGGGGGTGAGTACAGTGGCGTGACCGCGTACCTGCTCGAAGGCGCGCATCCAGACCGGCGCGGCCTCACCACGTCCTTCGCTTCCGCGGCCAGTGAGGTGGGCGCCCTGCTGGCCGTGGGTGTCTCAGCCGTGACGGTGAGTCTCCTGAGCCCCGCCGACCTGGACGCCTGGGGCTGGCGCATTCCCTTCCTGGTGGGCGCCGGCCTGGCTGGTGTGGTGCTGATCTCCCGCTCGGCCATGCAGGAATCCCCAGAATTTGAACGGCAGCAGACCCGCGGGACAGTACCCCGAAATCCGCTCTGGGAGACCCTGCTGCACTGCCGCCCGGCCCTGCTGCGCACCTTCGCCATCTCCGCGCTGGCGTCCATCCTGTACTACGTTGGCATCATCTACGTCCCCACGTTCCTGACGTCCGTCGGGACCCTCAGCGAACGGGACGCCCTGTGGTTCTCCACCGTGGCTGCCCTGGTGGTCATTCTCGTCACGCCCCTGGTGGGCGCCCTGTCCGACCGGGTGGGTCGCAAACCGGTCCTGACCACTCTGGCGGTCGGCGGCCTCGCCCTGCCCATCGCGCTGTTTGCCCTGATGCAGACGGGCGCGGCCATCCCGACCATGCTGGGCGCCGCCCTGATGGCCTATCTCGCGGGCGGCGCCAGCGCGGTTGGCGCTGTCTCCGCGGCCGAGCAGTTCCCCGGGGAGGGCCGCCTGAGTGGTCTCGCGCTGGGGGCCACGGTGGCCACAGCTGTGTTCGGAGGCCTGACGCCCTACCTCTCGCAGCTGCTGATTGAACGCACCGGCTGGGCGCTCTTGCCTGGCGTCATGATCACCGCCGTCGCCCTGGTGGTGCTGCCGGTATTCCTGAGGATGGCCGAAACCGCGCCGGTCCGGACCCGGGGGGCGCCATGACGTAACCTGGCCCACCTGACCCGATCACGATCCACCCTCTCAACCCCTCAAAGGAGTCACCATGCCGCACATCGACATCAAATGCTACCCGAAACACCTCACCGAGCAGGAGCAGGACACCTTCGTTCACGAGCTGACCGCCCTGGTCGAGAAGCACCTGAAAGCCACCGACGCGGACCTGTCCGTGGCCTACACGGAAGTCGCCCCGGAACAATGGCGGGATCTGTACGACCGTGAAATCCGCCCGAACCTCGGAACCCTGATAAAAAAGCCCGGCTACGAAATGTAAACGCACGGCGGCCTGACGTTACTTCAGGCCGCCTGACGTCTCCTGAGCCGTGAACCTAGGGGTGGAGCGCAACTGTTGCGCTCCACCCCTGGGTTCAGCGCACCTGCAACAGCACCTTGCCTTTCGTCGCTCGCCCTTCGATGTAGCGGTGCGCCTCGGCGGCCTGCGCCAGCGGAAAGGTGCGGTCGACCCGGAGGCGCAGCGTGCCGTCGGTGAGCCACGTGAACAGGTCACCAGCGCGCCAGCGCAGTTCCTCTGGAGTGGCCACGTAATGCCCGAGGGTGGGGCGCGTGAGGAACAAGCTGCCCTTCGCGTTCAGCAATTGCGGATCGAGTGGCTCGACCGGTCCGCTGGCCGCGCCGTACAGCACCATGGTGCCGCGCTGCCGCAGCACATTCAGGCCTTTCAGGAAGGTGTCGCGCCCCACTGCGTCGTACACCACGTCCACGCCGCTGGAGAGGCGCTGCACTTCCGCCTCGAAGTCCACCTCGCGGTACAGGATCACCTCGTCCGCGCCGGCCTCGCGGGCCAGGGTGGCTTTTTCTGCGCTCCCGACGGTGGCGAGCACGCGCGCGCCCTGGCGTTTGGCGATCTGGGTGAGCAGCAGCCCCACCCCGCCGGACGCGGCGTGCACCAGGCAGGTGTCGCCGGGGCTCAGCGGCCGAACGCTGAGCGCGAGGGCATGTGCGGTCATGCCCTGCAACAGCAGCGCCGCCGCCTGCGCATCATCCACGCCGTCGGGAATCGGGACCAGTTTTGTGACGGGCACGCTGGCGTACTCGGCGTAGGTACCGCGGTAAAGCGCAAACGCCACACGGTCCCCAGGCTGAACGCCTTGGACACCCTCACCCACCGCGTCGACCACCCCGGCACCCTCGCTGCCCAGGATGGCGGGCAGCGGCAGCGGGTACAGGCCGGAGCGGTGGTAGACGTCGATAAAGTTCAGCCCGGCATAGTTGAGCTGAACGCGTGCTTCGCCGGGTCCGGGGGTGGGAGTGGGCAGGTCGTCTAAGACCAGGGCACTGGCGTCTCCGGGTTGGTGGACACGAACGACTCGCATGGACGCAGCGTAACGGGTGACCGGGCCGCGCCTGCGCGATTGAAGGTGCAGGTCCCAAGGGTCACTGAACGGATCGGGCCACGTTCCCTGCTCGTTCAGCGTTGCGCGCATGGTTCCTTCGTCTGCTGGTGAGGGGCGGGCAGACTGGCCGTGACCCGCACCGAACCACGCTTATGGCCCGGTGGTACCTGAGGCGCCCGTGCCAGCCGGGTGGTTCGTTACCTCCAGAACATCGTCGCGCCCCCATGGAGCACCACTTTCGGAATGCGTTGCGTGGCGCGCGGCATGCCCCGTTTTCACGCGGAGGTGCGCGCAGGTGTCATGACCGCACCCCCCCCAGGCTGACCAGGCTCATAAGCGGACGGGTCCGCACCGACGCAGTGACGTCCCACTCCGGTACCAGTTCAGGCCTTCTGACCATGCAGAGGAGGGGCGGACGCCATCGCCGTTCGTCCCCCGATCAGACCCGTACTCAGCTGGGTTGACCCAGCCGCTGGACCAGCCAGGTATTGACGTCGTGAAGTTCGGCGCCGGTGATCTCGTGGCCCATGTCGTACTCCCGGTACGTCAGCTCAACACCCAGGTCCCTGAGCAGCGCCTGACTCGCGCGGCCGTGATGAATGCCCAGCTTCGCGTCCTGCACGCCGTGCGCCACGAACACGTAGGTGTCGCGCAGCTGCCCGGCGGGCGCGAAAGTGGGGTGCGCCTCAGGCAGGATCCGGCCGGACAGCATCACCAGACCGGCAATCAGGTCCGGCCGGGACAGGGTGACGCTCGCCCCGATGATCGCGCCCTGCGAGAAGCCCAGCAGGAAGACCTGGGCCGGGTTGAAGCCGTGTTCCTGAATCAGCTGCGGCAGGACTTCAATCAGGGCCACGCGGCTCGCTTCCGCCTGATCGGCATTCGGGACGGGCTCCGGCGTGAACTGCACGTTGAAGAACGCGAAGCCGTCCGGCCCGATCTGAAGGGGCCCGCGGACACTGACGACCGCGAAGCGCGGGTCGAGGTGCTCGGCGGTGGGCAGCAGGTTGCGTTCGTTGCCGCCCACCCCGTGCAGCAGCACCAGGAGGGGGGCGCCCGGCATGGAACCCGCGCGTGGCGGGCGCAGCTCAAAGGTCAGCGCACTCACGCGGCACGCTCCACGGAGAACCGCAGGGCGTTGCCCGCGGGGTCGCGCACGTCCAGGACGTCACCGGCGCGAGTGAACGTGACGTTCGCGGTTCGCAGGCGCGTTTCCAGCGCGTTCAGGCTGGTCAGGTCCGGCAGGCCCACGTTGACGCGCCGCAGCTGGCTGGTGCCCTGCGGCGCCGCGACGCCGCCGGCGCTCTGCCAGGCGTTCAGGCCGAAATGGTGGTGGTACCCGCCCACGGAGACGAACAGCGCGCCCGGCCAGCGGGAGACGACGTCGAAGCCGAGCACGCCGCGGTAAAAGGCTTCGGTGGCCCGGAGGTCGGTGACGCGCAGGTGCACGTGGCCCAGGACGGTGCCTTCAGGCAGGCCGTGGAAGGGAGCGTCCGCGCCGGGTTCGGCCAGCAGGCTGTCCAGGTCGATCGGGTCACCCGCCATCTGCACCTGTCCGCCCTGCCAGCGCCATTCGCTGCGGGGCCGGTCACGGTAGACCTCGATGCCATGCCCGTCGGGATCATTCAGGTAAAAGGCTTCGCTCACGAGATGGTCGCTCTGCCCGACACGGAGGCCGAGGCTCGCCGCGTGCTGCACCCAGCGGGCCAGGTCCGCGCGGGTGGGCAACAGCACCGCGAGATGGTACAGGCCTGGCGAGCCGGGCCGCGTGGGCTGCGCGCCGGGCTGGGCCGTGAGGGTCACCAGGGGCCGGCCGGGCAGGCCGAGCGTGACGGTGTGCTCGTGCTGGTCGAGGACAGTCATACCAAGCACCTGACGGTAGAAGGTGACGCTGCGGGGCAGGTCCGCGACGGTGAGTTCCACCGGGCCGAGGGACAGGGGGCCAGAGGTCAGGGGGGAGGGGGAAGCGTCAGGTTGGGTCATGGGGGTGCTCCTTGTGCAGCGCGGCGAGGACCGGCCTCATCAGGACGGTCCTTACAGTCACTCACGGACGTGAGAGGTTCAGGCGAGGAATTTCCAGCTGCTGGAGAAGTTGGTGTTCTGCGTGAACTGAAGCTGGATGCCGAGGTACCCGAGGCCTTCGAGCTGGCGGGCGCGCTCCAGGGGGCCGGCGTCGATGGCGCGCAGGCCACCGGCCGTCACGAGCTCGGTCAGGGTGATCTTGGCGGCGGCGTCATTCCCGGCGATCAGCACGTCGAGGGGCTGTCCGGCGACCTGACCGGCGACCAGAGTGCCGGCGAAAGTGGTGTTGAAGGCTTTCACGATCCGGGC
This sequence comes from Deinococcus taeanensis, assembly GCF_020229735.1. Classification (NCBI taxonomy): domain Bacteria; kingdom Thermotogati; phylum Deinococcota; class Deinococci; order Deinococcales; family Deinococcaceae; genus Deinococcus; species Deinococcus taeanensis. Next base: position 16,371 of record NZ_CP083459.1, on the reverse strand, counting down.
GTTGGGGATCAGCTTGGCGAGTTCCTCAGCGGCGCTGGTGTCGCCGGCAATGGCCAGACTGGTGAAGTCAGCCGTGAGGGGGTTGCTGATGTCCACCACGATTTTGCCGTCAAGTTGGCTGCCGAGCTGCTGGGCGAGTTCCTGAGCGGCGGTGTACCAGGTGGCAAAGACGACAATGTCACCGAGGGGGCCTTCGAGCGTGCCGGGTTGAACGGTGGCGCCGGGATTGGCGGTCTGCACTTCGCTGGCCAGCGTTCTGGCATCGTCGGGGGTGCGGTCGATGATGGTGACGGTGTTGCCGCCGCGTGCTGCGACGTGCGCGATGCCTTTGCCCATGTTGCCGGCGCCGATGATGGTGATGGTCGTGGGGGTCATGCTGTTCTCCTTGAGCGTGGAAGAGGTGGAGGGGGACGTGCCGGGAAGGTCAGTCGAGGTCGTGGCTGGGTGGTGAGCGGAGCGTCGGCGTGTGAGGGTCCAGATGGTGGCGCCGATGGCGGCGGCAAGCAGGGCAAGGGTGAGGGAGGTCATGGGTGATCCTTTGGAGGTCAGGCGCGCTTGTTGAGGCGGGCGTCCAGGGCGTAGGCGCCGGCGCCGGTGAGGGCGAGGGCCACGGTGGCCGCGAGCAGGGCCAGGGGAAACTCCACGCCGTTCGGGTTGAAGAAGCCGGCTTTGAGGTGGACCAGGGCGATGGCGCCGAGCATGTTCAGGGCGAGGAGGCTGGCGACGATGCGGGTGCCGAGTCCGGCGATCAGGGCCGCGCCGCCGAGAAGTTCGAGGAACGCGATGGCGGGTGCAGCGACGGCGGGGAAGGGCACGCCCATCTGGGTGAAGGCGCCGGTGGTGCCGGGGAGGGTGTACATGAAGATCTTCTGGTAGCCGTGGGCGATGAAGATGACGCCGATGACGACGCGGAGGAGTGTGAGGGCGAGGTCGACGCGCTGAAGGGTGGTGGCGGTGCGGGCAGTGGTGGTGGTTGCGGTGGTGGTCATGGGATCTCCTGTTCGTGAGGACGATGTTCGTTAGAACGAATATTTGAACGAAAGAAGGACGAGGAAGCTCAGGTCACCTCCGTCCTGACCGCCTCGCCCAGCAGGTCAAGCAGCAACCGCAGCCGCTCGGGCGGCACGTGCTGGAACTGACGGCGGTGCAGGTCCATCAAGGGAGCATCCAGGCGGTCCACGGTCTCGCGGCCCTGAGGAGACAGACGGGTCAGCAGCACCCGGCGGTCGTGCGCGCTGCGGGCCCGTTCGATCAGGCCCTGCTTCTCCATCCGGTCGAGCAGGCGGGTCACGTCGGGGTCCTTGTTGAGGAGCCGCCCGGCGATGTCGCCGCAGGTCAGGGCGCCTTCGCCGGAGCCCCGCAGGATGCGCAGGACGTTGAGCTGCGTCAGGGTCAGCCCTTCGTTCTTGAGCAGCTGCTCGGTTTCGTCCTTGAGGCCCAGGGCCAGCCCCTGCAACGTGAGGTACGTCTGGTGCTCGAGGGTGGAGGCGGACGCGGAGGACCGTGTGGTTTCGCTGATCATCTTCATTCCTTCTCTCCCTCCTCTGACACCACGATAGTCGTTATCACAAATAATGTCAAGTGGGTGATCCTTCCCTCCATTCACCCGTGACTCCGCTTCCCATGCCGGAAGGAAAACTGCCTTCAATAGCATCTCCCGCAGAACACCAGCAACAGGGGTCACCAAGGTTTCAGGGTGTCGCCGCCAGGTGGCTGTGCGACAGCCGTTCCTGTTCCAGGTGGGTGGCACCAAACCGTCCAGCACTGTCAAGTCCACCCAGCGGCCCGAGCGGGCTGAGCAGCACCTTGGGGTTGAGGCCAAGTTCGGACAGGGCGCGCTGCACTTCCTGCTGGAGGGGTGACGTGGCCTGCGGAATGTCCTGGAGGACAATCACGGTCGGGTCGAGGACCGCGGCCACAGCAGTGAGGTGGTTCGCGAGGTCCGAATTGAAAGCGCGGAGCGCGCGCCGGGCAGCCGTATCTTTCTGGGCGGCGAGCGCGGCGATCTCCACGATGGTGCCGTGGGGCACGGCAGCGTGCAGATGGCGGAAGAGACGGTACGCGAGAAGTTCATGGCGGCCGCGCTTGCCAGGGTCGGCGGCGAACGAGACTTCTCCAGCGCCGCCGGTGGCCCCGTGGTACAGCTGCCCGCCGAGCATCAGGCCCAGACCGATGCCGTGACTGAAGTTGAGGAACACAAGCGGTTCGTCAGGGGTGAGGCCGAGGGTATGCCAGGTGTGCCAGGCGGAGAGATTGGCGTCGTTCTCCACCAGGACCCGCTGGCCGAGCGCGGCGCTGAGTTGCGCTTCCAGGGGCCGCTCGCGCATGGCGAGCGGGAGGCTGGTGAGGGTGCGGGTACGGGGATTGATGGCGCCCAGCGCGCTGATCACACTGAGGTCGGCAGGGCCCTGAGCTTCGAGCAGCTTGAGAAGCACGGTGAAGTTGCGTTCAGGGTCAGGGGTGAGGTGTGCTGCCGGTCCACCGTGTTCCGCGTAAGCGGTGCGGGTCCCGGCGAGGTCGTACCGGCCGGTCGTGACCTGCGGTCCACCAAGGTCGACGGTGGTAATGGACAGGCTTTCCGGAGTGAACCGCACCCGGGCGGGGGGACGGCCGCGTCCGCCGGGCGTCGCGTCATCCAGGGTGGCGACACCAGCCTGAATCAGGTCATCGACGGCCGCAATCACGGTCGGGAGGCTCAGGCCGAGCTGTGCGGCAATCTCAGGGCGGGTGGCTGGCGCGATCTTGATCGCGGTGTACACCCGTTCGCGGGTGGAGCGGGATTCGGTCGGGCGGATCATGAACACCTCACCATAGAAGGTTGGTCGGGAGCGGGAAAGGTGCTGACAATGGTTGACACTGCCTGATTATTTTACTAGCCTTACTTTACTAAAACAAATTTTAGTAAATGAGCCGGAAACTGTTCTGGCCAGAGGAGACCCATGACCACCACGTCACGTCCCGACCTCGACTCCCTGCTTGACGAGCTCACGCTCGACGAACAGGTCGCGCTTCTCGCCGGCGCCGACTTCTGGCGAACCGTCCCCGTCCCCCGGCTGGGCATCGCCCAGCTCAAGGTCACCGACGGCCCCGCCGGCGCCCGGGGCGGCGGCGCCCTTGTCGGCGGCAAACACACCGCCGCCTTCCCCGTCGGCATCGCCCTCGGCTCCACCTGGAACCCCGGCCTGCTCCACGAGATCGGCCACCACCTCGCCCGCGAAACCCACGCTAAGGGCGCCGGCGTCCTCCTCGCCCCCACGGTCAACCTGTTCCGCTCCTCCCTCAACGGCCGGAACTTCGAAGCCTACAGCGAAGACCCCCTCCTCACCGGCAAGCTCGCCGCCGCTTACATCCAGGGTCTCCAATCCCAGGGCGTCGCTGCGACTGTCAAGCACTTCGCCGGCAACGAAAGTGAGTACCAGCGCGGCACCATCAACAGCGTCATCGCAGAGCGCGCCCTGCGCGAACTGTACCTGCTGCCCTTCGAGTTCGCCGTAAAAGAAGGCGGAACCTGGGCCGTCATGAGCGCCTACAACAAACTGGGCGACACCTACGCCAGCGAGCACCCGCGCCTGCTGACCACCATCCTGCGCGACGAGTGGGGTTTCGACGGTCTCGTCATGAGTGACTGGGGCGGCACCCACTCCGGCGCCGAGAGCGTCCGCGCTGGCCTCGACCTCGAAATGCCCGGCCCGGCCAACGCCCGCGCCGAACTGCTTGAGGAAGCCCGGAACGACGAGACCACCCGCCAGGCCGTCCGGACCGCTGCCCGGAACGTCCTGCGGCTCATCGAACGCACCGGCACCCTCGCAGACCCCCGCGACGTGCGGGATGAAGCGGAATGCGACGAAGAGTACGCCGACACCCGCGCGCTGATCCGCCGCGCAGGCGCCGAAGGCGCCGTCCTGCTCAAGAACGCCGGCATACTGCCTTTATCCGACGGCGCCACAGTCGCTGTGATCGGCCCGAACGCCGCGACCGCACAGGTCATGGGCGGCGGCAGCGCGCAAATGAACGCCCACCGCAAAGTCAGCCCCCTTGAGGGCCTGCGCGCGGCTCTCGGCGAGGACAACGTCACCTACGCCGTCGGCTGCGACAACGACAAGTTCCTCCCCGTCCTGAACACACCCGTCACCATCGAGTACCGCGCCGCCGACACCGGTCCCGTGCTCGCCCGCGACACCCACCCACAGGGTGAAGTGATGTGGTTCGCCCTGCCGGACGGCGTCCCCCAGGACTTCCGCGCGCACCTCCAGGCCACCCTCCACGTCAGCGAGGACGGCGAGTACGAACTCAGCCTCGCGAGTGCCGGCCTCTCCCGCCTCAGCGTTGACGGAGAGGACGTCATCGACAACTGGACGGCTTTCCAGCAGGGCGGCACCTTCCTGGGCTTCGGCAGCGATGAGATCCGCGTCCGGCGCACACTCACCGCCGGTGAGCACCAGATCCAGGTCGAGTTCGCCCCACAGGCGGTCGCCACCGGCATGAGCATCACGGCCTTCAACGCGCTGAGGATCGGTTTCCGCCGTCCCCTCCCGGACACCAGCGTCCACGACGCCGCCCGCATCGCGGCTGAAGCGGACATTGCCGTCATCTGCATTGGCACCAACGGCGACTGGGAAACCGAGGGGGTCGACCGCTGGGGACTCAATCTTCCCGGACGTCAGGACGAGCTTGTCCACGCTGTCGTGGCCGCCAACCCCAACACGGTCATCCTGCTTCAGACGGGCGGCCCCGTCCTGATGCCCTGGCTCGATGACGTGCAGGCCGTCGTGCAGGCCTGGTTCCCCGGTCAGGAGGCCGGACACGCGATCGCGGACGTGCTGCTCGGCCACACCGACCCCGGCGGACGGCTCCCGCAGACGTTCCCCGCCCGCCTCGAAGACGATCCCGTTCACCCTGAAACGCCCGACGTGCAGTACCCGGGAGAGGAGGGCCACGTCGAGTACCAGGAGGGCCTGTATGTCGGATACCGGCACGTGGATCTCCACAGCACGACCCCGCTGTTCCCCTTCGGGTTCGGACTGAGTTACACCACCTTCGAGCTTGACGCAGCGCGCCTCAGCACTTCCGAGGTCCAGCCGGGCGAGCCTGTCACCGTCACCCTGCCGGTGCGCAATACCGGCACCCGCGAGGGCCAGACGGTCGTGCAGGTCTACGTTCATGATGTCCGCACCACACTGGAGCGCCCTGAAAAGGAACTCAAGGGCTTTACCAAGGTCACCCTCGCGCCTGGCGAGACCCGGGACGTGACGTTCACGCTGGAAGGACGTGCCTTCGCGTACTACGACGACACCCGTGGCGCGTGGGTGGCTGACGAGGGTGACTTTCAGCTGCTGATCGGCCAGAGCAGCACCGACTTGCCCGTACGCGTCAGCCTCCGCCTCACCGGGGAATGGACCGAGCAGGTCACCCAGGCCTGACGCCGCCCAGCACATGCCGTCCCCTCGACACCTCAGCTTTGCTGGAGACCCTTATGACGCGTACGTACGACGTTCGCCCGACTGACCTTCATGCTCCCTCCACGGCCACCCAGCCGGTCAGCACCAGCTTCATGACCCTGTACGGCCTGGCCTGGTTCGGGCTGTACGTCGCCCTTCTCGCTCCGGTGGTGGTGTCCATGGCACTGCGGATCGGCACGTTGTTTCCCGACAACAAGGCGCAGGTGCTGTCCCTGGTGCTGGGTACCGGAGCGCTGTTCGCGCTGCTGGCCAACCCCATCGCCGGCATGCTCAGCGACCGCGTCACCCGCACCGGCCGCCGCCGGCCCTTCCTGATCGGGGGGGTGCTCCTCGGCGCCCTGGGGCTGCTGATCATCGCGGCCAGCGCCACCATCCCCGCCATTCTGCTCGGCTGGTGCCTCACGCAGGTCGGCTTTAACGCCGCGCAGGCTGCACTCAGCGCCATCCTGCCCGACCAGGTGCCCGAAGCCCAGCGAGGACGTGTCGGTGGCGTTGTCGGTGTCGCCATCAGTGTCGGCATTGTGGGCGGCGTGTTCGTCGCGCAGGCCCTGCAAGCGAACAATTTCGCGCTGTTCATGGGGCCTGCCGCGGTGGCAGTCGTGCTGGTCACCCTGTTCGCGTTGACGCTGGGAAGCCGGGATAAAGCCGCTGTGCCTGGCAGCCTGCCGCCCCTCACCTCCGTGCGTTTCCTCAAATCCTTCTGGATTGATCCGCACAATGCCCGGGACTTCTGGTGGGCCTTTTCGGGACGGTTCATGCTATTCCTCGGCCTGGCCACCCTCACGACCTACCAGGTGTTTTTTCTGACGGACCACCTCAAAGTGCCCACCGCGCAGGTGGCGTACACCGTCTTCATCGCGACGCTCGTTTCTACGGTCGCGTCCGTGATCGGCAGTGGCGCTGGAGGCTTCCTGTCTGACCGGACTGGCCGCCGCAAAATCTTCGTGATCATCGCCGCATTGATCTATGCCGCCGCGCTGGTCGTGATTACCCGCGCCACTGGCCTGGACGCCTTTTACATCGGGATGGCTCTCGCTGGCCTCGGGCAGGGCGTCTACCTCGCCGTGGACCTTGCGCTGGTCACCGACGTGCTGCCCAACCCTGAGGAAGCCGCGAAAGATCTCGGGATCTTCAATATTGCCTCCGCGGCACCGCAGTCTCTCGCGCCGGCGATTGCACCCGTGTTCCTGGCGATCGGGGCAGGCGCCGCGAGCGGTGGAGGCAACTACGTGGCGTTGTTTGCAGTGGCGACGATGTTCGCGCTGGTCGGGGCGTTCCTGGTGCAGCCCATTCGGAAGGCCCGCTGACCCTGAGCCTCAAGCCCTGAGACCCGTGGGATAGCGCGGCGCATGGCACTGATGCGCCGCGCCATCCCACTCTTATTCACCGGTTGTGGCAAGTTGTTGGCGCGCAGGAAGCGGGAGTCCCTGAAAAGGCAGGTGGCCTGAGTCTCAGGTCACCTGCTGTACCATTTTCCGCCACGACTTGAACGCAGCCTGTTGGTGGGAACGTCGAGGGCGAGCGGGAGAGGTGGAGCAAGCGGAATGATGCAGGGTTGTGATCCGGGCGTGCCGGTCGAGCAAGCCTTGCGCCCGTCGTCGTGATCGGAACCCGCACTGCTGACGTTCCTGCCGCCGGGTCGGCCGATGAGACTGTTCAATGTTATTGCAGCGCGCCGTGGAGACAACCTGGATGTGCTCCACGGTGTGGAGCACGGGACGTTGCCGGAGAGCAGCACCGTCACTCCAGAGCTTATCGGTGCGAATAACATCTGGCACGTCGTATTCCCCCAGTCGCCGGTGGAACAACGATGTGGCGGCCTCGGTGTCGCGGTGTGTCTGAAGGAAGACGTCCAGCACGGCGCCGTGCTCATCAACGGCCCGCCACAACCAGTGTTGGACACCGCCGACATCCACGCACATCTCATCAAGGTGCCATCGGGAACCACGACGTGGTTCCCGATGACGGAGGCCCTGGGCGAAGAGGTCGCTGAATGTGATGCACCAGGTGCGGATGGATTCGCGGGTGACGGCGATCCCTCGTTCCAGCAGCAGTTCTTCGATGTCCCGAGAGCTGAGGGTGAAGCGGTGGGAGTGCCACACAGCGTGTCCAATGACCGCGAGGGGCAACCGGTCGCCGGAGAGCTTCTGACCACTCAGCACGGCGCCACCCTACCCCAACAACTTGCCACAACCCTCAAGCCGCCTGCTGCAATACCTCTTTCCAGAGGCGGAGCGTCTCAGTCTGGTTGCTTCGTCGCAGTCTTGCGTTCGACTGTGAACTTCTCCTCGGCCCACTCCGTTCGGATCATGCTCACCCACCACTCGTTTACTGTTGTGGCTCCCATTCATACGGCTGCACGTAGACGATGGATGTCTGATACCCCTTGAGCAACTCCGGGTGGTTTTTGAACGTCTCCTGCTTGTTGCCCATCAGGCTGATGCCCAGACCGAAGCGCCTGTTCGGCATGCCCTTGAACACGAACGACCCGTGGAGTTGTCCGTAATCGTCGGCCCACACCTGGTCTTCGACGAACGGGTCGATGATCTCGGCGACCCGTTCCTGCACCGTTTCGCGGCTGAGTGCCGTCACGTACCCCAGGGAGTGCGTGTCCTGAATGTCAGGTCCGAAGATCTCCTGCGCGTCGAACGCCCTGAAGTCAGGACCGGAGAAATAAGCCAGAAGTTGATCGTTCAGTTGCTGTGAGGCGTCCATGCTTCCTTTCGTCTGTTGCACGTGAGCTTCGGGGGGGCGGCAGGCGACCAGGAGGACGCACAGCAGCAGCGCGGGTTTCACTGGCCCCTCCACGCGAGCCAGATCTCCGGGAGCTGGGCGCGGACCTGCGTGACGACGTCCGGGGGGATTTTCACGCCGTCTTTGAGAAAGGTGACGATGGGCATGCTCTTCATAGGGTAGACGGGCAGACCGACGCCCGTCGCCATGGGCCGCGCGTCGTAATCCTTTTCAAAGTGATCCAGGTTCAGGATACGCGCGAGACTCACGTCGTCCGGGTCGAGTGGAAGCGGGCGTCCACTCTGGAAGATCGCGTCGCACCGCTGTCTGAACTCCGCCAGCGTTTTGACGCGCTGGTCGGCCGCAACGTTTTCCACGTGAGACAGCAGCGTGTTGTACGCGATGTTCGCGTACACGACCGCCTCGAACGGGTCCTGACCGGGGATCAGATCGACGTTCCCGGTCAACTTTTTCCGGCTGGCTTCCGTGTTGATCCTGGGGTCCTGCGCGGTGGCGTACGCCCCGGAGAACGTCATCTGCACCGCCATCCGGCAGGTTCTGTCTGGAACGCGCAAAAGGGGCCCTGGCCGGGATGACTCCTGGTGGGCGAGGGCCCAGGAGGACTGGTCCCACCGGGAGGTCCGGGGCAACCCAGAGGGATTTGATCAGTGGGTGCTCGTGCGCCGCGGCGCGGATCCATTGCTTCAGGCGCCGAGGAATTTCGGTGGTCTGAAAGCGTACCTGAAACCGCTCCTGACTGGGAGGTCTGGCTTCACCTGGACGGGCGCACGGTTAAAATCAGGCGCAAGGACGTCTTCAGGCCAGACCATGCTGGGTGAAGAGCAGGAACCTGTCCCTCTCGTCAAGGTTGCCGGTGCGGTGCATGCCGCCGCATGAGGTGGGCCGGGAGACTTCAGCTGTGGATCGGGAAGGGACGGGTGCGTGCGTCGGTGTTCAGGAAGCGCGGGCCTGCTAGAACTACACCGTGGAGAAGCGATGAGCGATCAGCACCCCAAGCCGGATGATCAGGCCAGGGTGGACGTGAAGGTCCGCCTGCCCGGCCCCAACGTGCCCCCGGAGGGCGAACCTCAGGACGAGGTGCGGGTGACCCGGCACCGCATCACGGCCGGCAGGCGGGAACTGGCGTACACCGTCACCACCGGCACCCTGGTGCTGACCGAGGAGCGGCACTCCAGGGACGGGGAAGCCGAGGGGCTGCGGCCCCGCGCGCGGGTGTTTTTTGTGGCGTACGCTCTGGACGGGGATCACGCGCCGCGTGACCGGCCCGTGACCTTCAGCTTCAATGGCGGGCCGGGCAGCAGTTCGGTGTGGCTGCACCTGGGGCTGCTGGGTCCCCGCCGGGTGGTGATGGGTGACGCCGGGGCACTGACCGGCCCGCCGTACGACCTGACAGACAACGCTTTTACGCTGCTGACGCACAGTGACCTGGTGTTCATCGACCCGGTCAGCACCGGGTACTCCCGGGTGGTCGACGGCGAGAAACCGGGTGATTTTCACGGCTTTCAGAAGGACATCGAGTCGGTCGGTGATTTCATCCGGCTGTGGACGAGCCGGGCCGGACGCTGGCTCAGTCCCAAGTTCCTGATCGGGGAGAGTTACGGCACGACCCGCGCCGCGGGCCTCAGCGGGTACCTGCAGGAGCGGCACGGCCTGTTCCTGAACGGCATCATGCTGATCAGTTCCATTCTGGATTTCTCGACGGTGGATTTCACGCCCGGACACGACCTGCCCTATGTGCTTCACCTGCCGACCGCCGCCGCGACCGCGTGGTACCACGGCCGGCTGCCCGGCGAACGGCCGCTGGCGGAGGTGCTGCGCGAGGCAGAAGCCTTTGCGGACGGAGAGTACGCGCACGCGCTGCATACCGGCGCCCGCCAGGGCGCAGAGGACCGCCGGCGCGTCGCCCAGCGCTACGCGGACCTGACCGGCCTGAGTGCGGAGTTCGTGCTCCGCAATGACCTGCGGGTCACCTTGGCGCGCTTTTGCAAGGAACTGCTGCGCGGTGAGGGCCGCACGGTGGGCCGCCTTGACAGCCGCTTCACCGGCCGGGACCGGGACGACGCGGGTGAGAGCGGCGAGTACGATCCCAGCCTCAGCGCCATTCTCGGGCCGTACACCGCGGCCATGAACCATTACGTGCGGGTGGAACTGGGTTATGAGTCTGACCTGCCGTATGAGATCCTGACGGGCCGGGTCCGCCCGTGGAGTTACAAGGAGTTTGAGAACCGTCACGTCCGGGTTTCCGACACCCTGCGCAAGGCCATGCACCAGAATCCTCACCTGAAGGTCCTGGTGGCTTCGGGGTACTTCGATTTCGCCACGCCGTACCACGCCACGCGGCACACGCTTGATCACCTGCAGCTTGCCCCGGAACTCCGGGCGAACCTGCGGGAAGCCTTCTACGAGGCCGGGCACATGATGTACGTCGCGCCGGCCAGCCTGGCGCAGCAGGCGACGGACCTGACCGACTTCATCGAGTGGGCCAGCGGCCGGGCAGCCCAGGCACCCTGAGCTCCGTCAGAGAAGCCTGCGCCACCTGCCCGCTGCTGTGCGGAGCGCGGGAAGGAGCTGGTCGACTGCAGGCCGGCTTCAGTCGGCCGCGTCGGTGAGGCGGTCTTTGATCATGAAGCTGGTGAGCATCCTCCAGATGGGTTCGGGCACCGTCAGCGTCTCGCGGTCGTGCCGCGAGAAGACCGTGCGGACGTCCTGGCTGCGGCCGGCCTCGACTTTCTGCACCCATTCGGGATCCAGCAGCAGCGCGCGGCCGAGGGCCACGAACGACGCACCGAGGTGCAGGGCGCGTACGGCGTCGTCTGGCGTCCATACGTTGCCCACGCCGATCAGGGGTGTGCGCTCGCCGAGACGCTCGGCAAGCTGTTCGAGGCGGCTGCAGGTCAGGTCGCCGCCGCGGCGGGGTCTGCCCGCGAAGTCCTGCAGCGAGACGTGCACGTAGTCGAGCGCTGTGCCGTTCAGGGCGTCTATCAGCGCGAAGGTGTCGTGCATGGTCAGGCCCTGCTCGTGCGGCTCTTCCGGTGAGAACCGGTAACCGCTCAGGAAGGGCCGCTGGGCGTGCGCCGCGACGACCCGCTGAATTTCGTCGATGATCGCCAGTGGGAAGCGCAGCCGCTTCTCGACCGTGCCGCCCCAGTCGTCGGTGCGGCGGTTGCTGTGGCCCGAGACGAACTGCTGGATCAGGTACCCGTTGGCGCCGTGGATTTCCACGCCGTCAAAGCCGGCGTCCACGGCGCGCCGGGCCGCCTGTCCGAAATCCAGGACGATGGCCTGCACTTCCTCGCTGGTCAGCGGCCGGACGGGTGCGCCGCCGGCACGCTGGGGGTGTGCGGACGGCACGTCGCTGGCAGAGGTGACGTCCTGGCCCACGTTCCGGCTCCCCCGGGCAGGCTGCCAGCGTCCTTGAATGACGGTGGCCCGTCCGGAGGGCAGGCGACCTAAAGGAGACCACGCGCCAGGATACCCGCAGGTCACGGCAGGACGTGGAGGCCCATCCCGGCACACTCAACACGGCCCTCTCAGCCTGTTCACATCTGCGCGTCGCTCCGTGTTCAGTACCGTGACCCGGTGTCCGTGCTCTCCCTCCTGACGGCTCCCCTGACCATCTGGGCGGTCCTGGCCCTCACGCCGGGCGTCCCCGCGAAAGACAGGTCGGCACTCTGCCCCCCGGAACCCAGGGAGTCCCCGGCCCGCGAGGCGCAATGGAACCGCGCCCTGAACCACCTGACGGTCCTCGGCCGTTCGCTGCCCGCGGCGCCCGACGCCCAGCTGTGGATGCCCGTGGACGGCGTGCACGTCCGCGACGTGGCCGATACCTGGGGGGCCGTCCGTGAAGGTGCACGTCACCACGCCGGGCAGGATGTCTTTGCTCCTCCCGGCACCTTCGTCCGCTCGTCCACCACGGGGGTGGTGTGGCGGATTGGGAGCAGTGTCAACGGCGGACAGTGGGTGTACGTTCTGGGTGCGGGTGGCCGGCGCTACTACTACGCTCACCTGGGCCGCGTGAACCGGGCACTGCGCGAAGGTCAGGCCGTGACCAGCCGCACCATCCTCGGTACCGTCGGCAACAGTGGCAACGCGGGGGCCACGCCGGCTCACCTGCACTTCTCAGTCTTTACCGCGTACAGGCCGGGCGAAGGCTGCCGGTTCCTGGCCATCAATCCATTGCCGCTGCTACGCGACCGGTAACGGCCCGGGTTCCTTGACCTGTCCTGCCTGTGCAAGGCTGCCATCCTGCGGCATCAGCCTCCCTCCGCGCTTCATCTGGCGGTCTCCCTCCTGTTTCTCTCCCAGCCACACTGCCGCGGGGAACAAGCGAAAACCTGCAATGTCCCTGCAGTCGTGCCCTGCCCCTTCACCACTCAAAGTGGAACGTCTCAGCGCTCCTGGTCCGGAGTCCAGAAACCTCGCCGTCACTGCTTCGCCTGCCGGCCAGGTGTCCCGCTCACTCTGAAGGACCGGAGTCCAGGCCAGCCGGTACACGCGGCGCAGCCAGCCGGGGACGTGGAGTGCCCGTGCACAGGTAACAGGCGGAAGCTTCCACCTCCTTGAAGAGTCGGGCACCTGCCTTGAGAGGTGCCGTCATGATGGCCCCTCCAGAGGCTCTGTCCTGGACGTTCATGCCAGCCTGACTCCAATGCCACGCTGCCCGGGGCCGCAACCTGGGGGCGGTGCAGTGGTCTGGAACAGTGGTGGGCGCGCACCCGCTGGACACGGCGCCGCTCGCTGGGCGCGTCGGGACACCCCGGAGGGCCGGCCAGCAGGCGTTCACCGCGCACCTTCACCGCCGTTGTGCGTTCTTCCCGCCCGCCGGGCTTCCGGTGGCCCACAGCGGTGGGCCATTCATCCCGGGCGAGGCTTGAGCGACCTGCCCGGGCTGCTCTGTTCTCGCCCCGCACGTCAGTTCTCATCCTTCTGGGGGCATTCCTCATCTTCATGATTAACGTTTCGTTTACGGTATGAAGGAATGCTCAAGACCACCGCACGGACCTGGCAGCGCCGCCGCACGCTGACCCACCTGTCGATCACGATGCTGGGGCTGGTCTTCGGCCAGGCCGCAGCTGCGGGGCTCCAGAGCTGCCACCCGGCGTTCGGCGCGTCCATCCAGCAGAGCGCGGCCCACATCGAACAGCTTGAGGGCCGGCTGGGCTGTCAGCTTCAGCACATCAAGTGGTTCCAGAACTGGGATGAAGCGTTTAACGTTGATTACGCCCGCATGCTGCGCGCCCGCGGCAAGAACCTGGAACTGTCCTGGCAGCCGCGCCGTCTGGGCCCGGGCGGTGAACTGCAGGGCGTTCCGTACCGACGCATCGCCGCCGGCCAGGAGGACGCCGTTCTCGCGGCCATGGTCGCTGGCCTGCGCCGGCTGAACGCTCCGGTTGACATTGCCTTCGCTCCGGAAATGAACGGTGACTGGGGCGTCTCACAACTTGGCCCCGACAATACCGCCGCGGATTTTGTGCGGGCCTGGCAGTACATCCACCGTTATTTCGGTCAGGCGCGGGTCAAGGTGAACCTGATCTGGGCTCCGAACATCCTGTACCCGGGCAGCAAAAGCAACTACCCGGCACTGTACCCGGGCGACGCCTACGTCGCGGCCGTCGCCCTCGACGGCTACAACTGGGGCACCCTGCGCAGCTTCAGCGCCTGGAAGTCGTTCGATGAAACCTTTGGGCCGTCCTACCGGGCGGTGGCGGCCCTGTCACGCCGCCCGATTCACATTGGTGAAATCGCCAGTACCGAGGAGGGCGGCAGCAAGGCAGCCTGGATTCAGGGAATGTGCCAGGCCCTGCCGCGCTACCCGCGGCTGACCAAGGTGACGTGGTTTGAGATGGTGGCGGAGACCGACTGGCGCCTCACCTCCAGCGAGTCGAGCCTTCAGGCCATGCGGCAGTGTGTTCAGCCGGGAGGCATCCTGGCCGCCGCCCGGTAAAGTCCGGGCGCTGCCCGGGCGGCCCGCCTGCCCGGCAGGTGCACCTCGGTGGTACGGGCCGGCCCGCTGTTCCCGGAGAACAGGGGTCAGGAGGACACTGCGCCGGCCCCGCCGTCCAGGCAACGCTCGGCGGGGCAGAGGGTGAAGTGCACGGTGGTTCCTCCCCCCGGCGTGGACTCCAACCAGGCCCGGCCACCGTGCCGCTCGGCGATCTTGCGGACAATCGACAGGCCCAGACCAGTCCCTTCATACGTTTCCCGCCGGTGCAGGCGCTGAAACAGTCCGAACACCCGCTCCTGATACTGCGGCTCAATGCCGATGCCGTTGTCGGTCACGCTGAAGTGCCACATGCCGTCCGCGGCGCGGGCAGACACCTGCACCACCGGCCGAACGCCGGGCCGGCGGAATTTCACGGCGTTGCCGATCAGGTTCTGAAACAGCTGCGTGAGGTCACTCTCGTGGCCCAATACGGTGGGGAGGGGCGCCGCCTCAATGTGAGCGTCCGACTGGTCCAGCAGGGCCTGCAGCTGCGCCAGCGCTTCGTGCAGTGACCGGTTGGCATCAACGGGGTGCAGCGGGTCCCGCACGGCGTTCAACCGGGAGAACACGAGCAGATCGTCGATCAGGGCCTTCATCCGCTGGGCGGCGCCGGTCATGTGCGACAGGTACACGCGGCCGCGGTCGTCAAGCTGCGCCCCGTAGCGGACCTGCAGCAGTTCACTGTAACTGGCGATGGTGCGCAGCGGCTCCTGAAGGTCGTGTGAGGCCGCGAACGCAAAGCGTTCCAGTTCGCCGTTGGAGCGTTCCAGTTCGTGCGTGCGCAGCTGCAACTGCCGCGTCTGCTCGTTCCGTTCAAGGGCCAGCGCGAAGCTCCGGCCGACCGCGCGGAAAATAGCCTTGTCCCGGCCAGACCAGCTGCGCTCCTGCATGGTGGCCATGTTCAGCAGCCCCACCGGCGCGCCGTCCGCGTAGAACGGGTACAGCGCGCCGGCGCCGTACATGTGTGAGTCCGTCAGGCCTTCACGGTCGGCGTTCCACTCTTCCATGTAGGTGGCCTGCTGTGCGCGGACGGCCCGCGCAAAGGCAGGCTGGTCGAGCGGCACGCCAGCCTGAATCATGGCGAGCGCCTCCTGCGGAATGTCCTCAGACCAGGCAACCGCCTGCCACAGCTGCCCCCGCAGCTCGTAGTACGCGACGCTGACCGGGCCGACCGTGGCGCGCAGCACGTCCACCGCGTGCTGCGTGAGGTCCTCCAGGCGCGTCGTGGTGGCCGCGAGCTCGGTGAAATGCACGAAGGCGTCCAAAGCCGCGGTGCGTTCCGTCAGCGTGCGGGTCCGTTCCGCCACGCGGCGTTCGAGATCCTGACCGTGCTCACGCAGCGCCCGCTCCGCCGCTTTCTGCAGGCTGAGGTCCTGCACGTACCCCACCACGAACGTCTCATCATGCTGATCGCTGCGCGCGAGCACCAGTCCGACCGGAAAGCGGGTTCCGTCCCGGCGGAGCATGTCCTTCTCGTACGGCTCGGACGTCCCCTGTTCAACCGCCTGCCGGAAGGCCTGTTCGTCGGCCGCCGCGTACTCCGGGGGCGTATGCGCCGCCCAGTTCACGCTGCCCGCATCGTAGTCCTCGCGCGTCCACCCCAGCATCCGGAGGTACGCGTCGTTGGGCAGCTGCAGGGTGCCGTCCAGCGCGCCGATGGCGATCCCGGTGGGGCTCGCCTCGACGAGACGCCGGAAGCGTTCCTCGCTGCGGCGCAGCTGCATTTCCGCCAGCTTGTGTTCCGTGACGTCGCTGTGTGCGCCGACCCACTCACGAATGGAACCGTCCCGGTCAGGGATCGGGGCGGCGCGCACCTGCATGACGCGGTACTGCCCATCACGGCGCCTGAGGCGCTCCTCCGCGACGTACAGCGTCTGCGTCTCCTGCGCCCGCTGCCAGTCGCGCTGAATGCGGGCCCGGTCCGCTGGATGAATTGCGTCCAGCCAGCCCCACCCGAGCAGCTCCTCGGTGGTCTGCCCGGTAAAGGCGCGCCAACCCGGCTGATCTTCACTGAACGCTCCCGTGGGGGTGCAGGTCCACACCATTTCCGAGGTGGACTCAACCAGCGCGCGGTGTCGCTGCTCGCTCAGGGCTGCCGCTTCGTAAAGCTGCGCCGTATCCAGCGCGAGCGCCGCTCGGTGAGCGATTTCCTGCGAGAGGTGCAGGTCATCCTCG